>CAYNNX010000148.1:0-16897 GCA_964398515.1 uncultured Streptantibioticus sp. | reverse complement strand
CCCTGCCCGGCCGTCGGCGGCGGGAGGCGGGCGGGGCGCCGGGGCGCGGGCGCGGCGGCCGGGGTCGCGGTCGGGTGGACCGTGGGCCCGCGGGGCGCCGACGCGGGCGGCCGGGTCTTCGGCCGCACCGCGCCGCGGACCGGGCGGGCGAAGTCTCGCCCCGCCGGGCACCGCGCACACCGGCTCGATCCCGGTCGCGGAAACCACTCGCGGCCCGCAGTCGCACGGCTGGTGGGGTCCTTCGCGACGGCGGCCCGGGACAGCCGTGAACCGTCACACCGGGCGCTCCCGGCCACGCCAGTACGGGTCGCGCAGCCGCCGCTTGTAGAGCTTGCCGTTGGGGTCGCGGGGCATCTCGGTGACGAAGTCGACGGACCTGGGCCGTTTGAACCCCGCCAGCCGCTGTGCGCAGTGGTCGAGGATGTCCTGGGCCAGTGCCTCGCCCGGCGGGTGGCCTGGAGCGGGCTCCACGACGGCTTTGACCTCCTCCCCCCAGTCGTCGTGGGGGATGCCGAAGGCCGCGGCGTCGGCGACGGCGGGATGGGTGAGCAGGGCGGACTCGATCTCGGCGGGATAGATGTTGACCCCGCCGGAGATGATCATGTCGATCTTGCGGTCCCGCAGGAAGAGGTAGCCGTCCTCGTCGAGGTAGCCGAGGTCGCCGACGGTGAAGAAGTCCCCGATGCGGTTTCCGCGGGTCTTCGCCTCGTCCTTGTGGTAGTGGAAGCCGCCGGTCTTCATGTTCAGGTAGACGGTCCCCAACTCGCCCGGCGGAAGCCGGTTCCCGTCGTCGTCCAGGACCGCCACCTCGCTGATCGGCCACGGCCTGCCGACGGTGCCGGGCTTCTTCAGCCAGTCGGCGGCCGGGGCGAAGGTCCCGCCGCCCTCGCTGGCCGCGTAGTACTCCTCGACGCAGGGGCCCCACCACCCGAGCATCGCGCGTTTGACGTGCTCGGGGCAGGGGGCCGCGCCGTGTATCGCGTGGCGCATGGAGGAGACGTCGTACCGCGCCTTGACCTCGTCCGGCAGGGCGAGCAGCCGGTGGAACTGCGTGGGGACCATGTGGGTGTGGGTGCAGCGGTGGCGGTCGATGAGGCGCAGCATCTCCTGCGGCGTCCACTTGTCCATGACCACGACCGGGTGCCCGATGTGCAGGGCGGCGGCGGCGAACTGGAGCACGGCGGTGTGGTAGAGCGGCGAGCACACCAGGTGCACGTTGCCGTCGTACGGCCTGATGCCGAAGATCCCCAGGAAGCCGCCGAGGTGGGTCTCCTCGGGGGGCCTGCCGGACAGCGGGCGGCGGATGCCGCGAGGGCGGCCGGTGGTGCCGGAGGTGTAGTTCATCACGGCCCCGCCGGTGCGGCCCTCGGGCGGGGTGTCGGGCTCGCCGTCGAGGAGGGCGGGGTAGGGGGTGAAGCCGTCGATCGCGCCGACCGCGTACCGCCGTGCGGCCGGCAGCCCCGCCTCGTCCGCGGCGGACCGCGCCTGCTCGGCGTAGCGCTCGTGCGCGATCAGCGCCTTCGCCCCGGAGTCGGCGACGATCCAGGCGATCTCCGGCCCGACGAGGTGGTGGTTGACGGGCACCAGGTACAGGCCGCACTGCGCGGCGGCGAGGTAGGCGGTGAAGAACTCGGGCCCGTTGGGCAGGACGATCGCGAACGCGTCACCGGGGCCGAGCCCGGCCGAACGCAGGCCGTGCGCGAGGCGGTTGGCGGCGCCGTGCAGCCGCCCCGCGCTCCACTGCTCGCCGCCGGGTGCGATGAGCACGGTCCGGCCGGGGTCCTGGGCGGCCTGCGCCCAAAAGCCGTTGGGCGGTTCGGACATCGGGGGTCAGCCTCCCCAGTCGCGTCGGGCGATGCGGTCCAGCCGGGCCATGGCGCGTTCGAAGCCGCGCGTCAGGTCGTCGAAGACGTCCCGCACACTGCGCTCCGCGGTGAGCTGCCCGACGATCTGGCCCACCGGGGTGCCGAGCAGCGGCTCGACCTCGTAGCGCTGGATCCGGGAGATCGCGTCGGCGACGAGCAGGCCCTGCAGCGGCATCGGCAGCGGGCCGGGGCCGGCGGGGTCGTCCCAGGCGTCGGTCCACGCGGTCCGCAACTGGCGGGCGGGCTTGCCGGTCAGGGCGCGGGAGCGGACGGTGTCGCCGGATCCGGCGGCGAGCAGTTTGCGCAGCAGGGCGGGCGAATGGAGTTCGGCCTCGCGGGTGGTGAGCCACACCGAGCCGAGCCAGACGCCCTGGGCGCCCAACGCCAGCCCGGCCGCGACCTGTTCACCGGTGCCGATGCCGCCCGCCGCGAGCACGGGCAGCGGGTCGACGGCCCGCACGACCTCGGGGGTGAGCACCATGGTGGCGATCTCCCCGGTGTGGCCGCCTGCTTCGTACCCCTGGGCGACCACGATGTCGATGCCGGCGTCCCGGTGGTGACGGGCGTGGCGGGCGCTGCCGGCGAGGGCGGCGACCGGGATGCCGTGGCGGTGGGCGCGTTCGACGACGTCGGCGGGGGGCGGGCCGAGGGCGTTCGCGAGCAGTCTGACCGGGTGGCCGAAGGCGACGTCGAGCTGGCTGCGGGCGACCTCCTCCATCCAGCCGGTGATCCGCCAGCCGGACTCCTCCCCAGGCGCCGGCTCCGGCACCCCGTGCTCGGCGAGGGTGTCGGCGACGAACCGCCGGTGGCCTTCGGGGATCATCGCCTCGACGTCGGCGACGCTCACCCCCTCGACCTTCTTCGCGGGCATCACGACGTCGACCCCGTACGGCCTGCCGTCGCTGTGGGCATCGAGCCAGTCCAGGTCCCGGGCGAGGTCGTCGGCGGCGCCGTAGCGCACCGCACCGAGCACGCCCAGTCCTCCGGCGCGGCTGACGGCGGCGGCGACCGCGGGGAAGGGCGTGAAGCCGAACACGGGGTACTCGATGCCCAGCCGCTTGCTCAGCTCCGTCTGCATGGAGGGCAGGATGCCTCAGCCCGCGTGCGAGGGGAAGAGAATTTCTGACGCCTCGTCAGTTCACTTGGCCGCGCCGGTTCCACCCTCGGTCAGCGGCGCGGCGAGCGTGCGGTAGAGCTCCACCGCCTCCTCGCCGCGGCCGAGCTGCTCCAGGCAGTGCGCCTCGTCGTTGCGGGCGGCCAGGGTGGCGGGATGGCCCGCGCCCAGCACGCGCTCGCGGGCGTCGGCCACCGCGCGGTAGGCCTCCAGCGCCTCCGGCCAGCGGCCCAGCCAGCCCAGCGCGACCGCGGTCTCCCGGCGGCTGACGAGGGTGTCGGGGTGGTCCGGGCCCAGCAGGCGTTCCCGGTCCCGCAGGAGCTCGCGGGAGTGCTCCAGCGCCTGCGGCCACCGTCCCAGCCGGCCGAGGTTGACCCCCACTCCGTGGCGGGCCCGCAGGGTGTCGGGGTGGTCGGCGCCCAGCGTGCGGGAGCGGACCGCGACGAGCTCCCGGTACAGCTCCAGCGCCTGCTCGGGGCGGCCCAGGCGGCCGAGGCACACCCCGGCCTCGTACCGGGCGGCGAGCGTGTCGGGGTGCTCGGGGCCGAGCGTCGCCGCGCGCAACCGCTCGACGTCGGCGTACTCGGCCAGGGCACTCTCCCAGCTGCCGAGCCGCCCGAGTGCGTGGGCGGTCTCGAACCGGGTGGCCAGGGTGTCGGGGTGGGCCGCGCCCAGCACCCGCTCCCGGGCCGCGGCCACCTCGCGGGCGGCCTCGTAGGACTCGCGCAGCAGACCAAGGCGGCCCAGGGTGTAGGCGAGGTTGTGGCGGCAGCGCAGCGTGTCGGGGTGGTCCGCCCCCATGGCCCGGGTCCGTGCGGTGAGCACGGCGAGGTAGCCGCGGTGCGCCTCCGCGTGGCGGCCGAGCTCGCCCAGGACGAAGGCGGCCTCCTGACGGGCGCTGAGCGTCTCGGGGTGGTCGGCGCCCAGCACCCGCTCCCGGGCCGCCGCGACCTCCTCGAAACAGGCCAGGGCCTCCTCGCGGCGGCCCAGCCGGCTGAGGCCGAAGGCGAGTTCGTAGCGGCTGGCGAGGGTGTCGGGGTGGTCGGCGCCGAGCACGCGAGCGCGTTCACCGGCGACCGTGCGGTGCGTCTCGACCGCCTCCCGCCAGCGTCCGAGGCGGCCCAGACCGATCCCGGCGGTGTGGCGGCCGGCCAGCACCTCCTGCAGCTCCGGCGGAACGGCGGACGGGCGGACCGCCACCGGCCCGGTCAGCCCCTCGGGCGGGCCGGCCGGCAGCGCGCGGCGCCGCACCGCGGGCAGGCCCGGGCCCAGACCCGCCGCCCAGTAGGGCAGTTCGCCGCGCGAGCGCATCGCCGCGAGCCGTTTGACCACCACCGAGGCGTCCTGCGGGCGGTCGTCGGGCTCCTTGCCGAGCAGGTCCAGCACGAGGCGCTCGAGCGCTTCGGGCACCTCGGCGCGCCGGTCGCGCAGCGGCTCGGGCGGGGTGTCGCGGTGGTGCACCAGGACCGCCCAGTGGTCGTCCACGTCGAACGGGGGCGCGCCGGTGACCAGTTCGTAGAGCACGCAGCCGAAGGAGTACAGGTCGCTGCGGTGGTCCAGCTCGGAGCCGGCGATCTGCTCGGGCGACATGTAGCGCGGGGTGCCCATGGCGGTGGCGCCGCCGGTGAGACGGGAGGTGAAGCCGATGTCGTGGCCGAGCCGGGCGATGCCGAAGTCGCAGATCTTCACGGTGCCGTCGAAGAGCCGCACGATGTTGGCGGGCTTCAGGTCGCGGTGCACGATGCGCTGGGCATGGGTGTACGCCAGCGCCGCGGCCACCTGTTCGGCGATGTCCACCACGTCCGGCACCGGCAGCGGGACGCCCTGCCGGTCGTCGAGGAGCTGCGAGAGGTTGCGTCCCTCCAGCAGCTCCATGACGAGGTAGAGGACGCCGTCGTCCTCGCCGAAGTCGTGGACGACGGTGATCCCCTGGTGCTGCAGGGAGGCGGCGACCCGGGCCTCACGGCGGAACCGTTCCCGCATGACCCGCAGCCGGTCGGGGTCGCCCGCGCTGCTCATCGGCCGCAGCGCCTTGACCGCCACGTCGCGGCCCAACGCCTCGTCGTGGGCGCGCCACACCTCGCCCATGCCGCCCCGGCCGATGCGCTCGTCCAGCCGGTACCGCTCCCGGATCAGCCCGTCGTCCCCCATAACACACCGCGCCCCCGAAGCTCCTACGCCGGCGGTACCGCACCTCCCCGCCATCAGTATCCCCGGGCGAGCCGGCTTTCATGGTCGGGCCCTGGCCTCGGCGCGCAGCCGGTGCGACGAGGGGTGGCTGCCGGGGCCGAGGCGTCCGACCGCCTTGAGGATATGCCCGGGCGGCAGCTGCCGGCGCACCAGGGGCGGCACGGCCCGCAGGGCGGCGCCGGTCGCCCGCGACCCGCGGTCGGCGGCACGCCGTCCGGGGCCGGGCGCCCGTACGGTTCGTGGCGGACGGCGGCAGTGCCGCGTACGCCGGATCGCTGACGCGCCGCCACAGCAGGGTGCGGGCGGGCACCGGCAAGGGGTGGACGGGCGGGGTGCGCAGGAGGGCGAAGACCTCGTACGCCTCGGGGGTCGCCGCGAGTTCCGGGCGGACCTCGGCGAAGCAGCCCCGCAGCGCCTCGGTGTCGCCGGGCACCGCCCGCGCGTCCAGGCCCACCGGGCGGGCCGCCGTGCGCTGCTCGCGGGCGTAGGCGCAGGCCCGCGCGCCGGTCGGCGGGAAGCCGGAGCGCCGGGCGGGCTTCGCTTCCCCGGGCACGGCCGCCTCCCGGTAGGGCTCTTACCGTCTGACCCTCGGCATGCCAAGGCCGATCCAGGAGATGATCTCCCGCTGGATCTCGTTGTTGCCACCGCCGAAGGTGAAGATCACCGCACTGCGGTAGCCGCGTTCGAGCTCGCCGTGGAGGACCGCGCCCGCCGAGCCCTCCTTGAGCGGAGCCGCCGCGCCGACCACCTCCATCAGCCACGCGTACGCGTCCCTGCGTGCCTCGGAGCCATAGACCTTCACCGCGGAGGCGTCGTGCGGGGTGAGCGTGGCCCGCTGGAGGGCGTCCACCATCTGCCAGTTGAGCAGCTTCAGGGCGTCGAGCCTGACGTGCGTGGCGGCCAGCCGGCGTCGCACCCACGCCAGGTCGATCACCCGCCGCCCGTCGCCGAGCTTGGTCTCCATGGCCCAGCGCTGGACGTCGTGCAGGGCGCGGATGGCCATGGTGCCGTGAGCGGCGAGGGTGACGCGCTCGTGGTTGAGCTGGGTGGTGATCAGCCGCCATCCCTGGTTCTCCTCGCCGACCCGGTGGGTGGTGGGGACGCGCACGTCCTCGTAGTAGCTGGCCGTGGTGTCGTGTCCGGCGAGGGTGCGGATCACGGTGCACGAGTAGCCGGGGTCGGTGGTGGGGACCAGCAGCATGGTGATCCCCTTGTGCGGCGGCGCCTCGGGGTCGGTGCGCACCGCCAGCCACACCCAGTCCGCGGTGTCGCCGTTGGTGGTCCAGATCTTCTGCCCGTTGACGACGTAGGTGTCGCCGTCGCGGACCGCCCGGGTCCTGAGCGCGGCCAGGTCGGTGCCGGCGTCGGGCTCGCTGTAGCCGATGGCGAAGTCGATCTCGCCGGAGAGGATTCTGGGCAGGAAGTACGCCTTCTGCTCCTCGGTGCCGAACTGCATGATCGTCGGCCCGACGGTGTTCAGGGCCATCAGCGGCAGCGGCACCCCGGCCTGTGCGGCCTCGTCGAAGAAGACGAACTGCTCCATGGGGGTCAGCCCGCGCCCCCCGTACTCCTTGGGCCATCCCACGCCCAGCCAGCCGTCGCGGCCCAGCCGGCGGATGGTCCGCCGGTAGAACCGCTTCGCCCGGGCGGGATCCGCGTACCGGGCGTACGCGTTGTCCGGCACCAACTCGCGGAAGTAGGAGCGCAGTTCACTGCGGAGCCGCTGCTGCTCCGGGGTGTGGTCGAGGTGCACGGCCCCTCCTGAGGTGTGGCGGTTCCCGGCGGTGCGGTGACGGCGCACACGGTAGAACGCGTTGCAGAAATCCGGAAGGCCGCCGGCGCCCCCGCCGCCCGGGCCGCGGCAGGGGGAGCGCCCGGGCCGCCGGAGGTGTAAGCAGGTGGTGTGCCCACCGGGCTGCGCGCCCTCGTCCTCGGCCGGTCATGGCGGTCAAGTCGTGCTCTGGTCGTGGTGCCACTCGCCCTCATCGTCGCGATCACCGTGGTCGACCTGTTCACCCCGCCCACCATCCATCTGGGCCCGCTGCTGATCGTGGCGCCGGCGATCACCGCCTCGTTCGCCGGCGCCCGGCTCACCGCCCTCACCGGTGCCATCGCGGTGGCCGCCCTGGTGGTCATCGGCGTCTTCCACGGCGGCCTGACCACCCCGAACCACCAGGCCCAGATCGCGGCGCTGGTGCTGATCAGCGCGGTCGTGGTGGTCATGCGCTACCTGCGGGACCGGCACGCGCGCCAGCTCAGCCAGGTGCGCGCGGTCTCCGAGGCCGCCCAGCGGGTGCTGCTGCGGCCGCTGCCGCAACGCACCGGGCCGCTGCGGATCGCCGCGGAGTACCTGGCGGCCGAGGCCGAAGCCCGCATCGGCGGCGACCTGTACGCGGCCACCCCCGCCGCGCACGCGACCCGCCTGCTGATCGGGGACGTGCGCGGCAAGGGCCTGTCCGCGATCGGGGACGCCGCCTTGCTGCTGGGCGCGTTCCGGTCGGCGGCCCACCGGCACATCCCGCTGCACACCCTGGTGGCCCAGTTGGAGGCCACCATGCGCGCCGACCCCGGGGACCTCACCGGCGACGAGCAGGGGGAGGCGGCGGAGACCTTCGTGACCGCCCTGATCCTGGAGATCGACCACGAGACGCCCACGGTCCGCATGGTCAACTGCGGCCATCCGCCGCTGCTCCTGCTGCGCGAAGGCTCCGTGCAGCCGGTCGAGGTGAGCAGACCCGCCCTCCCACTTGGCCTGGGCGACCTGTCGCCCGACAGCTACCAGGTCGAGACGTTCTCCTTCGAAAGGGGCGACACCCTGCTGCTCTACACCGACGGCGTCATCGAGACCCGCAACGGCACCGGCGCCTTCTACCCCCTCGCCGAACGGGTCCTCGCCATGCCGGCGTCCGACCCCGAGCAACTCGCCCAGCACGTCTGCCGGGACCTGATGTGGTACGCCGGGGGCCGGCTCAACGACGACGCCGCCGTGATCGCCGTCCAGCGCACCCGCCCGCCGGGAGCCGCCCCGCACCCGCGGGGGTGACACCGGCACGGATCGCGCAACGGGCTGCCGAGCCTGCGTCCAGCCCCTAGTCTGGCCGCAGGCTACGTGGAGGACCACATGAAGATGCTGATCAACGTGCCCGAGACGGTGGTCGCCGACGCGCTGCGGGGGGTCGCGGCCGCGCATCCGCAGCTGACCGTCGATGTGGACAACCGCGTGGTGGTGCGGCGGGACGCGCCCGTGGCGGGGAAGGTCGGGCTGGTCTCCGGCGGCGGCAGCGGGCACGAGCCGCTGCACGCCGGGTTCGTCGGCCGCGGGATGCTGGACGCGGCGTGTCCGGGCGAGGTGTTCACCTCCCCCGTGCCGGACCAGATGGTGCGTGCCGCGGCGGCCGTGGACAGCGGGGCTGGCGTGCTGTTCATCGTGAAGAACTACACCGGCGACGTGCTCAACTTCCAGATGGCCGCCGAACTCGCCGAGGACGAGGGGGTGCAGGTCGTCTCGGTCCTCGTCGACGACGACGTGGCGGTCACCGACAGCCTCTACACCGCGGGCCGACGCGGCACCGGCGGCACCCTGTTCGTGGAGAAGCTGGCGGGCGCGGCGGCGGACGAGGGCGCCTCGCTGGACCAGGTCGCGGCCGTCGCCCGCCGGGTCAACCAGGCGTGCCGCAGCTTCGGCGTCGCGCTCAGCGCCTGCACCACACCCGCCAAGGGCGGCCCCACCTTCGACCTTCCGCCCGGAGAGCTGGAGCTGGGCGTCGGCATCCACGGCGAGCCGGGCCGGGAGCGCCGGGCGATGATGACCTCCGGCGAGATCGCGGACGCGGCCGTGGACGCCGTCGTGTCGGATCTGCAGCCGGACGGCCCGGTGCTGGCGCTCGTCAACGGCATGGGCGGCACGCCGCTGCTGGAGCTGTACGGGTTCACCGCCGAGGTGCACCGGGCGTTGTCGGAGCGCGGCATCCCCGTGGTGCGCACCCTCGTCGGCAACTACGTGACATCGCTGGACATGGCGGGCTGCTCGGTCACGCTGTGCCGGGCCGACGACGACCTGCTGCGGCTGTGGGACGCCCCGGTGGCCACCCCCGCACTGCGCTGGGGGTGCTGACACCCGGGCCCGCGCCCCGTCCCGACGCCCCATCGACCAGGAGGAACGCACGGCCCATGAACGCGAGCGCACCGACCCCCGACCGCCCCGAGCCGCTGGTCGACACCGGTTTCGCGCGCCGCTGGCTCACCGCCGCGACCGCGTCGATCGAGCGCGAGGCGGAACGGCTCACGGAGCTCGACTCGCCCATCGGGGACGCCGACCACGGCACCAACATGCGGCGCGGTTTCGCCGCCGCGGCCGCGGCGGTGGACAAGGAGGCCCCCGACTCGCCCGGCCGCTTGCTGGTCCGCGCGGGACGCGAACTGATCAGCACGGTCGGCGGCGCCTCGGGTCCGCTGTACGGAACGCTGCTGCGCAAGGCGGGCAGGGCCCTCGGCGACCAGACGGCGGCCACCCCCGAGCAGCTGAGCGCCGCACTGCGCGCCGGGGTTGAGGGCGTGGCGCAGCTGGGCGGTGCGGCCCCGGGCGACAAGACGATGCTTGACGCCCTCGTCCCGGCGGTCGACGCGCTGGCCTTCGCCCTGGAGTCCGGGGCGGGCCTGGCTGAGGCGCTGGCGGCGGCCCGGCTGGCGGCCGACGAGGGGGCGATGGCCACCGTTCCGATGCTCGCGCGCAAGGGCCGGGCGAGCTATCTCGGGGAACGCAGCATCGGCCACCAGGATCCGGGCGCCACGTCGGCGGCGCTGCTGGTGGCGGCGTTCGTCACCGCCGCGCAGGAACGCGGCGCCGAGGACGGCGGCCGGGAAGGGGGTGCCAGGTGAGCACGGGCGTGGTCGGCATCGTCCTGGTCTCGCACAGCGCGCAGGTCGCCACCTCCGTCGCGGAGATGGCCCGGCGGCTGGCGGCGGGTGGCGCCACGGCGCCGGTGGCCGCGGCCGGCGGCACCGAGGACGGCGGGTTCGGCACGAGCGCGGAATTGATCACGCGGGCGGCCCGGGCCGCGGACGGCGGCGCCGGGATCGCCGTGCTGGCGGACCTGGGCAGCGCGGTGCTGACGGTCAAGGCGCTGCTGGAGGACGGCGAACTCCCGGACGGCGCACGGCTGGTGGACGCGCCCTTCGTCGAGGGTGCCGTGGCCGCCGTGGTCACCGCCTCCGCGGGCGGGGACCTCGACGCGGTCGCCGCCGCTGCCGGGGAGGCCTACACCTACCGCAAGGAGTGACAACTCCCCGGCAGGCGGGGCGGGTTGGGACCGGACGGACGGCGGCGCGGGCAGGTCAGCCTTCGCCGAGCGGCTTGCGGGTGCCCAGGCGCAGCCGGTCCCGGATGGCGCGCACCGCTCCTTCGGCGTCGTCCACGGTGACCGTGAAGCGGCGCCCCTCCCCCAGGTCGAGGACGAGGCCTGGGCCGCGGCGGACGACGACGGCCGTGCCCATGCCGGGCCGCCACCGGTAGCCCCAGCCGCCCCAGGCGCGCGGGCTGACCCAGGGGGCCAGTGACGCGCAGGCGACGTCCTGGAGCGGGATGCGGCGGCGGGGCACCCCGATGTGTCCGCAGCGCACCTCCAGGCAGTCGCGGTCCACGCGCACCCGGACACGGGTGAAGGCGATCGTCCCGAAGAGCACGAGGAGCCCGGCGGCCAGGCAGCCGACCACCGCCATCACCAGGGGCACCGGTGCGGAGGTCCAGGCCGGCTCGACGGCCGGTTCGATCCCCAGCAAGATGCATCCGGCCCCCGCCAGGGCGAAGATCCACTGGGCGCGGTTGGTCGCGGTCCACACCTTCGGGGGCGCCGCGTCACCGGCTCCCGGGGCAACACGGGTCGTCGCCGGGGTCGTCCATGCCCCGGAGCGTACTCGCGTGCACACCAGGGGGCACTCGGCCTGGGCCGGCGGTGTACCGGATGGGAGGGGGCCGCGCGGGCGGACGGTGGCTCAGCCGGTCGGGGCCACCGCCGCGAGCGCCCGTCCCTCCTCGTAGGCGAGCGCGGTCCCGGGAAGGGCGGCGAGGCGGCCGCCGAGCAGCACGGTCAGGCCGCCGGTCGGCTCCGCCTGCGGGCAGGGCTCGGTGCCGATACGCCGCAGCGCCTGGGCGGCGACCGCTTCGGCCGAGCCGTACATGGCGAGCGGCGCACCGCCCGCGGGCCGGACGGCCTCGCGGATCCGGTCGGCCACGAGCTCGTAGTGCGTGCAGCCCAGCACGAGCGCCCGCACGTCGGCGGGGGTGCGGGCGGCCGCGTCGGCGATGGCCGCGTCGATCGCGGCCTCGTCGGCGTACTCCAGTGCGTCGGCGAGCCCGGGGCAGGCGACCGGGGCGACCTCCACACCGGCGGCGAACTCGGCGATGAGCCGCCGCTGGTAGCCGCTGCCGGTGGTCGCCGGGGTGGCCCAGATCGCCACCGGACCTCCCGCGGCGGCGGCCGGCTTGATCGCCGGGACGGTGCCGATGACCGGGATGGCCGGTTCCAGTTCGGCGCGCAGGGCGGACAGCGCGTGCACGGACGCAGTGTTGCAGGCGACGACGAGAGCCTCGGGGCGGTGCGCGGCGGCGGCCCGGGCGCAGCCCAGGGCGAGCTCGGTGACCTCCTCGGGGGTGCGCGGTCCCCACGGCATGGTGTCCGGGTCGGAGGAGAGCACGAGATCCGCGTCGGGCCGGAGCCGACGCAGCGCGGCCGCGGCCGCCAGCAGTCCGATCCCGGAGTCCATGAGCGCGATCTTCACTGCCGGCTTCCCCTCTCGGTGTGTCACTGCGGGCACGCCGACCCCCGCTGCGAGCCGGCTGACGGCCGGGCACCGCGGCCACAGCCCCCGCAACTGTAGTCGATCGCCCGACCGCGCCCGGGCGCCCGCGGGGCGTCGGTGCGGCAGACTGCGCCGCGTGACCTTGTGGACCGTGATCGCACTCGTCTCGTTCCTCTCGTTGCTCTGCTGGCTGTGGCTGCTGCTGGCGCAGGGCATGTTCTGGCGCACCGACGTCACGCTCCCGGCGCGCACCGAGCCCGCCGAGTGGCCCCCGGTGGCGGTCGTGGTGCCCGCCCGGGACGAGGCGGAGGTGCTGGAGGCGAGCCTGCCGTCGCTGCTGGCGCAGAAGTACCCCGGCCGTGCCGAGGTCTTCCTGGTGGACGACCACAGCTCGGACGGCACGGGAGCGCTGGCCCGCGCGATCGGGGCGCGGCCCGGCGGGCTGCCGTTGACGGTGACGTCGCCGGGGAGCGAGCCGCCGGCGGGCTGGACCGGCAAGTTGTGGGCGCTCCGGCACGGTATGGCCGTGGCCGCCGACGCCTTCGAGGCGGAGTACCTGCTGCTGACCGACGCCGACATCGCCCACGAGCCCGAATCCCTGCGGGAGTTGGTGGCCGCCGCGCGCTCCGCCGGGCTCGACGTCGTCTCGCAGATGGCCCGGCTGCAGGTCGCCACGGCGTGGGAGCGGCTGATCGTGCCCGCGTTCGTCTACTTCTTCGCCCAGTTGTACCCGTTCCGCCGGATCAACTCCCCGCGCGGCCGGACCGCCGCGGCGGCCGGCGGATGCGTGCTGATCCGGCGCGCGGCCGCGGAGCGCGCACGGCTTCCGGAGTCGATCCGGCAGGCGGTGATCGACGACGTGGCGCTCGCACGGGCGGTGAAGGGCGGCGGCGGCCGGGTGTGGCTGGGGCTGGCGCACCGGGTGCAGAGTGTGCGCCCGTACCCGCGGCTCGCCCAGCTGTGGCGGATGGTCTCGCGCAGCGCCTACGCGCAACTGCGGCACAGCCCCGCCCTGCTGGCGGCGACGCTGCTGGGGCTGGCGCTGGTCTACGCGGTGCCCCCGGCCGCGGCGGTGGCGGGGGCGGTCACCGGTCACCCGTGGTCCTGCGCGGCCGGGGCGGCGGCGTGGGCGGTGATGACGGGGACGTACCTGCCGATGCTGCGCCACTACCGCCAGCCGCTGTGGCTCGCACCGCTGCTGCCGTTCACGGCCGTGCTCTACGCGGCGATGACGGCCGACTCGGCGGTGCAGCACTACCGCGGCCGGGGTGCGGCGTGGAAAGGGCGCACGTACGCGCGTCCGTCGTGAACCGGGGGTGCGTACGGGCGCATGGCGGGGTCGCCCGCGCGGGTGAAGTCGGCGAGCCGTTCGGGGGCCGGCGGCGACCCCGTGGACCGGGGTGCCCGGGCACCGGTCCGGAACCGGTCCGGCGGGCCGCCAACCGCCGGTGACCGGGGGCTTCACCGGTCACCGGGCCATGTTGCGGAGGGCTGTGTTGACGGGATCGAAACGACGTCCGGCGACCGATTTCCTCGGATTAGATCGTATTGGGGGCCAACGTTCACTCAGATCGCTCGGAACAACCCTCTTATCGGGCTCCCCTAACAGCACATCGTGGGCTTAACTTATGGGCTATGACCACCCCCCGCGGCACCTACGGCGGCGGCTACTACGCCTCGTCCGCCTTCTTCCCGGACACCCCGATCTACGACAGCCTGGTCGCAGAGCGGGGCACGCCCCAGATCGCCCCCATCCGGGTCAATCCGATGCCGTGGGAGACGGGCAGCAACCTGCCCGCGCTGCCCGCGCTCCCGGCCCTCCCCTCCGGCCCCTCCCAGTACACCCCGCCCCAGGGCACGTACCCGGGCTACCAGCAGCCGGCCGCATACCAGCCGCAGCCTGCCGCCACCGCCTACATCCCGCAGCAGGCGAGCGCTCCGCGCGGCTACCCGGGCGGATACCCGGCGCAGGGCCAGCCGCAGCAGCAGGTGGCCAACCCGGCCGGATACGAGGCGGTGCGCCCGGTGCCGCCGCGCCAGATGCCCCCGCGTCCCGCCGCGCCCGGTGGGTACGGCGGCTACGGGGACGAGCAGTACCGCCGGCCCTACAACGGGCAGGGCTACTGAACGACGCCTGACGGGCCGCCGGTTCGCCGGCCGCCCGGCGCCGCGCGGCCACCCCGTCGAGGTGGTCCCGCGCAGCGGAACCCGGTGAAACGGCCGTCGAGCCGTGGGGGCTCGCCGGGTCCGATTCCGCGTCACCCTGAACCCTTCAGGCCGATGACTCGTTCACGGTGCTGGAGTCGCGCGCCACGACGAGGCGCCGCGTCCGGACCGCCCCGTGCATGTGCCCGTCTCTGCGCGGTACTTGGGGGCGAAGGGGGTGTGTGGTGCGATGCGTTGGATGCCCGGTCTGTGGCGCTGGCGGCCGAATCCGCTGCGCAGACGCAGTGATGTGATCGAGGCCTGGGCCTCACTGGTCACCGCCGTGCTGGTGGCCGTGGGCGGGCCCGCGGTCGGGATCGCGACCGGCCGAACGGTCGGCGCCGGGATGGACCGCACCGTGGCGGCCGAGCGGGCCGAACGCCACCAGGTCACCGCCACCGTGGTCAGCGCCTCCGTGCGGCCGGACCCGGTGAGCGACACCGAGGCGGCGCACGGCCAGGGACCGGTCCGCACCGCGCTGGTGCGCTGGACGGCCCTCGACGGCTCGGCCCGGACCGGAAGGGTACGGCTCGGGGAACGCCGTGCGGCCGGCGATCCGCTCACCGTGTGGATCGACGCCCACGGCGCGCTGACCGATCGCCCGCTGGACGCGGCTGCGGCGGCCGCCAACGCGATCGCCGCGGGTCTCGGCTCGGGCGCCGCGACCGCCGCCCTGGCCTGCGGCGCACGCCAGTTGCTGGGCTGGCGGCTGCTGCGGCGCAGGCTCGCCGACTGGGAACGGGCATGGGCCCAGGCGGGCGAGGACTGGGGACGGGCGGACGCCGGTGGCTGAGCCCGCCCGGGCGCCCGCGGAAAGATCTTTTCGGTGCCAAGTCGCCCGTAGCCGCTGCTTCCTGGCGCTCGTGGTGCGAGGGGGGCCGCGGCGCGCGCTACCGTGGTGCCCGGTCCACGAATACGGTCCGTGTCGGACGAGGTGGGGGCAGGAACAACACCATGGCACAGGGTGTGGCTCAGGTGACGCACACCGGCTCGTCGCGGTGGCGGCGCCGCACGGGCGAGTACGAGACGCTCGCCTCGGCCCTGGCGGCTGCAGGCGACGGCGACGTCGTGACGGTCACCCCGGGCACCTACCGCGAGAACCTCGTCGTCGACAGCGCGGTGACGCTTCGGGGCGCGGACGGGCCGGGTTCGGTGCGGATCGCTCCACCCGGTGGTGTCGCGCTCACCCTGCGGGCCGCCGCCGTCGTGCAGGATCTGCACGTCGAGGGCCAGGACACCTCCGCGGCCGCGCTGCTCGTCGAGGACTGCGCACCCGAACTGCTCGGCCTGCGCGTGGTGACCCGCTCGGCCGTCGGCATCGAGGTGCGCGACGGCGCCCGCCCGACGGTACGCCGCTGCACGGTGGACAACCCGGCCGGGCTCGGCATAAGCGTGCTCGACTCGGCGGGCGGTCTGTTCGAGGAGTGCGAGGTGGTGGCCGCCGGCCAGTCCGGCTTCGCGGTGCGCGGCGGCGCCGCACCCCGGCTGGAGCGCTGCCGGATCCACCACGCCACCGGTGCGGGCCTGTCGCTCACCGGGGAGGGGACCGCGGCGGAGGCGGTCGGCTGCGAGGTGTACGAGATCAAGGGCACGGGGGTCCAGGTCGCCGGCCGCGCCGCGGGCCACCTCACCGACTGCCAGGTGCACCGCACCACCGGGGACGGGGTCACCCTGGACACCGACTCGGTGCTGACGCTCTCCGACTGCGACATCCACGACGTCCCCGAGAACGCCGTCGACCTGCGGTCCCGCTCGGTACTGACGCTCACCCGCTCCACCGTGCGCCGCTTCGGCCGCAACGGGCTGTCGGTGTGGGACCCGGGCACCCGCGCCGACGCCAACCAGTGCGAGATCCACGACAGTACGGGCGACTACCCGGCCGTGTGGATCAGCGACGGCGCCGCCGCCGTCCTCGACTCCTGCCGCGTGCACGACGTTCCCGACGCCCTGTTCGTACTGGACCGCGGCTCCCGTGCCGACGTCGTGGACTGCGACATCGCCCAGGTGCGCAACACCGCGGTCTCGGTGAGCGACGGCGCCACCGTGCAGCTCGACGACTGCCGGATCCGGGAGGCCGCCACCGGCGCCTGGTTCCGCGACCACGGCAGCGGCGGCACCGTCTCGTCGTGCACGATCGACGCCACGGCGACCGGTGTCATCGTCACCAAGGGCGCCGACCCCGGCGTGGAGCGCACCACGGTGGTGAACCCGACCGAGTCCGGCTTCTACGTCTCGGCCGGCGCCCGCGGCACCTTCAGCAACTGCCGGGTCACCGGCAGCCGCGGCTACGGCTTCCACATCATCGACGGCTGCCGCACCACGCTGACCCGGTGCCGTACCGAGCGCTGCGCGCGCGGCGGCTACGAGTTCGCCGAGCCCGGCCCGGTCAGCGAGGAGTGCACCAGCGACGAGAGCGCCGAGGCCCGAGCGGCCGGCACGCTCACCGCGGAGCGCCCGGCCGCCCCGCCGCCGCAGGCCCCGGCGCCGGCCACCGCGGTCCAGTCCTTCGGCCTGCTCGGCGGGGTCCCGGCGCCGCGTGCCGGGGCCGCGCCGACGCCTGAGCCGGAGCCGGTCGCGGTCCGGGCCGCCGACGAGGTGCTCGGCGAACTCGACGCGCTGGTCGGCCTGGAGAGCGTCAAGCGCGAAGTGCGGGCGCTGATCGATCTGATCGCGGTCGGCCGGCGCCGCCAGGAGGCCGGGCTGAAGGCGCCGTCGCTGCGCCGGC
>CAYNNX010000147.1:5929-16914 GCA_964398515.1 uncultured Streptantibioticus sp. | reverse complement strand
GTCCACCAGGTCACCTGGCTCATGGGAGACCGCGGCATCCCGGCCTCGTACCGCCACATGAACGGCTACGGCTCGCACACCTACCAGTGGACCAACGCCTCGGGAGAGGCGTTCTTCGTCAAGTACCACTTCAAGACCAACCAGGGCATCCGCTGCCTGTCGTCCGAGCAGGCCGCCGAGCTCGCCGGCCAGGACCCGAACAGCCACCAGACCGACCTGCTGCAGGCCATCGAGCGCGGGGTGAACCCCTCGTGGACCCTGTACGTGCAGATCATGCCCGCGGCCGAGGCGCCGGACTACCGCTTCAACCCGTTCGACCTGACCAAGGTGTGGCCGCACCGGGACTACCCGCTGCACCGGGTGGGGCGCCTGGTGCTCGACCGCAACCCGGACAACATCTTCGCCGAGGTCGAGCAGTCCGCCTTCTCGCCGAACAACTTCGTGCCCGGCATCGGTCCCTCCCCGGACAAGATGCTCCAGGGCCGGCTGTTCGCCTACGCCGACGCCCACCGCTACCGCCTGGGCGTCAACCACACGCAGCTCGCGGTCAACGCGCCGAAGGCGACCACGGCCGACAACTACGGCCGGGACGGCTTCATGGCCGTCAACTCCCAGGGCCGCGCCGCCAAGAACTACGAGCCGAACTCCTACGGCGGCCCGGTCCAGACCGGCAGGCCGCTCTCCGCGCCGCTGGCGGTCTCCGGCTGGACCGGCACCCACGCCGCCCCCCAGCACGCCAAGGACGACGACTTCTGCCAGGCCGGTGAGCTCTATCGGCTGATGTCCGAGGAGGAGAGGTCCCGCCTGGTCGCCAACATCGCGGGCGGCCTGTCGCAGGTCACCCGGGACGACGTGGTGGAGCGGAACCTCGCCCACTTCCACGCCGCCGACCCCGAGTACGGCAGGCGCGTGGAGGCCGCGGTGCGCGAACTGCGCGAGGGGTGACGAGCCCGCCCGTGCCGCACGTTCTCTTCTGAGGGGTGGAGACAGCAACGGCTCGGGCGCCGGGGGTCCGGAGGCTTCGCCTCCGGACCTCCTCGTTTTTTGGCAGCATTGGAGTGCACCACGTCCCACCGGGCCGGAGCAGTCTGGAGTACCGCCATGGCCGAAAGCGTGCCAGTCCGCTGCCCCTCGTGCCGTCGTGAGCACGCCTTCACCCCGCCGACCTACCCCTGCGCGTGCGGTGCGCCGCTGACCGTTCCCGTGCTGCGCGGCGGCGTGCCCGTACAGCTGCGGCAGCGGACCTGGCGCGACTCGTGGGTGCGGCTGCGCTGCCCCTCCTGCGGACGCGGTGACGACTGGCCCCGGCCCGAACTGGGCTGCCCCTGCGGCACGGTGATGCACCTGCCGGTGGGCGAACCGGCGACGCACCAGCCGCGGAGCCCGGCGGCGGCCGTGACCGCACCCCGGCCGGTGCGGCGTCCCGCGTTCCGCCCGGTCACCATCCGCACCGGGCGCGACGCGGTCACGGCCGCCGCCCAGTATCTGAAGTGGCTGGGGTTCACCGGCATCCGCGCCGCCGCCGACCGCTCGCCGACCGGGGTGGATCTGCGCGGGGACTCGGTCCTCGCCCAGGTCGACCCGGCCACCCGGCCCACCCCGGTGCGCGACATCGAGACGCTGTGGCTCAACTGCCTCAACGAGGACCGCCGCGGAGCCTTCTTCTCCCTGGCCGGCTACGCCCACCAGGCCCGGCTGCGCGCCGACCAGTTGGGCGTTCCGCTGTTCGTGATGGATCTGACCGGCACCCCGCAACCGGTCAACGACGCGGCCGACGATCTGATCCGCTGACCGTTGCAAGCGAACGGATCTCAGCTCACCTCGTCCTCGCGGAAGACCGGTCCCGCCTGGCCGCCCGCGGCGGTGCGCTCCCGCAGGTCGACGCGGCGGATCTTGCCGGAGATCGTCTTGGGCAGCTCGGCGAACTCCAGTACGCGCAGCCGCTTGTAGGGCGCGAGCACCGCACGGGAGTGCTCGAAGATCGCCTTGGCGGTGGCCGCGTCGGGGGCCCAGCCGCGCGCGAGGACCACGTACGCCTTGGGGACCGAAAGGCGCAGCGGGTCCGGGGCGGGGACGACGGCGGCCTCGGCGACCGCCTCGTGCTCCAGCAGCGCGCTCTCCAGCTCGAACGGGGAGATCTTGTAGTCGGAGGACTTGAAGACGTCGTCCCGCCTGCCCACATAGGTGATGTAGCCGTCGGCGTCCCGCGATCCGATGTCGCCGGTGTGGTAGTAGCCGTCCTTCATGGCCTCGGCGGTGCGCTCGGGGTCGCCCGCGTAACCGGTCATCAGCGCGACGGGCCGCCGGGACAGGTCGAGGCAGATCTCGCCCTCGGCCGCCGGTTCGCCGGTGATCGGGTCGATCAGCTCCACCGCGAAGCCCGGCATGGGCCGGCCCATGGAGCCCGGCTTGAGCCGCTGGCCGGGGGTGTTGCCGATCTGCAGGGTCGTCTCCGTCTGGCCGAAGCCGTCGCGGATCGTCACGCCCCAGGCGCGCCGGACGTGCTCGATGACCTCGGGGTTGAGCGGCTCGCCCGCGGCCACCGCCTCGCGCGGCGGCGTCGCGAGCCCGGTCAGGTCCGCCTGGACCAGCATCCGCCACACCGTGGGCGGCGCACAGAAGCTGGTCACCTTCGCCCGGGTCATCTCGGCCATCAGCCGGCCCGCGTCGAACCGGGTGTAGTTGTACACGAAGACCGTCGCCTCGGCGTTCCAGGGCGCGAACAGGCTGCTCCAGGCGTGCTTGGCCCACCCCGGCGAGGAGATGTTCAGATGCGTGTCGCCCGGGCGCAGCCCGATCCAGTACATCGTGGTCAAGTGGCCCACCGGGTAGGAGACATGGGAGTGCTCGACCAGCTTGGGCAGCGCGGTCGTCCCGGAGGTGAAGTAGAGCATCAGCGGGTCGTCGGCGTGTGTGGGCCCGTCGGGGGCGAAGGCGGCGCCCGCCGGGTAGGCGTCCTCGTAGGCGAGCCAGCCGTCCGGTGCGCCGCCGACCGCGATCCGGGTGTAGTCGCCGGGCACGTGGTCGAACTTGGCGGTGTCGGCGGTGCGGACGATCACATGGCGGGCGGCGCCGCGCGCGATGCGGTCGGCGAGGTCGGCTGGGCCCAGCAGCGGGGTGGCGGGGATGACGACCGCCCGCAGCTTCATCGCGGCCAGGGCGGTCTCCCACAACTCGGCCTGGTTTCCGAGCATCACCACGATCCGGTCCCCGGCGCGCACGCCCCGCGCTCGCAGCCAGCCCGCCACGCGGTTCGAACGCTCGGAGAGCTCGGCGAAGGAGAGCCTGGTCTCGTCGCCGTCCTCCTCGACGATCCACAGCGCGGTGCGGTCGTTGCCCTCGGCGATCGGGTCGAACCAGTCCAGCGCCCAGTTGAAACGGTCCGGCTCCGGCCAGCGGAAGCCCTCCCGGGCCGCCTCGTGGTCGTCCCGGTGCCGCAGCAGGAAGTCCCGGGCCGCCCGGAACGTCTCGGTCGCCGCGTTCTGCGCCATCAGCGTGTGCCCCTCTCCTCGTCGGTCCGGGCCATCGTGTCGCGCGGCGGGGGTGCGCCACCACCCCCGTACGACGGTCAGGGGACGCCGCGGATGCGCTGTACGAGGATTCCGGCGGCGAGGGTGACCAGGGCGGACAGCGTGTACAGGCCGGTGTAGCCGCCGGCGTCGGCGAGGACGGGCGCGGCGAGGGCCGGGGCGAGCACCTGCGGCGCGGAGTTCGCGATGTTGATCACGCCGAGGTCCTTGGCCCGGTCGGCGGCGGCCGGCAGCACCTGCGTGATCAGCGCCTGGTCGACCGCCAGGTAGACGCCGAACCCCGCGCCGAGCACGGCGGCCGCGACGACGGCGGCGGGCCAGGTGTGGACGGTGGCGAGCAGCATGGCTGCGGCGGCCATGACGACGCAGGCGAGCAGGACGAGGAAGCGGCGGCGGCCGGTGCGGTCGGAGACCACTCCGGAGGGGACGGCGGTGGCCGCGGCGGCGAGCGTGTAGACCACGGTGAGGACGAGCACGCCGTCGTCGGGATGCGGGCGGTGGACGACGTCGGTGAGGTAGTAGAGCAGGTAGAGCGTGCCGACGGCGTTGCCCAGGTTGATCAGGAACCGGGTCAGCCACGCCCGGGCGAAGTCGGGGTGGCGGCGGGGGCTGGTCCACAGCGCGGTCGGGCGCAGCCGGGGCGGTCGCTGTTCGCGCCGGAGCACGGGCTCGCCGAAGCCGAGGACGAACGGCAGGGCCAGTACCACGGTCGCCGCGGCGATGAGCAGGTAGCCGGGGACGACGCCGGTGAGGATCCGGGTGACGAGCAGGGCGCCGACCACCAGGCCCAGGGACTGGCAGATCCCGGTCCACCCGGAGACCTGGGCCCGCTGCCGCACCGGGACCCGGTCGGCGACGGGCGCGGTGACGGCGGCCAGCAGCGCGTTGAGCCCGGTCTGGGCCAGGCACCAGCCGAGCAGGATCCCGGTGACGGTGTGCTGGGCGGCCGTGGCGAGCAGCCCTGCCGCCCCGGCCGCGGCGCCGCCGAGGATCCACGGCCGGCGGCGGCCGAACCGGCTGGTGGTGCGGTCGCTGAGGGCCCCGGCGACCGGGTTGGCCACGGCGGCCACGAGGGCGCCGGTCCCGGTGACCCAGGACAGGGCGGCGGCCTTGTGCGCGGGGTCGGCCTGTTCGAGCTGGAGCGGCAGCAGAATCTGAATAGGCGTCAGGAACGCCATGAAGACGGCGAGGGTGGCCAGGCTCAGCGAGGCGGTCCAGGCGCCGCCGACCGGGGTCCGGGGTTCGGCGAGCGCGTCGGGCGGCCCGGCCGCCGCCTTCCGGCTGACGTGAGCGCCTGTCATGTCCGCCGCGTCATACCCGGCGCGCCCGGTGCGCCGCGACCAGGTCCCGGTACCAGCCGTAGGACGCCTTGGGGGTGCGCCGCTGCGTGGCGTGGTCGACGTGGACGAGCCCGAAGCGCTGGTGGTAGCCCTCCGCCCACTCGAAGTTGTCGGTGAGCGTCCAGACGAAGTAGCCGCGCACGTCGGCGCCGCGCCCGACCGCCTCGGCGACCGCGCGGATGTGCCCGTCGAGGAAGGCGACGCGTTCGACGTCGTCCAGGCCCGGGTACGAGCAGCCGTTCTCGGTCACGGTCAGCGGCGGCAGGGCGTCGCCGTAGGCCCCGGTGAGGCCGAGCAGCAGGTCGCGCAGGCCTTCGGGGGCCACCGGCCAGCCGAAGGCGGTGAGCGGTGCGCCGGGCTGCGGCACCAGTTCGAAGGGCACGGCGGAGCCGGGCGGGGCGGCGCGGACGACCGTGGGGGTGTAGTAGTTGACGCCGAGCCCGTCGAGAGGTGTCGCGATCACCGCCGGATCGCCGTCCCGCAGCACACCGCCGAGGTCGTCGCCGACGCCGTAGGGCGTCAGGTCGGGGTAACGGCCCAGCAGCACGGGGTCGTTGAACAGGCGGTTGTGCAGCGTGTCGTAGGCGTCGGCGGCGGCCCGGTCGGAGGGTGCGCCGCTCGCCGGGGTCACCGGGGTGCAGTTGTTGGCGATCATCACGCGCGCGCCGCGTTCGCGCAGCGCCCGGGCGGCCAGGCCGTGGCCGAGCAGCTGGTGGTGCGCGGCGGGCAGGGCGCCGAGGGCCAGGGCCCGGCCGGGCGCGTGGACGCCGAGCCCGTAGCCGAACGCCATGTGCACGAAGGGCTCGTTGAGGGTGATCCAGTCGCGGATGCGGTCGCCGAGCCGGTCGGCGGCGACGGCCGCGTACTCCGCGAAGCGGTGCGCGGTGTCCCGGGCCAGCCAGCCGCCGGCCTCCTCCAGCGGCTGCGGCAGGTCCCAGTGGTAGAGCGTGGGCAGCGGGGTGACTCCCCGGTCGAGCAGGGCGTCGGTGAGCCGGTCGTAGAAGTCGAGGCCGCGCGGGTTGACCGGCCCCGCGCCGGTGGGCAGGATCCGCGGCCAGGCCAGGGAGAAGCGGTAGGCGTCGACGCCGAGCCCGCGCAGCAACTCCACGTCCTCGGGCCAGCGGTGGTAGTGGTCGCAGGCCTGCTCGGCGGTGTGCCCGTCGCGCACGGCGCCGGGGCGGGCGGCGAAGACGTCCCAGACCGACACCCCGCGCCCGTCCTCGGCCGTGGCGCCTTCGATCTGGTACGCCGAGGACGACACGCCCCAGACGAACCCGCTCGGCAGGGTCGGCGGCGGCTCAAGCCCGTGCGGCATCGCGGTGCCCCCTTCGCCAGGGTGCGGAATGGCCAGTCGGCAGAACATGAGCATCGCTCATGATAGTGATTCGCGGCGGGAACGCCAGATCGTGCACAGTGGGACGGTGACGAACGCGAGCGGGACGGTGAAGGGGCCGGCCGAAGGGGCGCTGCGGCGCCGGCCGGTGCAGCGGCGCAGCCTGGAGCGGTTCGAGCGCATCCTCGACGCGAGCGCCCAACTGCTCCAGGAGTCGGGCTACTCGGCGCTGACGACCCGTGAGGTGGCCCGCCGCGCCGGGGTCCCGATCGGCACCCTCTACCAGTTCTTCCCCGGCAAGGACGGGCTGGTGGCCGCGCTCGCCGCACGCAACCTCGAACGCTATCTCGCCCGGCTGACCAGGCGGATCGAGGCCGAGGCGCCCACCCGGCTGGCCGCGCTGGTGGATCTGGCGGTCGAGGAGTTCGTCGCCATGAAACGGGCCGTGCCCGGCTTCGGCGTGCTCGACTTCGGCATCGTCGGCGCACCCGGAAACGATGCCGAACAGCACGTTCTGGACGCGGTGTTGGACAACAACGCCGCCGTCGCCGAACGCCTGCGCGCGATGCTGGCGGGCCTGCTGGAGGACGGCCGGCACGCCGAGTCGCCGCTGAGGCTGCGGGTGGCGATGGAGTGCGCCGACGCCGTGCTCCAACTTGCGTTCCGCGTCGACCCGGACGGCGACCCCGATCTGATCGCCGAGTGCAAGCGGGTGCTGCGCCGCTATCTGGCCTCCGGGCCGCGCTAGCGCCCGTCCCGGCGCGGCGGGGCGAGGCAGCGCGTCGGGTCGAGGGCGACCTCGCGCAGCACGATGCGGCTGCGCAGCTCCCTGACGCCGTGTTCGCGCTTCAACGTCTCGACCACCTCCTCGAGTTCGGCGGGGTCCACACAGGCCACCCGCAGCTGGTAGTCGTACTCGCCGGTGGTGTGCGCGGCCCACTGGACCTGCGGCAGCGACGCCAGCCCCGCCTCGAAGCCGCGCCCGTCGGTCCCCTCGCGCAACCGGACGTCGGTGAGCGCGATCAGGGTCCGGCCCAGGGCGGCGAGGTCCACCTCGGCGCGGTAACCGCGGATCACGCCCCGGGTGCGCAGCCGCCGGACGCGGTCGGCGACGGCGTTGGCCGACAGCCGAACCTTGCGGGCCACCTCCAGATAGGTCGCGCGCCCGTCGGGCACCAGGACCGCGAGGATCTCCCGGTCCAGCCGGTCGAGCCGGTCCTCTCCGGCGTCACTCTGCGCTTTTCTCGGTGGAAGAGCCATAGCACTGAGCGTCCCACAGCGAGAAGGCCGACAGGACTGTGATGTCCGCGCCAAACGCGCCGCGATGCCCGGCAGGGTCGGGGCATGCCCGTTCTCCTGGCGCAGTGCGCCCTGCCTCCGGTTCTGCTCGCGCTCGTCTCCTGGCTCCAGCGGCGGCGCGGTCCCGCCCTCGGCGGCCTGCTGGCCGGTCTGCCGCTGACCTCCGGCCCGATCGTGCTGTCCGTGGCGATCGAGCACGGCCCCGGCTTCGCCGCTCGTACCGCCACCGCGACCCTGGGCGGCGCGGCCTCGGCGTCGGCGCTGTGCTGGGCCTATGCGCGCACCGCCCGCCGCGGCGGCCCGGGCCGGGCGCTCGCGGCGGGGTGCGCGGTCTTCGCGGCCGGCTCGGCGGTGCAGCAGACAGCCCACCCGGCCCCGGCCGCCATCGCGCTGACCGGCTTCCTGACCGTGGCGGTGGTCCTGCTGCGCTGGCCCGGATACCAGGCCGCCGACGCCGCGGCGGCGCCCGGCTCGCCGCTCGCCGTCCGGGCCGCCCTGGTCACCTGCTACGTGCTGGCCGCGGCCGCCCTCTCCCCCGCCGTCGGCCCGCAGGCCACGGGCCTGTTCTCGCCGTTCCCCGTCCTGGTCGTCACCCAGGCCGTCCACACCCACCGCACCTGCGGCCCCGCCACCGCGACCGCCTTCCTCCACGGCGTCGCCCGCAGCACGTGCGCTTTCCTGGCGTTCTTCGCCACGCTGGCGGCGACGCTGCCGGTCGCGGGGGTGGGGTGGGCGTTCCCGGCGGCTCTGGCGGCGGGGGCGGGGACGCAGTGGGTGGTTGCGGCCGGCCGGACCAGAGGCAGTGGGGGGCGAGGGCGCTCAACCGCGGTCAGCGGTCGGCGGTGACGCGGTCTTCGGCCGTCCGGGCCGGGTGCGCGGTCCGGTGGACGACGGACGCGTGCCGCCCGGCGGAGCCCCGTTCCAGTGCGCCGGAGACGAGCGCCAGCACCAGCGCGGCGGCGGCCAGCGCGGCGCCGACCCAGTTCGGGGCGGCGTAGCCGAAGCCGGCGGTGATGACGATGCCGCCGAGCCAGGCGGACAGCGCGTTGCCCGCGTTGAAGGCGCCGATGTTGGCCGCGGAGGCCAGGGTCGGGGCCGCGTGCGCCTGGTCCATCACCCGCTTCTGCAGCGGTGGCACCGTCGCGAAGCCGAGCGCGCCGACCAGGAAGATCGCCACGGCCGCCGTGACCTTGTCGTGTGCTCCCGCGGTGAACAGCGCCAGGACCACCGCCAGGCCGCCGAGGGCGGTGTGGAGCATCGGCATGAGCCTGCGGTCGGCGAACCGCCCGCCGATCAGGTTGCCGGCGACCATGCCCAGGCCGAAGAGGACCAGCAGCCAGGTGACCGAGGAGCCGGCGTAGCCGGCGACGTTCGTCATCATCGGCGCGATGTAGGTGATCGCGGCGAAGACGCCGCCGAAGCCGAGGACGGTCATCGCCATCGCGAGCAGGACCTGGACGTTCTTGAACACGGCGAGTTCGTGCCGCAGGTGCACGCCCTCGGGCCTGGGCAGATCGGGGACGAGCCGGGCGATGCCGGCCAGGCCGACGACGCCGAGCGCGGCGACGACGAGGAAGGTGACGCGCCAGCCGGCGCTCTGGCCGACGAACGTGCCCAGCGGGACGCCGACCACGTTGGCGACGGTCAGTCCGGTGAACATCATCGAGATGGCGCCGGCCTTCCTCTCCGGCGCGACGAGATCGGCGGCGACCACGGAGCCGATGCCGAAGAACGCACCGTGCGCCAGTGAGGCGACGATCCGCCCGATGAGCATGACAACGAAGCCCGGGGCCAGTGCGGAGACGGCGTTGCCCGCGATGAACAGCCCCATCAGCAGCATCAGCATCCGCTTGCGGGAAATCCTGGTGCCCAGCGCCGTCATCAGCGGTGCGCCGAACATGACGCCGAGGGCGTAGCCGGTGACCAGCAGGCCGGCCGTGGGCACCGAGACGTGGAAGTCGGAGGCGACCTCGGGCAGCAGGCCCGTGATCACGAACTCGGTGGTGCCGATGCCGAAGGCCCCGATGGCGAGGGCCAGGAGCGCGAGAGGCATGGGAGAAGCCCTCCAAAGAGTTTCGGCAGCGCGTTACAGGCAAGGACAATAATTGCAAAGGATTGTACTTGCAAGCGCGGCATAGTGGCGCATGCCCAGCGACGAGCACCCGCCGATGACCGCCACCGATCGGGCGCTCACCTCACTCGCCCAGGGCCGGTGCGCGTTGTCGTTGCCGCGCGGCCGCATCGAGGCCCACATCGAACGCGCTCTGGAGGCCCGGCACGATCTGAGCCTGCGGGAGTCCTTCCTGCTCGACGTCCCCAGCCGCCGGCACGACGGGGAGGGCGGGCACCTGCGGACGCAGCAGCCCGCCGACGCCGTCGCCCTCAGCCGCAGCGCCAACCACCCGGCCGGTCGCACGCCTGGAGGAGCACCGGCTGCTGTCGCGCCTGCCGTGCCCCACCGACCGGCGCGGCATCCACACCGATGTCACCCGCGCCGGTCCGGCGCTCCTCCATGCCGCCCGGCCCACGAACGAAACGGCTCTGCGCGAGGCCCTGGACGCCGCCGCGACCGACCCGGAACCGGCGCCGCTGGTGCACGTCGTCGAGCGCCTCCCCGCCACACCCGCGGCGCCGCCGGGCGGGGCGGGGCCGAGGCCGTGACCCATGCGTCGCGCGGCGGCCGGGCGGGCGGGGCAGCCCTGCCGGGGCGTCAGGCCTGGGCGGGCAGCGGGGCGGCGGAGCCGACCACGCCGGCGCTGCCCAGGCGGCCCGGCGAGCGGCCGGTGCTCCTCATCCGGCGCAGGTCACCGCAGCATCGCGCGGACCGCCGGGGCATAGGCGGCCACGACCTCGGTGCGGGTGAGCGAGGCGACCGGGGGCAGGCGCAGCAGGTAGCGGGTGAGGGCCAGGCCCAGCAGTTGGGCGGCGAGCAGACCCGCGCGGCGGGGGGCCTCCCGCGGGTCGAGGACGGCGGCGAGCCGCGGGGCGATCTGTTCGGCGAACATCTCGCGCACACGCTCGGCGGCTCTTTCGTTGGTGACGGCCGAGCGCAGCAGCACGAGCAGGATGTCGGAGGCGGGGTCCCTTTCCCAGCGGTCGAGGAAGGTCTCGACCACGCGCCGCGGCAGGTCCTGCGGTGCCGTGGCCGTCCAGTCCGGCAGCCGCAGGTCCACGGTGAGGGCCGCGTCGAAGAGCTGTTCCTTGCTGCCGAAGTAGCGCATGACCATCGACGGGTCGATCTCCGCGTCGGCGGCGACGGCCCGGATGGTGGTGCGCTCGTACCCCTGGGCGGCGAACCGTTCGCGGGCCGCGCGCAGGATCGCGGCACGGGTGCGGTCCGAGCGCCTGGCGGGAGCTTTCCCGTTCTCCTCCAGCATGCCAACAAATGTAGGCCAACGCCTGTTGACTCGCCACTCCGGGCGGGCGCATCCTGGAAAGCAGATGCCAACAGCTGTTGGCAAACATCCGTTGGCAAACATCCGT
>CAYNNX010000147.1:0-5829 GCA_964398515.1 uncultured Streptantibioticus sp. | reverse complement strand
GCCGACGGTCACCGACGAAGGGGGCACCATGAACGACACCGGATCCGCCGCCGCGCTGCCCAGCGCCACCGAGGTGGCGATCGTGGGCGCCGGTCCCACCGGTCTGGCGCTCGCCGTCACCCTGGCCTCGGCCGGGATCGACTTCGTCCTGCTCGACCGGCTCCCGGCGGGCGCCAACACCTCCCGCGCCGGCGTCGTGCACGCCCGCACCCTGGAGGTCCTCGACGAACTCGGCGTCTCCGGCGAGCTGATCCCGCGCGGCCTGCGCGTCGACCGCTTCGTCGTCCGCGACGCCGCGCGCCGGCTGCTGAGCGTCCGCTTCTCCGGGCTGCCGACCCGGCACCCGTACATGCTGATGGTTCCCCAGTACGAGACCGAGGACGTGCTGCTCTCCCGGCTGCACGTGCTCGGCGGGCGCGTACACCGGCCCTGCGAGGTCACCGGCGTCACCCAGGACGAGGACGGGGTGACGCTCACCCTGGCGGGCGGGCGGAGCCTGCGGGCGGCGTACGCGGTGGGCGCGGACGGCATGCACAGCGTGGTGCGCCGGGCCGCGGGGATCGGCTTCAGCGGCGGCTCGTACGAGGAGTCGTTCGTCCTGGCCGACGTGGCCATGGAGTGGGTGCCCGGCCGGGAGCAGGCCACGATGCTCTTCGACCCCCGCGGGCTGGTCGTCGTGGCGCCCCTGCCGAAGGACCGCTACCGGGTCGTCGCCACCGCTGCCGAGGCGCCCGCCGAGCCGAGCCTGCCGTACATGCAGGGCATCCTGGACGAACGGGCGCCCGGGCAGGCCCGGATCACCGGGCTGGTGTGGTCGTCCCGGTTCCGGGTCCACCACCGGGTGGCCGACCGCTACCGCGCGGGCCGGCTGCTGCTCGCCGGGGACGCCGCCCACGTGCACAGCCCGGCCGGCGGCCAGGGCATGAACACCGGCATGCAGGACGCCCACGCGCTGGGCCGCGCGCTGGCCGAGCACCGGCTCGACTCCTACGAGGCGGCCCGCCGCCCGGTCGCCGAGCGCGTGGTGGCCTTCACCGACCGGCTCACCCGCATCGCCACCGCCCGCGGCCTGCCCGCCCGGACCGCCCGCGGCCTCGCGCTGCCGCTGCTCGGCGCCGTCCCGGCCTTCCACGACCGGCTGGCCGCCGAGCTCGCGGAGCTCGGCCGCCGCCGAGGCCGGATGACGGAAAGGTGAACAACGCGTCGTCACCGGTGACTTGGGGTCGCCGAGGGGGCAGGGGAGGGGCGAGGGCGCAGTACGGTTCTCTCCGGACCGTCTTCAGGCCCTCCCGACCGAGGAGCACACGACGATGAAGCACACCGCCCCTGAGGAGACCGAACCCGACGAAGCCAACGCGCCCGGGCCGCTGTTCGTGCCCGTACGCCACGGGCCGGGCGGCGCGGCACTGCGGATCTGCCGCACCCCGACGGGGGAGCGCACGGCGGTCGCGTTCACCAGCGCGCGGCGGCTGGCGGTCGCCTTCGGCCCCGGCCAGCCGTGGGTCCGGCTCGGGGAGGCCGCGCTGCGGGCGCTCGCCGAACCGCTGGGGGTGCGCGAGGTGACGGTGGACCCGCGCTTCAGCGTGCGGCGGGGCCAGGCCGCTCCCCCGGTGCCGGCGGCCTGAGCTCGGACTGCCGACCGCCGTCAGGCCGCGGGGTGGACCCGGCCTGCGGGCGACGCGCCGTCGTGGTGGATCGGGGTGTGGGCGCCGGTCAGCGGCACGCCCGAGCCACCGCGGCGGTGCGCCACTATCTCGGCCGCGATCGACAGCGCGGTCTCCTCCGGCGTACGGGCGCCCAGGTCCAGGCCGATGGGCGAGCGCAGCCGGGACAGTTCCAGCTCGCTCACGCCCGCCTCCCGCAGCCGCTCCAGCCGGTCGAGATGGGTGCGGCGCGAACCCATGGCGCCCACGTAGGCGACGGGCAGCCGCAGCGCGCGCTGGAGCAGCGGGACGTCGAACTTCGCGTCGTGCGTGAGCACGCAGAGCACTGAACGCGCGTCGAGGACCTGGGAGTCGAGATAGCGGTGGGGCCAGTCCACGACCACCTCGTCGGCCTCGGGGAAGCGGGCCCTGGTGGCGAAGACCGGGCGGGCGTCGCACAGGGTCACGTGGTAGCCGAGGAACTTGCCGATGCGCACGACGGCGGCGGCGAAGTCGATGGCCCCGAAGACCAGCATCCGCGGCGCCGGGACGCTCGACTCGACCAGCAGCGTCACCGGCTCGCCGCACACGCTCCCGCTCCGCTCGCTCCGCTCCGCTCCGACGTCCAGGGTTCCGGTGCGTCCGGCCTCCAGCATGGCGCGGGTCTGGGCGAGCGCCGAGCGGTCCAGCCGGGGGTCGCCGAAGCCGCCCTCGGGGCGCCCGTCGGCGTCGATCACGAGGGTGCGGCCGAGCATCCCGGCAGGCCCTGCGACCACGCGGGCCGCCGCTGCCGGATCCCCCGCGGCGGCGGCGGCCAGTACGCGGGCGACCTGTGGCTGCTGCGCCGGGTCCACCCGCTGGACGAAGATGTCGATGACGCCGCCGCAGGTCAGGCCGACGGCGAAGGCGTCCTCGTCCGAGTACCCGAAGCGCTGGACCACGGGCTCGCCGTCCTCCCCGGACTCCAGCAGCTCCCGGCACAGCTCGTAGACGGCGCCTTCGACGCACCCGCCGGACACGCTGCCGATCGCGGTTCCCTCGGCGTCCACGGCGAGCGCGGCGCCGGGTTGCCGCGGGGCGCTGCCGCCCACCGCGACCACGGTGGCGACGGCGAACGGGCGCCCCCGCTCACACCAGCGGTGCAGCTCGTCAGCGATGTCCAGCATGGTGCCTCTCCTTAACGGACGTTAACGGACGTTAATGGACGCCCAGCCACGCCTGCAGCGGATGCAGCGCGAAGTAGACGACGAAGACGGCGGACAGGATCCACATCAGGACGCTGGGCTCACGCCACTTGCCCTGAGCCAGCTTGATCGCGCAGAAGGAGATGACGCCCGCGCCGACACCCGTGGTGATGCCGTAGGTGAAGGGCATCAGCGCGACGGTGAGGAAGACCGGGATGGACACCGACCGGTCGGTCCAGTCGATGTGCCGGGCGTTGCTCATCATCATCGATCCGATCACAACCAGCGCGGCCGCCGCCACACTTCCGGGGACGATCGAGGCGATCGGGGTGAAGAACAGGGCCCCTGCGAAGAGCACACCCGTGACCACGCTGGACAGACCGGTACGGGCCCCCTCGCCGACCCCGGTCGCCGACTCGATGAAGACCGTCTGGCCGGAGCCACCGACCGCACCACCGATGATGCCACCGGCGCCGTCGATGAACAGCGCCTTGCTCAGCCCCGGCATGCGGCCCTGACGGTCGGCGAGCCCGGCCTCGGTGCCGACGCCGATGATGGTGGCCATGGCGTCGAAGAAGCCCGCCAGCACCAGGGTGAAGACGATCATGCCCACGGTCATGTAGCCGACCTGCCCGAAGCCGCCGAGGCGGACCTTCCCCAGGAGCGAGAAGTCGGGCATGGACACCGGGTTGTGCGGCAGCTGCGGAACGTTGAGCCCCCAGTCGGCGGCCCTGGTCAAGCCGACGGCCTGGGCGAGGACCGCCAGGACGGTGCCGCCGACGATGCCGAGCAGGATCGCGCCGGGGACCTTGCGGGCCTGGAGCATGAAGATCGTCAGCAGGGTGACGCAGAAGATCAGCACCGGCCAGCCCTGCAGGTGGCCGGCGACGCCGAGGGCGACCGGGGCGTCGCCGTGCGGGTCGCCCTTGCCGACGAAGCCCGCGTTGACCAGGCCGATGATCGCGATGAACATGCCGATGCCGATGGTGATGCCGTGCTTCAGCGGCAGCGGGATCGCGTTCATGATCGCCTCGCGCAGCCCGGACAGCACCAGCAGCACGATGACCGCGCCGTAGATCACGCACATCCCCATGGCCTGGCCCCAGGTCATGTGGGGGGCGACCTGGGTGGCCATGACGCCGGCGACGCTCAGTCCCGCGGCCAGGGCGAGCGGGACCTTGCCGACGAAGCCCATGAGCAGGGTGGTGACCGCACCGCCCAGCGCGGTCGCGGTGATCAGGGCGGCGTGCGGCAGGGTGTGCCCGGCGACGTCCCGGCCGCCGAGCAGCACTGGGTTGAGCAGCAGGATGTACGCCATCGCCATGAAGGTCGTCAGACCTCCGCGCAGCTCGCGGGCGACGGTCGAGTCGCGTTCCGTGATGTGGAAGTACCGGTCGAGGAACGATCTCCCGGCCGGCGGACGAGAACCCTCGCCCGCCTCCTCCGCGGCCGTGATCGGCTCGACTTGAGACTGGGTCATGATGCCAACTCCCAAGGTTCAAAGGGGCACCCGCGTGCGGTTCGCGGGATTTGGGATGCTGCTTGGCCTGCACGACCCGGGGGACGGCCCGAGACGAACGGGGTGGAGCGGTGGCCGGCGGTTCCCCCGCGGGGCGGGGGGGGCCGACCTGGACCGGGCGGCGGTAGGGGGCTCACCCGGCCCCTGCCGGGATACCGGGGAAGGACTTCCCTGCCGCCGCCCGGGGCGTGTGTCACGTACCGGTGATGTGCTCCGGGCGCACCGGTACGCGGCTCAGCGGCAGCCCGGTCGCCGCGCGGATGGCGGCCACCACGGCCGGGGTCGACGACAGGGTCGGCGCCTCGCCGATGCCGCGCAGCCCGTACGGGGCGTGGTCGTCGGCGAGTTCGAGGTAGTCGACCGGGATCGTCGGGGTGTCGAGGATGGTGGGGATCAGGTAGTCGGTGAAGGACGGGTTGCGGACCTTGGCCTCCTTGGAGACGACGATCTCCTCCATGACGGCCAGGCCCAGCCCCTGCGTGGTGCCGCCCTGGATCTGGCCCACGACGGACAGCGGGTTGAGCGCCTTGCCGACGTCCTGGGCGCAGGCCAGCTCGACGACCTTGACCAGGCCCAGCTCGGTGTCGACCTCGACGACCGCGCGGTGGGCGGCGAAGGTGTACTGGACGTGGCCCCGGCCCTGCCCGGTCACCAGGTCGAAGGGCTCGGTGGGGCGGTGCCGCCACTCCAGCTCGATGTCGACCGCCTCGCCTTCGAGGACGTCCACCAGGTCGGCGAGGACCTCGCCGCCGTCGGTGACGACCTTGCCGTTCTCCAGCAGCAGTTCGGCCGTCGCCCACGCCGGGTGGTGCGTGCCGAACCTGGCGCGCCCGATCTGGAGCACCTTCTCGCGCACGGCCTCGCAGGTGTTCCGCACCGCGCCGCCGGTGACGTACGTCTGGCGAGAGGCGGAGGTGGAGCCCGCCGAGCCGACCCGGGTGTCGGCCGGGTGGATGGTCACCCGGGCCACGCCGAGCTCGGTGCGGGCGATCTGGGCGTGCACGGTCACGCCGCCCTGGCCGACCTCGGCCATCGCGGTGTGCACGGTGGCTACCGGCTCGCCGCCGATGGCCTCCAGGCGCACCCGCGCGGTGGAGTAGTCGTCGAAGCCCTCGGAGAAGCCGACGTTCTTGATGCCGACGGCGTAGCCGACACCGCGCACCACGCCCTCGCCGTGGGTGGTGTTGGACAGCCCGCCGGGCAGCGCGCGCACGTCGGCGGATTCCCCGGCGCTCTCCCACTGCTTCTCCGGCGGCATCGGCATCGCCTTGACGCGGCGCAGCAGTTCGGCGACGGGCGCCGGGGAGTCCACGACCTGGCCCGTCGGCATGACGGTCCCCTGCGACATGGCGTTGAGCTGACGGAACTCCACCGGGTCCAGGCCCAGTTCCTCGGCGAGCTTGTCCATCTGCGCCTCGTAGGCGAAGCACGACTGGACGGCGCCGAAGCCGCGCATGGCGCCGCAGGGCGGGTTGTTGGTGTA
>CAYNNX010000146.1:0-16943 GCA_964398515.1 uncultured Streptantibioticus sp. | reverse complement strand
GCGTCCAGCGCTGTCCATCCGCCGGGCCCGGCTGGGGAAGGTGTTCCTGTCCGACCTGATCGGCAACGGCACGCTCACCCAGGAGGTCGGCAACTTCCTGTCGGCGGCGGTCCGGGCGCGTAAGAACATCATGATCGCCGGGGCGACCAACGCGGGGAAGACGACGCTTCTGCGGGCCCTGGCCAACGAGATCGGCCCAGCCGAGCGGCTGATCACGGTCGAGCGGGCGCTGGAGCTCGGGCTCGATCAGTTCCCGGACCTGCACCCCAACGTGGTGGCGTTCGAGGAACGGTTGCCCAACTCCGAAGGCCAGGGCGCCATATCGATGGCGGAGCTGGTGCGGCGCTCCCTGCGCATGAACCCGTCGCGGGTCATCGTCGGCGAGGTGCTGGGCGATGAGATCGTCACGATGCTCAACGCCATGTCGCAGGGGAACGACGGCTCACTGTCGACGATCCATGCCAACAGCTCCTCGGAGGTGTTCAACCGCATCTCCACCTACGCCCTGCAAGCGCAGGAGCGGTTGCCGATCGAGGCGTCGCAGATGCTGATCGCGGGCGCGATCGACTTCGTCATCTTCATCCAGCGCCGCAACGACTACGCCCGCGGCGGCACGCTGCGCCGCCTGGTGACCTCCATACGCGAGGTCAACGGGGTGGACGGGCGCGTGCTGTCCAGCGAGGTCTTCGCCGAGGGGCCGGGCGGCCAGCCGCGGGCCCACGCACCGGTCTCCTGCCTGGAGGAGCTGCTCGCTCACGGCTATCAGCCCGCGGGATCGTGGTGACCGCCTGATGAACCTCACCGGAGTCTTCTCGCTGCCCGTGCTGGGCGCGCTGCTGTGCGGTGTGACGGTCGGCGGCGGGATCGCCCTGCTCATCGTCGCCATACGGGGCCTGCCCGCAAGGGCGGACAAGCGCCGGCACGACCCGTCCGAGCTGCTGCGGTTCCTCTCCCAGCGGGGCTCGATCGCGATCGGGGCGGGGCTGCTCGTTCTGCTCGTGACCCGGTGGCCGATCCTCGGGATCGCCGCAGGTGTGCTGGTCTTCGCCTGGGACCGACTCTTCGGTGGTGCGGCGGAGGAGCGGGCCGGGATGCGGCGGGTGGAGGCGTTGGCGGCCTGGACGGAGTCACTGCGCGACACGATCGCGGGCGCCGTCGGCCTGGAGCAGGCCATCCCCGCGTCCGCCCGCGCCGCGGCACCGGCGCTGCGCCCGCACCTGGACGCACTGGTGGACCGGCTGCGTTCCCGCACGCCGCTGCCCGAGGCGCTGCACCAGCTTGCGGACGATCTCGACGACCCTTCTGCGGACATCGTGGTGGCGGCCTTGATCCTCAACGCCCGGCTGCGCGGTCCCGGTCTTCGCGAGGTGCTCGGTGCGCTGGCGAAGTCGGCGCGTGAGGAGGTCGACATGCGCCAGCGGGTGATGGCCCAGCGGGCCAGCACGCGGCGAAGCGTCCAGATCGTCATCGGTGTGTCGGTGGCCTTCGTCATCGGGCTCGCCGTCTTCAACCGCGACTTCGTCCAGCCGTACGGGACGCCGATCGGGCAGCTGGTGCTGGCGTGCGTGTGCGGACTGTTCGCGGCCGGGTTCTGGTGGCTGCGCAAGCTGTCGCGCATCGAGACGCCGGACCGTTTCCTGCATCGGGACGAGCCGCCCGCCGCGGCGGTGGCCCCGGCCCAGCAGCAGTGGGGGGTGCCCACCCGATGACCTTCGCGGTCTTGGCCGGAGCTGTCCTCGGCCTGGGCGTCTACGTCCTGGTGCGTGCGCTGATGCCCACCCGGCGAGGCGCGGTCGCCCAGGTCGCCCGCATCGACGCGCTTCGGGCGACGTCGCGCACGACGAGCGGCATCCCTGCCGGCAGCGGAGGGTGGCGGACGCGGGTGGGGCAGCGCGTCGCGGACTTCTACGTGTCGCAGGGCTGGCAGCAGCGCTCGCTGCGGGCAGACCTGGCGGTGCTGGACCGCAGCTGGGAGGCGTTCCTGGCGACGAAGGTGCTGCTGTCGGCGGCCGGGCTGTTCTTCGGCCCGTTCGTCTTCGTCATCGTCGTGACGATCGGCCTGGGCAGCAACCCGGTCATCCCGGTCTGGCTCGCCCTGCTGTTCGCCGCCGTGTTCTTCATGCTGCCCGACCTGGAGGTGCGCCGCGATGCTGCGGCCAAGCGACGCGACCTGCGTCGCGTGATCGGCACCTACCTCGACCTCGTCGCCATGAACCTGGCCGGCGGGCGCGGCCTGCCCGAATCGCTCATGGCTGCGGCCGAGGTCAGCGACGGGTGGGCGCTCCGACGGATCCGCACCTGCCTGGCGGACGCCCGGATCACCGGCACCAGCCAGTGGGAGGCGCTCGGACAGCTGGGGGAGGAGCTGGGCATCGAGGAGCTGAAGGACCTGTCGGCCTCCTTGGCGCTGGTCGCGGACGACGGCGCGAAGGTCCGCGAGTCGCTGGGATCGCGGGCGGAGACCATGCGGCATCGCGAGCTCGCGGAGATCGAAGGCAACGCGGGGGAGAAGTCGCAGTCGATGCTGGTCGCCCAGCTGCTGCTGTGCGCGGGCTTCCTCATCTTCCTGATCTATCCGGCCGCCATGCGCGTCTTCAACGTGTGACCGCAAGCACCCGACTTCCTCGGCTTCATCGAGTTGAAAGGACTGGACCCATGATGCAGTTCAGGAACCGCACCGACTACGGCCACCCGGCCATCAGCTTCCTGGTCGCCTTCGTGAAGGGGCGCATCGATCGCGTACGCAACGGTGAGCTGGACCGCGGTGCGTCGGCTGTCGAGTGGGTGATCATCTCGGCCGTCGTCGCCGGCATCGTCCTTGGGGTCGCCCTGATCATCAACAGCGCTCTCAAGCAGGGGGCACACAAGGTAGGCGACTGCGTGGCCGGTGCCACGCCTGGTAAGACCTGCTGAACGCGCCTGACTGATCCTTCCCCTCGTGAGACGACGCCTGACCAAATGGCTACGCCGCCGGCTGCACGCCGCCCGCGGCGACTCGGGGCTGGGCGCGGACGCCGGGATGACCGCCATCGAGTTCGTCTTCCTCACCCCGATCCTGTTCTTCATGATCTTCGCGACCGTGCAGTTCGCGATGTACTTCTTCGCCGACCACGTCGCCCAGGCCGCCGCCCAGGCGGGTGCCCGCAAGGCACGAGCGCAGGCGGACGCCAACCCCGGCGGCTGGCAGGGCCAAGCACGCGGCACCGCGGGCGACTACATCCGCCAACTGGGCCCGCAACTGCTGGAAGGCGTCGACATCCAGACCGTGGAACCGGCGGCGCACCAGGTCGGCGTGCACATCACCGCCCACGTCCCGTCCGTCTTCCCCGGACTGCACCTGACCGTCGACGCAATCTCCCAGGGACCGGTCGAGCGGTTCGTCCCGGACGGAGGCTGAGACAGCCGTGATACGCCGACACCGGCGCACACCGGTAACCGTCTGGATGCGTGGCATCGGTCAGCGGCTCGCCGGGCACGAGCGGGGCGACGCCGGGCTGTCCACGATCGAAGTGGTCATCCTCGCCCCGTTGATCTTGCTGTTCATCCTCGTGATCGTGGCCTTCGGTCTGCTCGTCGACGGCCGCGGCTCGGTCGACGGCGCCGCCCGCGACGCCGCCCGCGCCGGCTCCCTGCAACGCGACGAGGCCAGCGCCATGAGCCAGGCACAGGCAGCCGCTGACGCCGACCTGGGCGACACGTGCAGCGGCCCGGTGACCGTGCGCAAGATCAGCACAGGGTTCCAGGCCGGCGGGCTGTTCACCGTCGAAGTCAGCTGCAAGGTAAGGGGGCTGGCGATGCTCGGCCTGAACGTCCCCACCCAGCTGACCGGTCGCTCCAGCGCCCCCCTGGATCCCTACCGGAGGGCCGCATGAGGGCTTGGTGCGCTCGGCTGCTGGACCGCCTGCGCGGCGCCGATCGCGGCTCCGGCGCGGCAGCCGTCATCATCTTCGCCAGCCTGTTCATGGTCCTCGCCGCGTTCGTGATCGACGGCGGCCTGTCGATATCCCAACGCGAACGCGCCGCCGACATCGCAGAACAGGCGGCCCGCTACGCGGCCGAGGACATCGACCAGGGCGCGCTACGCAACAACGGCACGGTCGTCATCAACTACGCCAACTGCGCCGCCCGTGTACGGCAGTTCGCCCAGCAGTCCGGCCTGTCCGGCCCCGACGTGGCAGCCTCCGGATGCACCGACGCGGCGGCCGACCACGTGCAGGTCGAGATCCGGCTCACCTACCGCCCCGTGCTGACCGGACTGTTCTACAACGCACCCATCGAGGTCCACGGCACGGCGAAAGCCGTACCCCTGACCGGCTGACCCCGATCTCCACCAGCTCCATCCACAGCACCAGGCAGAAGGCAGAGGAACGACCATGGCACGCGGCACCGCCACTGGACGACCCGGACAACCGCCCCGACCGGCGCGCACCGCGGGCGACTTCCTGCGCGCCGGCGCCGCTTTCCTCGCCCTCGCCGTCCTCGTCATCGGCGTGCCCGGTGCACTGGCGTACTTCATCGGCTGGCCGCTGCCCCACTCCCTGCCGTCCGCCAGCACACTGAAGGACCCGATCACCGCCTCGACGTTCGTGCGCGTCCTCGCGGTCGTGGTCTGGCTGGCCTGGGCACAGTTCACCGCCTGCGTCGTGGTGGAAGCCAAGGCGGCGATCTCAGGCGTCGGCGTGCCGTCCCGCATCCCCGGCGCCGGCCCCAGCCAGCTCCTCGCCCGCCAGCTGATCGCGGCCCTCCTCCTCATCGGCGCCACCGCGGCCAGCCTCACCCCCGGCCTGTCCTCACTCGGGGCCAAGCACGACCTGGGCCCCGCCCGGCACGGCTCGGTCGCCACCGCCCAGCACCTGCCCGGCCAACAGCAGCCCCAGACGCTCCCGGCTCAGCATCACGCTGAAACCCAGCGGCCCGGCGCACAGACCGGCCAGGCCGCCAAGGCGGAGACCGACAAGCCCACCAAGTTCTACCGGATCAACCCGCCCGAAGGCCGCCACCACGACTCCCTGTGGGAGGTCGCCCAGCGCCACCTCGGCGACGGCCGCCGCTACAAGGAGCTCTACGAACTCAACAAGGACCGCACCCAGCCCGACGGCTCACGCCTGACCGAAGCCAGCCTGATCCGCCCCGGCTGGATTATGGAGATGCCCGCCGACGCACGCGGCGGCGACTTGGTCGAAGTCCCAGACCCCACACCGCACGTGTCGCCCGAGGTACAGCACCAGGTCCAGCAGTACGCCGAATCCGGCACCCATCACCAACACCAGCAGCACGCCGAACACCACCACCAGCACCAGCAGGCCGCCCAGCACGAACACACCGAACCGGCACCACACCACCAGGCCCCGCAGGCGCAGCAGCACACCACGGTGACCGCTACGGCTGCCTCGGACTCCTCGGACAGCTCGGGATTGCCCGATGCTCTGATCGCCTCCCCTCTGCTGGCAGCAGGCCTGCTCGCCGCCCTCGGCCGACGCCGCCGCACCGCCCTGCTCCAAGCCGCCGCAGCCGGAGTGCGCCTCTCACTGCGCCAGCCCCGACCAGGCATCGAAGCCGACACCCAGGACGCACTGCGCATCGGCGCCGACCCGGACGGCGTCGCCTTCCTCGACCGCGCCCTTCGCGCCCTGTCCGCCGCGCTCGCCTCCGCCGGCCGCCCCCTGCCCATCGTGCACGCCGCCTGGCTGACCGAGGACGCCCTGCACCTCCAACTCGCCTCCCCCGCCGACGAACCGCCCACCCCTTGGAGCTACGGCCACGACCAGGCCGTCTGGCGCATCGACCGCTCAACCCTGGGCCCCAGCGCCGAGCTGAGCCCGGTTGCCCCCTACCCCGGCCTCGCCTCCCTCGGCACACTCGACGCCTCCCGCCTGCTGCTCAACCTCGAAGCGGCACCAGGCATCCTCACCCTCGCCGGTGCACCCGCGGACCGCGAGGCCGTCCTGGCCTCCATCGCCGCGGAACTGGCCACCAACGGCTGGTCCGACCGCATGACCGTCACCCTCGTCGGCTTCGGCGAAGAACTCAAAGAGCTCGCCCCCACCCGCGTCCGCCACCTCGCCGACCTCGACGAACTCCTCGACGCCATGGGAGAAGAGACCACCCGCCGCCGCAGCGCCCTCGCCGCCGCCGGACACGACACCGTCCTGACCGGACGAACCGGCCCGGCTCAGCACACCCAATGGGCGCCCCACCTGGTCCTACTCGCCACCGACCCCACACCCGAACAAGCCGACCGCCTCGCGCAACTCGCTGCAGGCTCGGGGGCCCTGGGCATCGGCTACCTCGTAGCCACCGGGCAGCAGGACCTGCCTGGCACCGCCTGGCCCTTCCAGATCACACCCGAAGGCAAACTCCTGGCCCCCCTCCTCGGCCTCGAACTCGACGCCCAGCGCCTCCCCCGCGCCCAGTACGAAGCCGTCCTCCAGCTCTTCGTGACCGCCGACGGCCCTGACTCACCCGACCCGGACCCCACGACACCACCTGTCCTCGTCGACCTCAGCGACCAAGGCCGCCCTGCCGTCTACGCCCGGCTCATGGGCGCCTTCGACGTCACAGGCCTGGAAGACCTAGACGCCGACCGCCGCATCCTCGCCCATGAAGCCCTGGCCCTGCTGCTCCTGCACCGCGAGGGCGTCCATCCCCGCGTGCTCGCCTCGGCACTATGGCCCCGCGGCGTGACCGAGGACGTCCGCGACGCTGTCGTCGAACGCCTGCGGACCTGGCTCGGCACCGACCCCGACGGCACCCCCCGGCTCCGTGTGGGCGCTGACGGTCGGCTGACCCTGTCCCCGTCCGTCGTCTCCGACTGGGACGTTCTGCAGACCCTGCGCCACGAAGCCGACACCGGACAAGGCCGCCGCGACCGTGGCATTCGACGCCGCCTGCTCAAAGACGCCATCGCCCTGGCCCGCGGCCCACTTCTCGCAGGGCGCCCCGCAGACCGCTACGGCTGGCTCGCGCATGAGATCGCCGAAGTCCAACTACCCCTGCTTGTCACCGAAGTGGCTCTCGCTCTGTCCCAGGAGTACCTGGACCTCGGCAAACCTGAATCCGCCATCAATGCGATCCACGCGGGTATGCGTGTCGCCCCCGATGACGAAGGTCTCTGGAACGGCCTCCTGCGAGCAGTCCACGCCACCGGCGACGAAGCACGGCTACGCGCCACCGCCGACGACCTCGCCGCACGCTCCCTGGAACACCACGGCCCCCGAGGACTGCCGCCACGCACCCAAGCTCTCCTCGACGAGCTCCTCCCTGCATGGCGCGGGCAGATTGCCAACTGACAGGCCGTGGCAACGGCAGGCTCGCGTTCGGGTGGCTGAAGGCAACCGGGCGAAGAGCCGCGCGGGGCGAGGGGTCTGGTGAGGGGAGCAGCTTGGGCGGCGAGGGTCTGATCGGCGCCTTGTGGCCGATGTCTGACTGGTTAAGGCCGCAGCGGGGAGACGCGTGGGCCCGCGCGAGTTGGCGGCCCCACGCGACCTTCTCCCTAGCGGTCGCCGAGCAGACGGGCGGCGTCCTCGGCGCCGAGACGGAGCGCCAAGTCGAGAGACTCGCAGCGGCGTCCTCCGGCACTGGCGATCGCTCCGGTGCCGCCGCCTCCGCCACCGACGGCCTTCGCGGCGCGTGCGATGACCTGGGCGGCTTGGACACCGTCGTCGACCAGGGTGGGGGAGACGGCAGAGGCTAGAAGGGCCTTGTCGGAGTGCCTCATGCCTAGGACCACGATCGCGGGGACACGGCGGACCTGCCGGGTGACGTCGGAAGCCAACTGCCGCAGCTCGCCCGGCTCAACGTCGGTGACCTTCTCGACCACGATCGAGCCGTCTTCGACCGGGCGGGCCTGCCCTGCGAGCCGGACGGCCTTGGAGCGCAGTTCCTCAGCCCGCAGTCGGCCCAGTTCCTCCTGAGCCAGTGCAAGGGCCTCCAGCCGCTTGCGCAGAGCACTCGGGGCGTCCTTGGATGGGGTGCCGAGCAGGTCCGAGAGTTCTTCGAGCAGACGACGTTCGCCGTCCCAATATGTCAGCGCGTCCCGGCCGGTCAGGGCTTCGATGCGGCGGAGGTTGGAGCCGATCGAGGACTCGCCCAAAATCCTTACCGGGCCTGCGTTGGAGCCGTGGCCGACGTGGGTACCGCCGCAGAGCTCCCGGGAGAAGGCGCCGATGTCGACGATGCGGACAGCGTCGCCGTACTTCTCACCGAACAGAGCCATCGCGCCGGCAGCCTCGGCGTCTGCGCGGGATGCGTGCCAGATGCGTACCTCGGGGTCGTCGAGGAGGTGGTCGTTGACCAGCTGCTCGATAGCGCGGAGTTGGACGGAGTCGACGGCGGAGAAGTGGGCGAAGTCGAAGCGCAGCCGTCCGGCGTCGACCAGTGAGCCGTGCTGGCGGGCGTGCTCGCCCAGGGTGCGCCGCAGCATGGCGTGCAGGACATGGGTGGCTGAGTGCGAGCGGGCCACTGCCTCCCGTCGCGGCCCGTCAACAACCGCCTCCACTTGTTCTCCGGCTCGGATGTCCCCTTCGACGACCCGGGCTGTGTGGACGTGGAAGCCTTCCAGGCCCAGCTTGGTGTCCACCACTTCCAAGACGGCTCCGCGGGCGGTACGGATGCGGCCGGTGTCGCCGACCTGGCCGCCGGATTCGGCGTAGAACGGGCTGCGATCCAGCACGAGCTCGACCTCGTTGCCCTGCTCGGCGCCGGGAACGATCAAGCCATCGCGAATCAGGCCGAGGACGGCGGCCTCAGTGGTGAGGCGGTCGTAGCCGACGAAGTCGGTGCGGCCGTGCTCGGCGGACAGTTCGCGGTAGGCGCCCATCTTGCGGAGGACTTCGGCGGTCTTGGCCTTGCCGCCGGCCTTCGCCCGCTCTTGCTGTTCGGCCAGCAGGTCGGTGAAGCGGTCTTCCTCGACGGTCAGTCCCGCGTCGCGGGCGGCCTCGACGGTCAGCTCGATCGGGAAACCGTAAGTGTCGTGAAGTTCGAATGCGGTCTCTCCCGTGATGGTGGCGGAGCCGGTACCGCGGGTGCGGGTGATGGCGGCGTCCAGCAGCCGGGTGCCCTGGTTGAGGGTGCGGGTGAAGGATTCCTCTTCGGTGGTGACCACCTGCTCGATCAGTGAGGCTCCGGCGGTCAGTTCCGGCCAGACGTCCCCGAGGTTGGCGATCACGCTGGCGGTGGCGGCTGGAAGGACGGGGCCGGTGATGCCGAGCAGGCGCGCGTGCCGGATGGCCCGCCGCATCAGGCGTCGCAGGATGTAGCCGCGTCCTTCCTTGGCCGGTAGTACGCCGTCGGCGATGAGGAAGGCGATGGAGCGGGCGTGCTCGGTGACGACCTGGAAGGAGACCCGTTCCTCCCCGCTACCGGTGTATTCGCGTCCGGCGAGATTCTGGACTGCGTTCAGGGTGGGCAGCAGCAGGTCGGTGGTGCAGACGTTCTCGGCGTCTTGGAGGATCGCGGCCAGCCGGTCCAGACCCAAGCCGGTGTCGATGCTCTTGCTGGCCAGTTCCCCGAGGATGGGGAAGTCCCCTTTTTTGTCGCCCTCGCCGCGTTGGAACTGCATGAAGACCAGGTTCCAGATCTCCACGTAGCGCTCGTCGTCTACGGCGGGGCCGCCTTCCTTGCCGAAGGCGGGGCCGCGGTCGTAGCTGACCTCCGAGCATGGACCGCAGGGGCCGGGGACGCCCATGGACCAGTAGTTGTGCTCCATCCCGAGCCGCTGGATGCGGGAGGCGGGTACGCCGATGCGACGCCAGAGGTGTTCGGCTTCGTCATCGTTATCGAAGACGGTGATCCAGAGCCTGTCCTCCTCCAGCCCGAAGCCTTCGGTGAGCAGCTCCCAGGCGTAGGCGATCGCGTCGGCCTTGAAGTAGTCGCCGAAGGAGAAATTGCCGAGCATCTCGAAGAACGTCGCGTGCCGGTTGGTGCGGCCGACGTTGTCGATGTCCGAGGTGCGGGCGCACTTTTGCACTGAGGTCGCGCGGGTGAACTCGGGGGTTACCTCGCCGAGGAAGTAGGGCTTGAACTGGTTCATCCCCGCGTTGGTCAGCAACAAGGTCGGGTCGTCGGGGATCAGCGGGCTTGAGGGGACCAGGCGGTGCCCGCGGGAGGTGAAGAAGTCGAGGAACGTGGAGCGGATCTGCGTCGAGCGCATGGCGGTATGGCCTCACGGAAGAATCGTGGGGTTGGGTGGGGGAACAGCGCACGCCGAGCCGGGCCGAGAACCGGGACTGAGGTTGTTCTCAGTTCTCCAGCTCGGCGCAGATAGCTCGCGCCCCCACGGTGAAGACCATGACTCCAGATCCGTTGATCACAGGTGAAGCAGACGGTGGTGACACGATGCGTGTCGTCTGCCGCACCACCGACTGTAGCGGGTCACGGTCCAAGATCGCTTACCGTGGTCGCGCCGTCACCTGGCGCGTGGGCTGAGCTCTAGGGATGAGGTCGAGTAGTGCGGGACCGATCTGGAGCGGGTCGGTCAGTACCGTCTGGCAGCCGGTGGCCGCGAAGGCGGGCACTCCGGCGTGTCCCCATCCAGCCCCGGCGAAGGCGACTCCGGCCTCCGCGGCCGCCCAGCGGTCGGTGAGGGTGTCGCCCACGAAGATCGCGTCGTGGGGGGCGACACCGAGACGGGAGAGAGCGAGGAAGATCCCGTCGGGTGCAGGCTTGGGCTCGGCGTCCTCGCGGCAGACGCAGGTGTCGAGGAGGGCCAGGAGACCTGGTGGTAGCAGCCAGGGCAGGCGCCTCCTGGCTTGGAGAGTGACCAGTGCGGTCGCCGCTCCGGCCGCCCGGAGGGCGACGATCCCGTCGACCGTGCCGGGAAAGACGCTGCTTCCTCCGGCGGTGGCCAGGGCGGCATCCCACCAGACATCGCAGAGCTCGTCCGGGTGTGGGACGCCGAGTGCGGCCAGCACTTCGACCCTCGGTGCGGTCGCCGCGTCCGGAGGCAGGTCGGCGACGGTGATGCGGCGCCCCAGTGAGGCGGTTGCGATCCCGGCGAGTGCGGCCAGGACCGCGGGGCGGCTGTCCAGCAGCACGCCGTCCAGGTCGAATAGCACGGCCCGCCTCATGACGCTGCCCTGGCCGGACGGGGCAGGTCGCCCTCGGATAGCAGGGAGGCCAAGGCGATGCCGTGATCGCCGAGTAGCCGCCGTCCGCCAAGGGGACGCTCCAGGACACACACCGCGTCCGCGACAGGTGCCCCGGCGATCCGCAGCATGCGAGCCATCTGCAGGAGCTGGCCGCCGGAGCGGACGACGTCGTCGATCAGGACGACCCGCCGTCCCTCGACTTCGATTCCTTCGATCTGGCGGCGGGAGCCGTAGCGTTTGGGCAGTCGCCTGAGGAACGCGGCCGGAAGGCCCGTGGCCGCGGAGAGCGCGACTACCAACGGGATTCCGCCGAGTTCGATCCCGGCCAGCACCTCTGTACCCGCCGGAACAAGCGCGGCCATCGCATCGGCGACGTCGTGCAGCAGCTGTGGCTCGGCCGCAAGCCGGTACTCGTCGAAGTACGAATTCAGCATTCGCCCGTCGGTCAGGATGAACGGGCCGGTTGTGCATGCTGCCTTCGCGATCCGGGCCGCCAGCGTCCTGGTGGCCGTGGGGGGCACGCTCGTCATCGTTCCTCCTTCGAAGAGGGGAACAGGTCCTGAAGCTTCGCTTCGAACACCGCGGCCGAGTCGATCGGCGTGAGGTATCCGAGCGGCCTGGTCGGGGTCTCGAACAGCCACCGGGCGTGCCGGAGAAAGGCCAGCAGTCTCAAGGCTGTCTCACCGGCCAGCCAGACCGGGACCGGGCGAATGGTGCTGGAGTAGTAGAGAGCGGCGGCCAGTTCGTGCAGGGTGCCCACCCCGCCGCCCATGGCGACCACCAAATCCGCGTCTTCTAGGTAGTAGTTGAGACGAGAGCCGATGTCGAGGAGGTGCACGGCGCTGCTGACATGAGGGTTGAATGCACCCCACTCGGCGTGCTTACCCGCCAGGGTGACCGCGCTGACCTGTCCTCCCTTGGTAGCGGCGCCGCGGGCGGCTGCTTCCATCAGCCCGTTGTAGCCCCCGTGCAGCAGCTTGCAGCCCGCAGCTGCCAAGGCCGCGCCGATCTGCTCAGCGAGGTGCTCTTCCTCCGGCGAGGCGGGCACCACTCCACCGAAGAACACCGCCGTCCTGCTGGGGATGGTCACGGCCGGCTCGTGGTTCACGGGGCATCCTGAACCGTGCTCGGTACGGATCATGTCAGCTCCAGGTAGGTGCGGTAGGCGTTGATCGCGTCGGTGAGCCCGTGGAGGGCATTGGGGCAGGCCCGCTCGGTCAGGGCGAGCACCCGGTCCAGCGCGGCATCCACGTCGGCTGCGGTGGGAACGGCCGGGCTGGTGATGGCCGCATCCAGGTCGGCCAGGCAGGCTCGGCCGATCGGGGTGAGTGCGATCTCCTCCCGCAGCTGGTACCACCCCCAGAACCGGGAGCCGGGGGCGAGAGCCGCCTTGATGAGGTCCTTGGTGGCGGTGTGCAGCAGGTGCCACTCGGCGTACGCGACGAACCGTTGGCCTCGTCGGATGCGTTTGTGCAGCAGCACGGCCAACACCAGATGTTCGATCAACAGCTGGGTGCACGACTTCGGCCGCGAGTTCTGCTCGGTGATGAACTCGCTCGCCCGCCGGATCTGAGGCGGGGTCACGGTGGCGGGCTCGCGGTCGAGCAAGTGCGCGGTGGCGACATGGCGTCGGACCCCGGGGATTTTGGAAGAGGGGCAGACGTACAGGTCGATCTGCTGGAGCTTGCCGTCGTGCGGGACGAGGAAGACGAACCCGATCCCGCCGAGGTCGGCGACGATGCTGTCTCGCCAGCCGGGCAGCAGGGCTCCGGTCTCGATGGCCATCAGGTCATCCAGTGCGGTGACGAAGGAGGGCAGAGCCTCGTCGTTGAGACCGACGACGAAGTCAACGTCGGAGAGGCGGTCGGCGGTACCGGACGCCAGCGATCCGCGAACCAGCAGATGAGTCACCGCAGGTGAGACGGCCAGAACCTCGGCGATGCGGGTGACCAGCGGGAGCTGGGTCGGGCGATTGGCCTCGGCGAGCTCTGCCAGTTGTAGCGAGGGGGCAGCTGAGGCAGGGATGAGCACGGGTGGCATACGCAGTCCTTCCAGGCCTGACACGGTGCGCGATCAAGAAGGTCGGCGGCTTGTGCCGCGTCAGGAGGCGAGGGCGAGGAGCTGCTTCTTCGCCTCCGACCAGCGGGTCATGGATTCCGCGTCGCCGAGGGCGGCGTGCAACTCGATGAGCAGGTCGTACGCGGTCCCCTCGGGCAAGGCGAAGGAGTAGAAGAGCCGCAGAAGCAGCCGCTCGGCTGCTTCTGTGTAACCGAGGTCGGCCAGGCGGCGGGCGTCGGCCAGTTTCTCTGCCAGCACCGCCCGGGAGGCGGTTGGCAGCGGCTCGGCGGCCGACGGATGCAGGTCGGCGTGCTTGGCGAGGTGCCGGTAGGCGTCGTCCGCGTAGACGTCGGCGATCAGGTGGATGCGCTCCGGGCCGAGCAGGTTGCAGACGCCGTGCGCATGGGTCGGGGTCAGCCGCCAGATCGTTCCGCCGGCCATGTGGACCTTGGTGCCAGAGGTGACCAGGTAGGCGGAGGCGTTGGTGTGCAGGGGGATGTGGAGCCGGTGGCGTTCGACCTCGCGCAACTCGTCGTAGTCGCGGTGCTCCCAAAGGAACGCATTCGCCTCCAGGCGCGCGAGCCGTACCCACATGTAGGACAGCCCCAGGACGGACAGGAGCTCGGCTGCGGCGGGCATGTGCTCCAGCAGCCGGGTGGGTTGTGCAACGCAGTCGCCGATGGTCACATCGCCCGCCTCGCCGGAGGCGTTCATGAGCGATGTCGTCCACCAACCGCCGGACTGGTATTCGGTGTACTCGGCCCTCCAAGGCGCAGGAGCTGTCAGAGCCTCGTGTCGCAGCCGCTCGACGAGTGCTGGTTTCAACCGGTCGAGCTGGGCGATCTGTCCCGACAGAGCCGTCAACGACCTGGGGTCTTCCATCGCTTCCCTCGCAAGGTCATCTCGCCCTGCTGATCACGCAGGGACGGTGTGGACGCTGTGGAAGGGCGACGCGTCCGGCCGGATGCCCTCTCCTCGCCGGTGGGGGAGCCCGCCGATGGTGAAGAGCCGCGGCCGGACGCGTCGCCTGCCGTCCACCCTGATCCAGTTGCGTTTGCACTGGTAGTGAGAGGTGCCCGCCCCTCACGGGCGGTGTTGCCGCCCACCGTAGGCGGCGACACCGCCCACTGGCGGAAGGTTTGAGTGGCCCATGCGACAGGCAGGCAGTCTTCAGCAGAGCGATTGCGCATCCGGCGCTCGGTCGCGGCCGGGAGGTGAAGGTGACGGGCAGCCACCACGCGCAAGGCAGGCACGACGTCTCGTGCGCAAGTCGCCTGCGTGAGCGCGCCATTGGCCGACTCAGCTCGCCGGACCCCGTCCCGCACCATCTCATCGCGGCCATCGCTGCTGAGATCGAGAGGCATTGCGGGCACCGGCGCCTCAAATGCCGTCGGCTGGCTATGGGCTGGACTGTCGCTCAGGCGGTGAAAGCAGCCCATGACCTCGTCGAGCGCGATGATCTGCCCAAGGTCGGGATGACCGAGCGCTCCTGGAAGGACTGGGAGGCCGGCCACCAACCCAGCCCTGACTACCAGGACCTGCTGTGCCGGCTGTTCGCCACTGGTCCAGTGCAGTTGGGCTTCGCTCACGACTACTCACCAGAAGACGCTGATCCACTTTGGAGCGCCGATGAGGTGAGTGCGACACTCCCCACAGGGCAGGCGATCCCCCGCGGAACGGGATCCCCGTCAGCGACGGAGGAGGAAGCAACGAAGCGTCGCGTTGCGGTCAAGCTCGCCGGGTTGGCCTTCGCCGCCCCAGCCGCGGTGGCCGCCGTGCTGGACCAGGCCGCCGCGGAGGCGATGGAATTCACCCGGCAGGCCGAGGCCAGCATGCTCGGCTCCGGAACCCTGGAGCATCTGGACCTCGCGGTCACCGACCTCAACGACGCTTATTCGCTCAAGCCCCCGCAACTGCTGTTCGACGCCGTCATGGACTACCGGCGCAAGGTCGACCGATTCCTCAAGGCGCAGCACACTCAGCGGCAGGGCCGCGAACTGTGCGCCTACGCGGGATGGCTGTCCGAACTCCTCGCGTGGCTCGCCCACGACCTCGGCCACGCACGCGCGGGCCTCGCATTCGCCAACGACGCCTACGCCTACGGCATGGAAGCCGGACACGGCGAGCTCTGTGCTTGGGCGATGGACGCCGCCGCCTCCATCAACCTGTACGAGCACCGCCCCACCGAGGCTCGAAAGACAGCCTTGAGGGGCCTCGCTCAGGCACCTACCAGCCATCCGCTGACCGTCCGCCTCAAGGCACAGGCCGCCCGAGCGTCTGCCGCCGACGGCGACGCCGACAGCTTCATCGCCTCCTTCCAAGCCGCTCAGGAAGCCCACCAGCTGTTGCCTGTGCGCACCTCACGCTGCTTCGGCCTGGACCCGCTGCCCCTGGCCGACTACGCACTCACCTCGTATCCGGCGACTGCGTACATCTGGCTCGGCCAGGCCGACCAAGCCCGCCAGCACGCAGAGAATGCGCTGGCTGCCTATGCATCCGCCCCGGCGGCATCCCGCTCACCCAGCCGAGAGGCCATCGCCCGTATCGACCTGGCCCTCGCCCACGCCCAACTCGGCGACCCCGACGATGCGGTGGCTCTCGGCCATCAGGCCCTGGACTCCGCCCGCGTCGTCGACTCGGTCCGCAACCGGGCCGGCGACCTGACCTTCTTCCTCACCCGCCGATACCCCCGCCATGCCGCAGTGGAGGGCCTGCGCGAGCATTTGGCCGCCGCGGCTGCCGTTGCCCGACCCGCCCTGCCCACCGTCACCTCGTAAGGGAGCTGTCGATGCCCGAGCCTGACACCGGTGAGCGCACGATCACCATCCGCAAGCCATATTTGGACCTCATCGGGAAGGGCATCAAGACCATCGAGGTCCGCGTCGGGTACGCCAGCATCCGGAAAATCTCCCCGGGGCAGGTACTGCGGTTCGTCTCCGGTGACGCCAGCCTGCGAACCCGCGTTACCAAAGTCGAAGAGTACGAGTCCTTTGAGGCAATGTTGGATGCCGAGGACAACGAGGCGATCGGTTCGGAGGGAATGAACCGCAGCGAGCTGCTGGCTGTTTGCCGCGAGATCTATCCGCCGGAAAAGGAAGCGCTAGGTGTCCTGGCCATTCACCTTCGCCTGCTGACTTAGCCCAAGTCCCTTCCCTTTCGCAGCAGCACCATTTCAGTGGATCGGAGATCCACTCGCGGCGTCGGCACTGAGAATTGCACTGCTGGCGCGGTATCGCTGAGCCAATCCACGCTGCCCAAGCACGTGCGCCAGGTCCGCAGCCGCCCCGCTGAGTACGGCGAGGCCCGTCGCGAGGTCTCCGTCGTGCGGCGCATCGAGCACTGTCTCAGCGAAGGTGAGTAGCTGGCGATAAGCGAAGCGAATGGAGGCCGGGGAGGGGGCGAGCGTAACGATCTGATCGGCGATAGCGCAGGCGATCGCGGCCCACGGGGCGCTGGTTGCGGACGGCGCAGTGTCGTGGCTGCGGGTTGGCCCTGGCAGGCTGCCATGGTCAGGGACGGGGATGAAACGCCGTCGGTCGCGTCCAGCGCGGTGGTCGGCGTGGTGAAGCCAGTCCTGTGCCAGGGCTGTGGCGGGGCTGGCGGAGCGGGCGATCTCGGCGAGACCGTCGGTGGCGGTGACTGTCCATGCAGGTGTGAGCCCGCAGCGGGGCCACAGATCGTTTACCGCGATCCGGCGTCCCGTGGCCCCCTCGAGAACTTGGGCGACTACTGCGGGGAGTGGATCGCGCGGCACCCGGCCGGCGTGGAGCCACTCCGAAACCGCGGAGCGGCTCAGAT
>CAYNNX010000145.1:0-16976 GCA_964398515.1 uncultured Streptantibioticus sp. | reverse complement strand
GCACGGCTCCTTCGAGAAATGCTCATGCCGACAGCATCCCGCGCCACGTCATCGGCCGGACGGCTGCTGGTCGCGGCGAGGAGTTCCGCAGCAGGGCCGATCAGAGAGCGCCCGGAGGCCCAGACCGCGCGAAGAACACGGCGCAACTCGATGCCTTCGACATCCACCGCGACCAGGCGGCGGTCGGCGAGGTCGGTCCGTACAGCGAGTTCACTGATCACCGCCGGGCCGGTACCGGCGATCACCGCGTTCCGCACGGCCGTCGCGGACCCGAGCTCCAGCAGCGGCCGGGGTCCGTCTGCTCCCGCCTGGCGCAGCGCTTGGTCCAGGGTTTCGCGGGTACCGGATCCGCGTTCGCGCAGCACGAGCGGCGCGGCGGACAGCTCGGCCACACTCAACGGGCGGCGCCGACGCGTCCAGGGATGACTGGGCGGGACCACCACGAGCAGCCGGTCACAGGCTACCTGTCGGGCTGACAGTCCTGCTGGGGCCTGCGGTGACTCGATGAATCCGACGTCCACCGCTCCAGTGCGCACGAGTTCCGGGACGTGCTCGCTGTTGGTCACCTGAAGCCCGACGTACAGCTCCGGTTGTACGCGGCGCAGCTCGCCGATCCAGCCCGGCACCAGGTACTCGGCCACGGTCATGCTCGCCGCGACCCTCAGCTCGGCGTCCCGCTTGGAACGCAGTGCCTCGGCGCCGGTCAGCAGCCCCTCCAGCTCCTGGAGGACCCGCTGCGCCCACTCGGCGACCGCCCGGCCGGCGTCGGTCAGCTGCGATCCGCGTCGTGTGCGCTCCACCAGCACGAGGCCGAGCCTGCGCTCCAACGTGGACAGCCGCTGGCTCGCCGACGGCTGGGCAATGCCGAGTTCCGCGGCGGCGTTGCTCATGCTGCCCAAGTCTCGGACCAGGACCAGCAGTCGCAGCGATTCCAGATCCGGCAACCGGCTCATAGCAGTAGGTCCTGACTCCGAACACCAACCAGCCACCGGCCGCAGGCTTCCACGAACCGGTCACCCGCAGGCTGGGAAGCTGCATCGTCGAGGCCGAGCCCCACATACGCGAGCGCCTGCTCGCCTGGTCGATGCGCGTCGGTGGCGTCCAAGTTGCGCACTGCTCCGTTCAACAGCCGCTCGCTCTCATCCAGGCCCATCACCGGCATCGGCCCCCTCCTTCAACCGGCCCAGAAGATCAACGTGCGGCCCGCCATGACCCTAACGCACCGCAGCCCCTCAGCGTGGAGGGGCGGAAACAGGCCGCCCTGCCGAGTGGCCCGATCCGGCTCGTGCACCCTCCGGCCCGGAACGGCGAGGGGCGGACGCTACGTCACCTCCTCCGATTCACTGACAGCTTCCAACAGCGCGGTGACCGTCTCGTTGTACGGTGTCGGGATGCCCAGGCGGGCACCCGCGCGCACCACCGCGCCGTTGCGGGCGTCGAATTCCAGCGGACGGCCCGCCAGGCGGTCCCACAGCATGCTGCTGCCGGACTCAGCCGGCATCGTTCGCAACCGGGCGATGACCTGGTCGGCCAGGTCCACGGAAAGGTGCGCGCCTGATGCGGTGGCGACCTGCCGCGCCTCCTCCACCAACGCGCGGCCCAACTCGGCGATGCGCGGATGGGCGAAGACCGGCATCCGGCGCATCGTCAGGGCGGTAACGGCGCCGTTGGCCACGTTCAGGCACAGCTTCGCCCAGGCCGCGGTCACAAAGTCGCCGGTTGACGCCACGGTGATGCCGCTGCCCTGGCACAGGGCCGCGAACTGGGCGCCATCGTCGCCCGCGGGCACCACGATCCGCGGCCGGTCGAACAACCGGATATGGCCGCGTTGCAGCGACTCCGCCGAGATCTCCACCACGGCCGGAAGGACGCGAGCTGCGCCGATCAGCGGCGCGACGCGCTCCCGGTGCTCGACGCCGTTTTGCAGCACCGCGACACGGGTGCCCGCACCGCACAGCCGCTCCAGCCACGGCGCCGCCCCGGCCGTCTGGTGAGCCTTGGTCGCCAGCACCACCCAGTCGACCACCGGCACCTGAGCAGGGTCAAGGACCTCCGGTATCGATGCCTTCCGGGCCGTCCCGTCGGGGTGGTCGATTTGCAGCGCGCCCAGCGGCGAACGCACGCACGCCATCACCTCCACACAGCCCGTCGAGGCCAGGCCCGCGGCCACCACGCCGCCCACCGCACCCACACCCACCACCGCAACACGTGTCATGAGCGCCGAGCGTAGCCTCAAGTCCGAGACCAACGTCAAGGCCACAGTGCCACGGTGGGCTGCCTTGTCGGTGACCCCACCGGCAGAAGGCCTGCGGCGCTGAACTCTCGTCCTGTTCCGGGCAACCGGCCTGACACCGGGAGCCGATGGCCGTCAGGAACCACACCGGCAGAAAGCCTGCCGCCGTCCCGGCATCCACCGCTCGTGGGTGAAGGACACCCGGATCGGCGGTGTGAGCGAGCACCTCTCCCCGCCGCCGGGCTACCAGCCGCCCTTGCCGCGCCGTCGGCCGAAGCCCGTCCTGGAGCACGGCATCCGACCGGCTGTGGGCGGCCGGGATCGGGCACGGCACGGTGGGCGCCCTGATCCGCTACTGCGCCCGCGCGGTCGCACCGGTCTGCGAACTGCACCCCGCGCCGGGCTCAGTGCGAGTCGGCCACCGAAGCTGCTCCAGGGCTCGACGCTGCCTGCGTGGCATGGGTGAGTTGACGGCTGACTGGATGCGTCGCCGGTAGCCGCGCAGGTCAGACGGCGTAGCTGTGGTAGCCCCCGGCCGCTGCGGCGATCATCTTCCTGGGGTAGCCGTTCTCCTTGACGACATACACCGGAGTGGTGCGGTTGGTAGCGGTGCCGTCGCCGAGCTGGCCGTTGCTGTTGTTGCCCCAACCGAGCACGATGCCGTCACGGCGAAGGGCGAGCGTGTGGTAGTTGCCGGCGGCCATGGCTGTGATGTCTGCGGCCAAGCTGCCGCTGACCGCGACAGGCACCGGGTGGTCGAGGTTGGTGCCGTCGCCGAGCTGCCCGTAGGCGTTCCAACCCCACGTCCGCAGAGTGCCGTTGGACACGAGAGCGACACTGTGGTAACCACCGGCGATGATCTCCGTGACGCCGTCGAGGTGCACGGTGGCGACCGGGGTGCTGCGGTTGGTGATGGTGTCGTCGCCGAGCTGACCGTACCCGTTGCGGCCCCAGGCCCGCACCGTGTGGTCGGCCATGACCGCCAGGCTGTGGTAGGAACCTGCCGCGATGCGCTGGACTCCGGTCAGCACTCCGGTTATATCCCGCACGCGGACGGGGGTCGGGCGGTTGGTACCGGTGCCGTCGCCGAGCTGGCCGGAATCGTTTGCGCCCCAGGCCCGCACGGTGCCGTCGTTGCGGAGCGCGAGGCTGTGGTTGCCTCCGGCCGCGATGGCGGTGACGCCGTCCAGATCCCGGACCGGGACCGGAGTCGGACGGGGTGTGGTGGTGCCGTCGCCGAGCTGGCCGTACCCGTTGTAGCCCCAGGCCAGGACGGTACCGTCGGGGAGCAGGGCGAGGCTGTGCAGGCCGCCGCCGGCGATGCCCACGACGTTCTCCAGGCCGTGGACCGTGCCCGGCATCGCTCGGTTGGACGTCGTGCCGTCACCGAGCTGGTTGTTCCCGTTGTAGCCCCACGCATCGACCGTGCCGTTGGACAGCAGCGCCAGCCCGAATCCGGTGGTCTGGCTGCTCCCACCGGTGGACAGGCTGGTTATGTAGGCACCGGTCAGTCCCGGCATCGTTGCGGGGGTCCTCCTGTCCGTGGCCGAAGAGCCGTCCCCCAGTTGCCAGGAGCCGTTGGCCCCCCATCCCTTCACCCGCACATCGATCCATGTGGCGCCGGGCGGATTGACGTCTGTCCGGTCCGGCTCCTGGAAAACGGCGGTCCTCGGATCTCCGTCGGTCATGACCCTCTCCTTGCCTGCCTGAGCGCTGGTGCGTCCTGGTCGGGGCTCGGGTGCACCACCCGAGGCACCTGGGCCTGGGGCGGGACTCGGGCCCCGCACATCTCACTCTTTTCACTCTTTTGGTCTATGGCCTGCGACGCGAGCTGGGATACGCCATTCGGGTGACTGTCGACGGTGAGGCGGATAGACACGATCACAGGACCGGATAGGGGTGGACAGGGCGGACGTGTTGCCGCTGGAGGCGTCCGGGGGCGCGCTGCCGGTGCGGCCGGCGAAGTGGTGCTCGTAGAAAGCAACCGACGTCGCTGACGTGGCCGGTGACCTTGTCGGTCCTCACGGTGCCATCCCCGGCAGAGGCGTGAGCGTGGTACGGGTCGCACGGAAAGCGTCGCGCATCTGCGTGGAGCATTTGGGGCCGTCGGCGGATCCACGCGATCTCGCCGTCTCGGCTGTCCGATCGCCCCATCCGCCGTCCGGGAGATCCTGGGCAGCGCCCGGATCGATCCCGTCCCGCAGCGCGTTCGGGCGCCTCTTCACCGTCGCTGATCAGGGGGTCACGTCATGCCGCAACGGAGAAGTCCCGTAGTGCGTGCAGTTGGTCGGCGACGTCCGCGAGGCTGGCGCAGCGTGTGCTCAGTTCCGTCGCCGCGGGGAGCGCAAGCCGATCGGTGGGGCGACGGGCAGAAGCATCCGCGGCCAGCCTGGCCAGGGCGTCCGCGAGGTGGCGCGTTTCAGGTGGAATGCGGCCATGTCCGGCCTGTGCGACATCAGTTGGGACCTCCTCCCGCCGGGGCCCCGACCGGCACCCCGGCCAGGCACGTACCTGGGTCGGGTCGGCCACTCAATGCTTCAGGCCACCCGTGCGGCGAGCCTGTGCAGGGTCCGCGCGGAAGGTGATCCAGGATCCGCCGTGATCAGGACGACTTCTTGGTCGTCCTCGGGCACGAGCAGTAAGTCGCAGTTCAACCGCAGTCTGCCCGCCGTCGGGTGATCGAGGCTCTTGGTGCGGTGCCCGGGAGCGTGGACCGGGCGTATCTCCCAGATCTGCCGGAACTCCTCGCTGCCGGCGCGCAGTTCGGCCAGCAGAGCGGCGAGTTGCGCGTCGTGCGGGTAGCGGTCTGCGGCCCGGCGCAGCCGCGCCACCACGATGTGCCCGAACTCCTCGGCGCCGGAGCTTTCGTACATGCGCCCCTGACCGAGGAAGCGACGCCGGGCCAGGTTCGTCGTCCCATATCCGAGGTCATCGCCCAGCAGAGCCTGCGCCAGGGAGTTCCAGGCGAGGACGCCGTATGCCGCTTCGGTGACGATCGCGCCGGTCCCGGGCAGTCGCTGCAGCATCCGCGCCACCTGCGGGCGCACCCGCCGCACGGCGTTGGTGCCGGGTGGTGCGGAAGATCCGGCCAGGCGGAACAGGTGGCTGCGTTCGGGTGGCGTGAGCCGCAGGGCCTGGGCCAGCGCGTCCAGGATCCGTGGCGACGGCCGGGGCCCGCGGGCCTGCTCCAGCCGCGTGTAGTAGTCGACCGACATGTGGGCCAGCTCCGCCACCTCTTCGCGTCGCAGGCCCGGTATGCGGCGAGCGGTACTCGTCGGCACCCCGACCTCGTGCGGCCGCAGCCCCTTACGGCGGTCCCGCAGGAAGCGGGCCAGTTCCTGCCGCGCCATGCTGCCTCCCCGGCTGCCTGGTACAGGTTGTCCCTGGCACGACGGTCACGGCCAGGGAACCGTAGGTGTCATGAACGATCGCACAGCACTGGTCACCGGTGCCAACAAGGGCATCGGCAAGCACATCGCCATCCGGCTCGCAGCGGAGGGCTTCACCGTGTACGTGGGTTCCCGTGACGCCGGGCGCGGGCAGCGGGCCGTCGAGGAGATCGGCGGCGACGCCCGCCTGCTGGTCCTCGACGTGACGGACACCGACAGCATCGCCCGGGCCGCGTCACAGGTGGGCCGCCTGGACGTCCTGGTCAACAACGCGGGCATCTCGGTCTCCCTCGCCCCGCCGACCGAAGCCGGCATCGAGGAGTTCCGGCGCACCTACGAGACCAACGTGTTCTCGGTCGTCGCGGTCACCAACGCCTTCCTGCCCGCCCTGCGCCGATCCCCACGCCCCCGCATCGTCAACGTCTCCAGTGGCACCGGATCGCTGACCTGGAGCACGAACCCCAACCCCCAGTTCACACCCGGCAGGGGCGCCGCAGCCGCCTACCGATCGTCGAAGACCGCCCTCAACGCCCTGACCGTCTTCTACGCCCAGACACTGTCCGAAGAGGGCTTCAAGGTCAACGCACTCGCCCCGGGCCGGCGAGCCACCGACCTCACTCCCCGGGCGGCCACTGCCGGCGGAGACCCGGCCGAGGCCGCCCGGGGAGCCGTCCGACTGGCCCTCCTGCCGGACGAAGGCCCCACCGGTGCGTTCTTCTCCTGGGACGAAACACCCGTGCCGTGGTAAGCACATCCGGGGAAGCTCGACCGCCACCTGGGCCCGTCTTCGGAGATCAACAGATCATGGATCAGGGTCGGGTGCCTCGACACGAACTCACCTCAACAGGAGAGGAGTTGTCGGCTCCCCAGGTACCCAGGGCCGGTACCGGTCCTCGCGTGTGGACGACCGGCGGGTCAGCACATCGTCGTGGTGCTCGGTAACCCCGACGACGAACACCTGACGGTCCGCAATGCCGGATACCTCGGTATGGGCGGCATCCCGGGCGCGATCGCGTGCGAGATCCTTACCAACGCGGGCGTGGCGACCAGCGCGTGACCACCCCGCAGCGGGATCGCGCCCAGACGGGATGACCGCGCTCGCGCTTCTTGTGCCGGTAGCGGCTTGTGGGCTACTCGTGACCGAGCCCAGGGCGGCGCCGACATCACGGACCGGCAGGCAAGGGCCGAAGAGACTCCTGTCCAGGCGCCGGGCCGGCTGACGGATGAACACAGGGGAACGTCGCCGGGGGCCGGGTGGACCCGCCGTGATGCGGGGAAGCATCGGGTCCACCCGGTCGCTTCGGGTCGGTCAGCAGCCGGACTTGTAGAAGTACTTGCTGACCGCGGGGTCGTTCATGTTGGCCTTGGTGATGGCGACCATGTCGGTGCCGATCGACTTGTCGACAGGCTTGCCGCCGAACGCGGCGGCGAGTTGGTCGACGGCCTCCGTGCCGATCGCTGCCGGGTCCTGGGCGACCAGGACCTGCACGGTTCCCGCCTTGAGCGCGGCGACCTCGTCGGGTTCGGCATCGAAGGCGGCGACCTTCACGGCGCCCTGCTTGCCGGCCTGCTTGAGGCCGGTCGCGATGCCCTGGCCTGTGTTGGTGTTGCCCGCGAACACTCCTCCCAGGTCGGGGTGGGCGGCCAGCGTCGACTGGATCTGCGAGGCCGCGGTGGCCGGCAGGTCGTTGTCGTAGAGGGTCGGCAGCACCTTGATGTGGGGGTACTTGGCCATCTCCTCGGTGAAGCCCTTGATCCGGGCGTCGGTGGTGGAGACGCCGGGCTTGACGCTGATCACGATGGCCGAGCCCTTCTCGCCCATCTGCTTGGCGAGAGCGTCGGCGGCGACCCGCCCGCCCTTCTCGTTGTCGGACGAGACGCGCGTGATGCCGATCGAGGGGTCGGTGACCGAGGTGTCGACGAGCGCCATCTTGGTTCCGGACGACTGGATCTGCTTGAGCGACGGGGTGAGCGCGCTGGTGTCGACCGGCGAGATCATCAGCCCGTCAGGCCTCGCCGCCCCGACGGAGTCGAGGAGTTGGCGCTGCACCGACACGTCCCACTGCGCGGAACCGTCGGCTGTGAAGTCCATTCCCTTGGCGTTGGCCTCGGCCTTCGCGGCGCACGTCATGGTGATGTAGAAGGGGTCACTCTTCACACCGGTGATCAGCGTGACCTTCTTGTGGGCGGCGCCGCCCGCCGCAGACCCCGAATTTCCGCTTGTGCTCGACGAACTGCACGCGGCGGTGGTCGCCAGGGCCAGCACGGTGCCTGCGGCTATCAGCAGTGTGCACTTGCCATGAATGCTCGACATGACGGGTGTTCTCCTTAACTGCGCGGCTCCGCGCTGTGTGTGGTCGTCCTGCCATGACCGAACCGGCCAGGCCACTCCCCTGGTGGGCTGGCACCGCCTGGGCACGACAGGGTGCCGAGGCGGTGCCTGTCGATCATTTGCGCTCTCGCGTCTTCCTGCGCATCTGGTCGATGTAGACGGCGGCGACCAGGACGACGCCCACGGCCACGTCCTGCCAGTACTGCTGGACACCGATGACGATCAGTCCCGTGGTGAGCACTGCGGGGATGAACACGCCGATGACGGTGCCCAGGACCGAACCCCGCCCGCCGAACAGACTGGTGCCGCCGAGGACCACGGCGGTGATCACCTTGAGGTTGTCGGTGGAGTGTCCGGCGATGGACGTCGTGCCGTACGAGGCCAGCCACATCACCGCGCCCAGTCCCGCCAGCAGGCCCATCAGCCCGTACACCTTGACCAGGTGGCGGCCGACCGGGATGCCCGCGCGCCGGACGGCGGCTGGGTTGGAGCCGATCGCCAGGGTGTAGTTGCCGAACCTCGTACCACCCAGCACCGCGCCGAACACGGCAGTGACCATCGTGGCGAGGATCACCAGCCACGGGATGCCGAGCAGTTTGCCGAAGCCGAGGCTGTTCTGCAGGTTGGCGGCGGCGGCACCGGCGGGGTCCTGGCCGCCGGTGGCGAGTTCGGCCAGGCCCAGCGCCGCGCCCAGGCCGCCGAGCGTCACGATCAGCGGGGGAACCTTCCCGGTCGCCACCAAGGCTCCCTGGAGCGCGCCCCACGCGGTGCCGACGGCAAGCGCGATGAGCACGCAGACCGCTACCGTGCCCCAGCCGGCAGTCGGGCCGCCGTGGTGGATGTTGTACTCACCGGCGGCCACCGCGGCCAGGACCAGTACCGAGCCGACCGACAAGTCGATGCCCGCGGTGATGATCACGTACGTCATGCCGACGCCGAGCACGAGATAGATGGCCGCGTTGACGGCGATCTGCGTGAGGTCGTACGCGGTGAAGAACTTGCCCGGCGCGGCGATGGTGAAGAACGCGACCAGTGCCACGAGGACCACCGACGTCCACAGCTCGCTGACGGAGGCCGCCCGGCGCAGCCACGCGGCCACCGCGCTCCGCCCGCTGTCGGACCGGGGCGGATCCTGTACCTCGACGGTCTGCCGGATGTCCCGGCTGTCGGCGGTCATCGCCCTTCCTCCGATTCCGCTGCACGGGCCGATTCCGCTGCACCGGCCGATCCGAGGACCGCGCTCTTCTGGGCGGGGCCGTCCAGCGATCCGGTCATGGCCCCGACGAGTTCCTCGATCGTGGTGTCGGACGCGTTGAAAGAGGCGACCCGCCGACCGAGCCGCAGCACCTCGACGCGGTCGGCCACCGACAGCACTTCCGGCATGTTGTGGCTGATCAGGACGACGCAGATGCCTCGGTCCGCGACCCGCCGGACGGTCTGCAGCACGCGAGCGCGCTGCACGACACCCAGGGCGGCAGTCGGCTCGTCCATGAAGATGACCTTGTCGGCGAAGGCGACCGCGCGGGCCACGGCCACGGACTGACGCTGACCGCCTGACAACGTTGCCACGGAAGCCGTCATGTCCTTCAGTTCGACGCCGAGTTCGGCGAATGCCTTGACCGCCTCCCGCCGCATTGCGGGCCGGTCCAGCACGCCCAGGCGGCCCAGCAACCCTCCCCGCAGGATCTCTCTGCCGAGGTACAGATTGGCCGCCGCGTCCAGGTCGGGCGCCAACGACAGATCCTGGTAGACGGTCTCCACGCCGTGGCGCTGGGCGTCCGCCGGCCCGGCGAACCGCACCGGCACCCCTTCGAGGCGGACCTCGCCGCCGTCAGGAGCGGTCACACCTGACAACACGTTCACCAAAGTCGACTTGCCGGCACCGTTGTCGCCGATCAGAGCGACGACCTCACCGGGGTGCGCCGCGAAATCCGCGCCCTGCAGCGCCTGGACGTGGCCGAATCGCTTGACTATGCCGTGTGCCGCGAGAAGCGGTTCCCTAACAGAGGCCATGTTGTGCCTCCTTGTTGGTATCGTTAACAGCCCGTTGATTCTGGGCTGCCCGTGAGTGGGTGTCAAGGGGTGGACGTGAGCCAGATCTCATCCGACGCGAGCGGGGCGGACTGCGCAATCATGTGCTGTCGTCATCGAGTTGACCGAACCCATTGCGATGTCGGCGCCCTGCCGGACCACCCTCCCCGCCCGGCACTGTGGGGCTGGACGCACCGGTACGAACACCCTCCGCTTCGGCTCCCGTTTGGGCGTCACCGCTGCTCAGGGACGACCAACGGCGAACCATGGCGATTGACTCACGACCTGTTCCCTCTGGCCCGCGCGGCCCGGTGGCGACCTGTCACCGGTGGGTCGCGGCGCCCGGCGGGCCTGCCGTTCCGGGGCTCGGAAACGCGCGCAGAATCGCGATGCGAGGCGGTGGCGTCCGGGCAAGCCTCCGGCACCGTCGTGGTAACGTTAACAAATCGACGCTCGAAAGTGACCGAGGCGGAGGGACGCAGCGTGGCCACCCGGCCTACGATGAAAGATGTTGCCGCAGAAGCGGGCGTCAGCGCGATGACGGTGTCCCGGGTCGTCAACGGCGATTCGGCGGTCGCGCCGGAGACCGCCGCACGTGTGGAGGCGGCCGTCCGGAAGTTGGGCTACCAGCGCGACGATGTGGCTCGGCAGCTGCGCCGTACGGACCAGTTGAGCCAGACCATCGGCCTGATGGTCGACAACGTCGCCGACCCCTTCATGGCCGCCGTCGCATCGGCCGCCGAAGACGTCGCCCGCCAGCGCGGCAGCATGGTGCTCATCGGCTCCAGCCGAGACGACCTGCGCCGGGAGCGCGAGGTCATCGCCGCCTTCACCGCCCGCCGCGTCGACGGGCTGATCCTCACCCCGGTCGCCGGCAGCCACCGCTTCCTGCGTTCGGCCCAGTCGCAGGGCACCAAGATCGTGTGCGTGGACCGTGCGGCGCCCGGCCTGGAGGTGGACACCGTGGTGGTGGACAACTTCGGCGCCGTGCAGGACGCCGTCCGCCACCTGATCGCCCACGGCCACCGCCGCATCGGCTACCTCGGCGACAAGCCGGAGATCTGGGCCGTCGGCGAACGCTACCGGGGCTACCTGGCAGCGCTGGAGGCCGCCGGCGTCGACGCGGACCCGGCGATCATCCGGCACGGACTGAGGTCGGGGCCGGACGCCGCCAAGGCCGTCACCGAGATCCTCTCCGCGCCCGAGCCCCCCACGGCGGTACTGGCCAGCAATGACGTCGTCGCGTTCGGGGTGCTGGCCGTCCTGCCCCCCGACATCGCGTTCCTCAGCTTCGACGACTTCACCCTGGCCGCGCAGATGACCCCACCGGTCACCGTCATCGCCCAGGACCCCGTCGCGATCGGGACGAGCGCCGCCCACCTGCTGTTCGCCCGCATCCACGGGGACACATCCCCGCCCCGCACCGTCGTCATGCCCACCAAGTTGATCAGCCGTGGGTCGGGTGAGATCCCCGGCCCCTATGCTCCGCAAAGGTGTTGAAGCGGGTCGAGGCGCGGCGATGGTCGACGGGTGCGCTCACGCACAACCGGCACACCATCGCCATCTCGGCGGCGTACGGGCCACCGGCCGCCTGACGGCCGCTGCGCGGCATCCCTGACTAACGGCCTCGCCCGCACCAGTCCGTCCGCGCTCGGTGGCGCCCGGCGGGCTGGTCACGGCAGTGAGGCGGGCAGCCCGAACGGTGCGAAGTGGTAGGCGCCGAGGAACGATGTGATCTCGGCGATGTGCTCACCGCGCAGGGTCAGGACGGTGATCGACCAGGCGAGGTGCTCGGCGGCCGGGTCCGTTCCGACGTAGGAGGCCACGGCGGGTTGGCAGCATCTCGCGGCCTCGATCCGACCGGCTCGGCGGGGCCGCCCCGCGGGCCGCCAGCAGTCGCAGGAGTTCCGGGGCAAGCAGCCGAATGGACCCACAACCGACCTCGGAACGCTACGGAACCGTGCGGGTCCCCGGCCGCTGCGCCGGCGCAGCATGCTGTAGTGCGTGTAATCCTGACCGCGGCGCCCGGGCGCACACCGGCCCGGTGCAGGGGACACTCGTCCAGCATCTTCGACTCCGGCCCGTGACCCTACGGGAAACCGACGGAACCCGATGACCTGCTGAGACGCAGCTCGTACCGGCTGCTCCACGGTGCGCGCCTTTCGGTGAGGCCACCGCAGTGGCACGCGCCTGTCGCCTCCGTCCCCGGCCACTGCTCACGGCACAGTGGAGACATGAACGCAGACGACAGGGGCATCTTGGCCCGGGCGCACGTGGCGACCAGGCTTCCGGCCCGGGACCTGGACCGGGCACGGCGTTTCTACTCCGAGCAGCTCGGGCTTGAACCCGTCGACGAACGGCCCGGGGGGCTGCTGTATCGGTGCGCAGGCGCGGACTTCGTACTGTTCCAGTCGACGGGAGCCTCGCCCGGCACGTTCACTCAGATGGCCTGGGAGGTCGACGACATCGAGAGAGTCGTGTCGGAACTCAAGCGGCGCGGCGTGGTGTTCGAGGAGGTCGACCTGCCTGGGCTGCTGGGCGGTGGGCGAACGAGAGACGGCATCGCCGAGATCGAGGGGAACTACCCGGGCAAGGGCGCACGGGGTGAACGCGGCGCCTGGTTCCGTGACAGCGAGGGGAACATGCTGGGTATCGGCCAGCCGGTCGTCTGAGCAGAGCACCGTGGACCGACTGGCAAAGCCTGTCGCGGCACCGACGCCACTGACCGCCGGGCTACGCAGGCTCCGGTACCGCGGCGACGGCTTCGACGGCCGCCTGACCGGCATGGGACGAGTCCTCGCTCCACCATGACGACCTCACGCATTCAAGGTCGGTAACCGCTCCCATAAGCGGGTGGTGATATGCAGTTCTACGCTGCGATCATGCGACAGTGAACGGTGGACTTCCCGACGGGTGGACGATCGAGCGTGTGCGCTCCGCGTCGGGAGACGCTGCAGCCGTCCTGCTTTCCCCTGAACGACTCGTGGTGGTCGAAGAGGAAGGCTGCGCGGACTACGCACGTCTCCTACCTGACGTCATTCTCGCTTTCCATGACCTATGTCTGGTGCGAGCCGACGACGACTGGTTTATGGGGCGGCTTGACCCCGACGGCTCAGTCATCTGCTGGGCCTCCTACGGCTCCGACCTGGCCGAGGCCATCAACGGGTTGTGAACCGCCAGGCCGTTGGCGTGATCACCGATCGCCCACCGCGGAACCGCCGCTTTCCAGTATCTGGCCGGACCGGCGCGCCGCCGGACATGGACCCGCATGCCACCGGCCGGTACCGGACGGGCATCGCAAGTCCCTCGTGGCAGCGTGACGTCCGACCGCGACCTGGGGGTTCGAGGACTTGGATTACGTGGTCAACGTGCTGTTCGACGACTTCTGCAACGCAGACGGTCCCGCGCCGTGGCCGGGCCAGAGCCTGCGGACCGAGGAGGAGGTCGCGCTCAAGGAGCTGGGCGAGGTCTGCTCGGCCGTGCAGGAATCGGTGGGTCGCGGGGCTCCGGACGAGGTCTGTCTGAATGCTTCAGGGTGGAACGCCGTGATCACAGTCGCTGGCAGGCTGGCTCAGGTGATGGTGACCAATGACCTCGGGTGAACCTGCTTGCCTGCGGTGGCTGTCTCGTGCACCACTGTGCCGCGCGCGCTGATGGCCAGGCAGGGCAGGCCCCCCGCCGGGGGCGCGGATGGGCTCACTCGCCCGGGGAGCCGCGATCAACCCGGGACGCCACTGCCGGACTGCGCACCGCGCGGTCTCGCACGGACGTGCATGCGTTCGCCCTGCGGTCCGAACAGGCTGAGGATCTCCACCGGCTCCTGTCCGGTACTGCCGAACCAGTGCGGTAGCCGGGTATCGAACTCCGCGGCCTCCCCCACCTTGAGCACAATGTCGTGCTCGGCGAGCACCAGCCGCAGCTTCCCGCTGAGCACGTACAGCCACTCGTAACCCTCGTGCGTACGCGGATCCGGTGCGTGGCGGGCGGTGCCGATGACCATCTTGAACGCCTGTAGCCCGCCGGGGTGCTGAGTCAACGGCACGATCGTCGAGCCCGCATGCTTGATCGGCTTCAACCGCACCCGTGGGTCACCGACCGGCGGCGCGTCGACGAGTTCGTCGAGCGGCACCTGGTAGACGCGCGCGAGCGGCAGCAGCAACTCCAGGTTGGGCTTGCGCTCACCGGATTCGAGGCGGGACAGGGTGCTGACCGAAATGCCGGTGCTCTCCGCGAGCTGGGTCAGGGTGGTGCCGCGCTTCTTCCGCAGGGCGCGCAGCCGCGGGCCCACGGAGGCCAGGACCTCGGCGTCGTCGTTTGCCATACCAGCAAGTCTACTTGCCAGTGCCTGGCAGGTCGGGCGCAGCATCGGGATCTTCCTCGGGAGCTGGTCCGGCACTGCGCCATCGCGGTCGGCGAGCCGGATCCGCTCCGCCCGCCTCAGGCAGGGCGACAGGTGGCCGCACCCTGGCGTCGCAGGGCTACGTAGCGACGCGACGAGAGATCCGCGGCCTGGGCAACCATGCCCCGAAACTCGGCAAACGGCTGTGCCGATGCCCAGCCGCCCGCAACAGCCGTCCTCACGGAGGAATCCACCGCCACTCGCTGCGCGCTCCAGGACTTCCCCGGAGCTCGCGGTCGCGGAACGCGCAGGCAACGCCGGAGGACTGGTGACGGCCGAGAGAGAACTTCCCTGCGGCGACGGTGAATTCGCCGCATCCGTCCAGTACCCGACGTCGCTGGGCGTCGTTGCCTGCGGCGCGACGGCGAGCGGAGTTGCCGAGCGCGTATCCCCATGTTGCCGACTGCCCGCCACCGGAAGGGAGACAGAGGGGGAGCGGCCTTCTCGGAGTGCATGCGGGCCTGGCCTACCGTCGTATCGACCTGTCGTGGCCATCGAATGCCCGTTGATCGGCACGTTGGATGGCGGCGCAGGGCTCGCGAAAGAGTATTAGGGGCGCAGGCCGTCGAGGAGTCGGGTGATGGTGCGGCGGCGGAGGTCCGGTGGCCATCCGGCGGCAAGTGCGCCGTGGCAGGCGGCGGTGAGGAGCGCGATGACTTCGTCGAGTTGGACATCGCCGCGGACGGCCCCCGCCTCCCGGGCACGCGCCAGCAGGGTGCCGAGAACCTCGCCGAACCGGGCGACCTGATGGTCGACACCCACGTCGGTTCCGGCAGCGGAGAGCAGGTGCACCACGGTGCGGACATCGGCCGCTTGCTCGACGACGTCGGCGAAGAACGTGAACAGGGCGGTCGGGCCGCCTTCGGCGGCGAGTGCCTCGGCCTCCGCGGCGAGTCGGTCCCGGAGTTCCTTCATGATCGCGGCGAGTAGGTCGTCCTTGGTGGGGAAGTGCCGGAAGACCGTGCCGACCGCGACACCTGCACGGCGTGCGACTTCCTCGGTCGACGCGGAGATGCCGTGCTCGTTGAAGACCTCGGCCGCGGCAGCGAGGATGCGGGCCCGGTTGCGGCGGGCGTCGGCGCGCAGTGACGGCTCAGGCATGGCGGGCTCCGGGCATTGACAACATGAGTGATGACTCAGGATTCTATGCGGAGACAGGATCATGAGTGACGACTCATATTAGGGGGTACTGTGACCGAAGTGGACCAGAGGCCGCTCACGGGGCCGCGCGAGGCGTTCGAACGGTTCCGGCAGCGACTGCTGACGGGGAGCTCAGCAGGGCTGGACACGTCCCTGCTCGCCGACGACGCCGTCGTCGAGATGCCGTTCGCCCCGCCCGGTCTGCCGCGCCGGGTCGAAGGACGAGAGGCGTTCGCGGCGTGGGCCGCCCCGCGGCGGAAGGCGCTTGCCGGACGCCTCCGTTTCACGGCCGTACGCGACGTAGTCGTCCACGAGACGGCCGACCCGGAACTCGCGGTTGTCGAGTACACGGTGGAGGCGGTACGGGAGCCCGACGGGTTGCGCGCCGCAGCCCCGTTCGCGGTGGTGGTGCGGGTCCGGGACGGGCGCGTCGCACTGTGGCGCGAGTACCAAGACCCCGCAGCGATGGCACTGATCGCGGCGGCGTGACCCCCCTGGCCTGGCCGCGTGTGCGCACACGCAGCCCTGGGCCGCCGACCGTCCCGGCGGCACCGGGATGCGGCTCCACCTTCGGAGATCCCGCGGCGCCCAGAACCTCGCCACCATAGCGGTCGAGGCCAACCGAGCAGGTGAGGACCGCGGCGCTTCGAGCCGGCGCCTGTCCCGCGGCTGCTGCCTGCCATGGCCAGCACCGCACGTGGTGGCGGTGATCGCCTCCGCCGGGCCGACCGGGCGTCGGCCGCGCCGCATAGCGGATCGGCCGACTGCCGGAGCGGCGGCAGGTCCAGGCCGAGGACGGTGATGCCGGGCAGCGGCGAGGTCCCCTCGGCAGCAGGCACGTGGTGAGTTGCCCCATGGGGCGACCGGGGCCAGGGTGGAAGGAGGACATCAGCTCGAAGAGGGAGGCTGCTGTGATCATCCTGGGCATCATTTGCCTCATAGTCGGATTCCTGCTCCACATCTCGATCCTGTGGACGATCGGCATCATCCTGCTTGTGATCGGTGCCATCTTGTGGCTCCTGGGTACGGCCGGGCACGCCGTCGGCGGCCGACGACACTACTGGTAGCCGCCGCACACTCCCCGAAGGCGGCCTACTGACCTTGGCGGCGGACCTGTGCTCGCCTCCACGGCCGAGTGGTCCACGGCCAAGAGGTCTGTGACACTCTGCGGCTCGATGGTGAGCGCCACTCGATGGCCTCCGGCCCGTGCCGACCTCCTCCTCGACAAGCCGCCGGTAGAAGCAGCGATCTCGCTCGCGTCGACGCCGTGCAGGAGACCGGCCCGTGTCGCGCGCGCCCGGTTGCGCAAGCTGGGCACGCGGCGGGGAACGGGCATCCCCCCTGTGATCGCGGAAGTGGCGCTTGACCTCGCCGACGATGGTCGGCACAGCGAAGCCGGGGACGCGCAGCACCCGGCCGCACACCGGGTCCTCCTGCCCTGCCCCGGGCCCT
>CAYNNX010000144.1:0-17000 GCA_964398515.1 uncultured Streptantibioticus sp. | reverse complement strand
GACCACCACCCACGGCGACATCACCGCCCGCAGCCTTTGACCCGCAGCCCCTAAGGAGCACCCGTCATGACGAAGAACAGCACTTCCTCGACCCATTCGAAGTGGACCGGCATGGTGCCGGTCGACGACACGGCCCTGGCCGCCACCGACACCGGCGGCCCCGGCATCCCCGTGATCTACCTCAACGGCCAGTTCGCCACTCAGGGGTACTGGCGGCGGGTCATCGCCGAACTGGGAACGGAATGGCGGCACATCACCTACGACGAACGGGCACGCGGCAAGAAATCGAAGCGCTCCGCGGACTACTCCTTCGACGCCGCCGTCCGGGACGTCGATGCCGTCCTCGCGGCCAGGGGTGTGGACCGGGCGGTGCTGGTGGGCTGGTCTTACGGGGCGGTCGTCGCGGCGCACTGGGCTGGGCGGAATCCGCACCGTGCCCTGGGCACGGTCCTGGTCGACGGCGCGTTCCCGTACGACTGGCTCGACGAGGCCATGGAGCAGCGGATCCGGAAGATGTTCCGGCGGATGAACTTGTTCATGCCGCTGCTGCGCCCCACGGGCCTGACCCCGCGGATGAATGCCGAACAGATGGCGAACAGCAACATCGAGCTCGGCAAGCTCTCCCGCGAGCGCGAACTGGGCCCCGTGCTGGACGACATCACCGTCCCGGCGCGGTACGTGGTCGCCTCGGGGACGTCACTCGGAAGCCGCGGTGATGAGCAGGAACGGATACGCACCAGCCTCGATGCGGTGACCGCACGCAACCCGAACATCAAAATCAGCGCGAAGGTCGCCAGCAACCACGGTGCGATCCTCAAGAAGGACTTCCGCGCCATCGCCGAGGCCGTACGCGAGGTCGCCGCCCTCGACCGCGCGGGGCACTGAAGACACCACCAGCGGACTGACGACAACTACACGTCCTCGCCACCATCGTCATCGTCGTCCGGCTCGACCGCGTCCGGGTCGCGCAGGGGCCGCAGCCCTTCGCGCGGGACGGACGCGGTCGAGCTGTAGCGGCCGAGCACGTTCAGCAGCGCCCGCACCGGCGCCGCGGCGTCGCACACTCGTGAAAGCGCGAGGCTAGTGGGGCAGGGTGTTCGCGAAGGCAAGCACCTCCTTGTTGTAACGGTCCGGATCGCTCATGTAGAGGCCGTGTCCGGCGCCGTCGATCACGACGAGCCTTGAGTCGGGAAGCAGTGCATGAGTCCTGCGCCCGGTCTGCTCGATCGGGGCCGAGCGGTCGGCTTCCCCCTGGACGACCAGGGCGGGCACTGTGATCGTGGTGAGTTCCGCGCGCAGGTCCGCGTTGACGCATGTCGTGTTCGTCGCCAGCAGGACCTGAAGAGGAGTGTCGAAGAACTGGCGGCTGGTCCAGTCGCTCAGCCCGGCCGATACCTGGTAGCCGGGTCCGAACCACTCGGCGCCCGAGGTGGACGCGACGAAGGCCCCGACGTCGCGACGCATGAGCGTGCGGGCAGCCTCGGCCGCTGCTGCCGGGACGGGGCCCTCCGGGTTGTCGTCCGTGCGGAGCAGGTACGGTGTGGTGGGCGCGCTCAGGATGACTCCTCTAACACACTCATCTCCCCGACGTGTCAGGCAGCGGACCGCCTCAGCTGCGCCCATGGAGTGTCCGACCAGTACGACATCGCGCAGCTCCAGGTGGGCGAGCAGGTCGGCCAGGTCGTCGGCGAGGCGGTCGAGGTCGTAGCCCCATCCGGGTACGTCGGAGCGTCGGTGGCCGCGCCGGTCGTAGACGACGCAGCGCATGCCGGCGGCGATGACGGCGGGGATCTGGTAGTTCCACATCCCGCTGTTGAGCGCCCAGGCATGGGCGAACACGACGGTGCGGCCCTCGGCCGGGCCCGCCTCCGCGTAGAAGAGCCGGGTGCCGTCGGTGGCCTCGAAGTAGGGCATGGCTGAGGTCCTCTCACAGCTACAGGTCAGCTGGAACTCGGCCATCGTGTGGCCGTCGGGGACCGCAATGCGAATACCTGCGAGGTACTCGTTTCTCGCGCATACGCCGGATACCGTCGCGGTTTGTGACAGTTGTGACCGTCGGAGACCTGATTCGTCGGCGGCGGGCCCTGGTCCGGCGCAGCCAGATGGATCTGGCGCACGAAATCGGGATCTCGCCTCGTCATCTGAGCTTTGTTGAGCTGGGCAAGTCGAAGCCCAGCCCCGAGGTGATCATGGCCGTTGCCAGGCACCTCGACCTGCCGCTGCGCGAGCGGAACGACTGGCTGCTGGCGGCCGGTTACGCTCCCCGCTTCCCGGAGACGCAGCTGACCGATCCGGCGCTGTCCGGGGTCCGGGCCTCGTTGCAGACGCTCCTGGACGCGCACGACCCGTTTCCCGGTGCCGCGATCGACGGGCAGTGGAATGTGCAGCTCACCAACGAGGCCGGGCGCCGGCTGATCTCCGGCATCCCTGAAGAGGTACGCGGCATGCCGACCAACCTCTTCCGCACCGCACTGCACCCCGACGGTCTCGCCCGCCGTACTCGCAACTTCTCCCCATGGTCAGCCCACTTGCTGCGCCGGCTCGACCGGGCCGTTGTGCGGACTCAGGACACCGCCCTCGCCGCGCTGGCCGACGAGATCGCCACTTGGCCGGCCATCCCCGACCGCCGCGGCTGGAGCCGACTGTCCCCCGACGGCGCAGACGACCCGGTGCTGTCCTGGCAGGTGGAAATCGGGGGTGAGGAGCTGTCCTTGTTCACCATGATGAGCACGTTCGGGACCCCCATGGACGTCACCCTGTCCGAGCTGTCCGTCGAGCTCTTCTTCCCAGCCGACGAAGCAACCGAGACGGTTCTACGCCGGCGCGCCAAGCTCTGAGCTCGACCGCCACGGTGGCGCAACGCCGACGCCCGCCACCCCGACGTACGTGCCGCCCAACGCAAGGAACGCGTCCGCATCCGCAGCGAGAAGGGCATCCGCTGGGGCGGACGCCCCCTCAACGCCGCAGCCTGACCGACCGCGAACCGCAGCCCGGAGTGCCGAAAGGGACAAGTTCACGAGAAGGACAGCGACAGAAGGACGACTCAGGAGGCGGACGGCTCGATCTCCCCCGCAAAGACGATGACCTGGTCGATGAGGCTCCGCCGCAGATGGACGACGTCCGTTCCCGCCAGGCGGGGGCCTCCATCCGGCGTGGTGAAGACCCACTGGTACCGGGCCCACTCGTCAGGCATGTCCACCGCCGAGCAGCGCACCATCGTGCCGGTCCCCGCCGGGTGGCGCCGGATGTCCAGCACGAACCGCTCGACCGCCGCGATTCCTTCGACGCGACCCAACGGTCCCCAGAAGACCACGTCTGAGGTCAGGGCCTGGGAGAGCAGGGCAGTCACATAGCTGTCGTCCGAGGCGTTAAACGCGGAGATGAACGTGTCGATCGCGGAGCGTGCCGTCTCTTCCTGCATGCCCCAGTAATACCAGCCGTTGCGCGTGCGCTCGTCCCGCGAGCCGCCTTCCGGTCACGGTGGACCATCCCGGTCACAGCACTAGGCTGCGGCGCACACGCCCGACGATCGCCCGTATGCCCGGGTCATGGCGGCGGATCGCCGAAGTGGAACAGGAAGAAGAACGCGCGCCCTCTGATTCCAAGCGGCCCCCTGTGACGCTGATCGCGTCGGATAAGTGAGCTTATCCGACGCGAGAGAAGGGGATATGACGCCGGTCAGTCGCCGGTCTCGGAAAGGGGAGAGATCAGCACCACCGCTGCCGGGGAGCTGAGCCGCGCTGCCGCCCTCACCCCGGCCGACCTCGACGCCCTGGAAGCCTTCCTCACCGCCCGGCTCGACGCGGTGCGGCGCGAGCATCCCTTCGACAGCGACGCGTCGCGCGTGGCCCAGGCCCTGGCGTCCGTGCTGAGGGGCCTGGTCAAGCCGGTGCAGGCATCGTTCGTGTACGACGACGGTTCCCTCGACATGCTCCTCGCGCGGAAGCGGCACTGGAACCGGCTGCTGGGGATCGCAGAGCCCTGGGAGGACGCGGACGGCTACGACCGTGCGCGCTGGACCTACCTCTACTACCCCGACGCCGCAGAAGAAGAGGCGGGGGAGTACAACCGGCAGCGGGAAGAGGAGCAGGCGGCGTACGAGCGGGAACGGCTGCTGCGGAGCCTGTGATGACCGAGATCGAACTCCCGCAGGACGCACCGACGTCCATATCCCCGGCCGCCGGCCGCGCGGCGCTGGTCGAACGGTGGGCCGAGCGCCACGGGATCGACGCCGCCCGCCGCCTGGCCGAGGCCGAGGACCTCGCCGACGCCGTGGCGAAGGAGATCACCCCGGCCAACACCCTGGACACCTACGCCAAGAGCTGGCGGGTGTGGCAGCGGTTCTGCACCGCCACGGGCCTGCCGACCACCGAGGGCAGCCGCGGCGCCCTGGTCGCCTTCGTCACCTGGATGCTGCGCGAGGGCCAGCACAACGGGACCGGCTACGCACCCAGCTCGGCGTCCACCCACCTGGCGGCCGCCGTCGTCGGCCTGCGCCAGCGTGGCATCGCGGTGAGCGGCGACGACCAGGCCGCGGCCCGCACCGCGCTGGAAGGCCTGGCGGTCAAGCTGCTCCAGGCCGGTCAGCGGCGCGGCCGCGGCCAGGCGGCCGGCGCCGACATCGACGGCCTGTACGCCATCGCCCGCTCCTGCCCCGACACCCTCACCGGCGACCGTGACAAGGCCCTGGTGCTCACCGGCTTCCACTACGCCTCACGCGCCCAGGATCCCGCTGGACTGCTCACCGGCGACGTCACCGTGCACCCGCGCGGCCTGGTCATCGCGGTGCTCACCGGCAAGATCAAGCACTCGGTACGCAACGCCAAGATCGCCTACGCGCAGGACTCCGAGGTCTGCCCGGTGCGGGCCTGGACCGCCTACCGCACCCGCCTGGTCGCCGAGCACGGCAGGCGGTGGGCCGACCCGTCCACGCCAGCGTTCGTCGGCATCGACCGGTGGGGCCACGTCACCGGCGGCATGGTTCCCGACAGCGTCACCCGCGCCATCAAGCGCATCTCCGGGAGGGCCGGGGTGCCCATCGCCTGGACCGGGCACTCCCTGCGCATCGGCCTGGCCTCCACCGGCCGCAAGAACGGCAAGGACGACATCGCCATCGCCGACCAGGGCGGCTGGGCCCGCCACTCGCGCTCCATGCTCGGCTACATGCAGCGCGAGGACGGCTGGGACGACAACGCCTCCACCGGCCTCCTGTGACCCTCGCTTCCCCCCCGGGCAGTCGACGTCGGATCCCCGGTTCCGTGCCCGGTAGGCCGCCTGGCGGCAGGCATTCGAGCACGCGACGCACCGGGGCACCCGGCACAGCGGGCGAGGGCCCTGAGGCAGAGCGTCGGCGTGTCGCGTCGCCGCGGGCGCGGGCCGCGGGGTTCATGGCGTCGGCGGCCCCCGTCACGCGCGGCTGCTTGGTGCCTTGATGTCCCCCTCGTTCTTCCTCGAGTGAGCTAAAAGCGCCGCAGATCAGTCCGTCGCCGAGGACGTCGCGGTGGCGACGGAGTCATGCGGCGGCCGGGATGGCCGTGAGGTCGCGCAGCTCTTCTACCAGGGGTGGCTGTGGGAGCGGGATGAGGCCGAAATCGGGATCCTCCAGTTCGGTGATCAGGGGGGTGACGTCGCCCGGCAGGTCTTCGGCGAGCGCCGGGGCGGTGGCGCGGTCGCCCCAGCGTTCGTCTGGATGGAAGTGGCGGCGTAGGAGCTGGCGTCCCCAGTGGCCGGCGTCCTGGTACTCACCGCGGCAGGCATGGTCCAGGAAGAGGCAGTACTCGGCAGCGTCGTCTCCAGCGCCGGCGGCGAACTGCCAACAGAAGCGCGCGCCGTCGTGGCCGGCCAGGTGGAGTAGGCAGGCGAAGACGCGGGCGCCGGTCTTGTCGGCGTACTGGTGTGGATGAAGTCGGACAGGTGGCGCTCGGCATCATCGGCGTAGAGCACTACCCAGCTGACGGCTCGCAGGTCCCACCAGGCGTGGTCCTGGTCCAAGGCCCCGTCGGGGGCTGGCTCGGTCCACGACGGCGGCACGGTTCCCATGGGCGGCAAGGGGCCATCGTCCATGCCGCTGTGGCGGTTGAGCCGCGCGGCCTGGCGCTGTTCGAGCCGGGTCCGGGCGGCCTTGATGTCGTAGTCGGCGTACCGGTCGGCGACGCTGGCACGGGCCAGCAGTTCGTCGAGGGTGCGCTTATCGTGGGTCACGGTGAATCCTCCCTGTCTGCCGTGGTGTCGGTGCACTCGACGCTGAGCATCTGGGCCAGGCGTCGGCAGGCCTGGCTGACGTGGCTGCGCACGGTGCCCTCCTCGATCCCCGATCTTCCCGGTCTCGGTGCGCACCAGCGTGCCCCTGGCACCCTGGGAGACGAGCGCGGTCACCTTGTTGGGCGACGCAATCCACGTGATGAGCCCGGCCATCGGGGTCGGTGCGAACACCGCGCTGCGCGACGCGCGCCTACTGGTCGGCCGACTGGCCGAGGCCGCGGGCGGCGGGTATGTGAAGGCGGCGTTGCACGCCTACGAGGCCGAGATGCTCGAGTACGGATACGACGCCGTGCGGGAATCGGCTGAACGCGGCCACCGCCTGGTGGGCCAGAACCCGCTGCCCGCCGCTCCATAGGCGGCGCGAACACGGCCGGGCCCGGGACCCGCTCACACGCGCCCGCTTCCCGCCCCACCTCAATGACTGTCACCGCGCACCCTTCATCCAGGGAGCAGGTCGACGTTGCCGTCGAACTGCCAGAGCGGGTTCGGCACCGGCTTTCCCCCAGTGACGATCAGGAAGTAGCCGTTCAGCTGCACCGGTCCGTCGCCGTCGGCGGTGTACCGCCCGTTCGCGGCGACAGTGAGCTGGTAGATGGCCTGGGCGGTGGCGTCGTAGCCGGGGACGGCCCAGGAGACGGTGCAGCGCCAGTCGTTGCCCGGTCCCTCCTGTGCGCCGAGTCCCTCGCTCTTGTCGCAGGTGGCGGAGGGCCGCAGCTGTGCTTCGGTGACCGGCGGCTGGCGCATCTGCGCTTGTTGGTACCGGTAGAGGTGGGCGAATGCCGTGGCCAGCGATCGTTGCACCTTGTCCTGGGTGATGCCGGAACTGCCCGCATCGGTTGCCACGGCGACGACAGAGATTGTCGCGGCCAGCAGGCCGGCCAGCGGGAGGACACCCAAGGTCAGCACCCTGCGTCCGGCGCCGTCGTTGTTGAGGTTGGTGAAGTCCCGGCGGAGGAACAGCAGGTAGGCCAGTGCCGTCGCGACGACCACCCATGCCAGGCTGACTCCGACGCCGATCAGCAGTGGCCCGGGTTGCTGGGGATCGGTGAAGAGGCCGTTCCAGGAGATGAAGGCGTATCCGGGCAGTGCCAGGCGCACTGCGACCGGCAGCGGCAGCAGCTGCGCGACCTGCATCCCGAGGGCAGCGAGCATGGGCAGGAGCAGGCCCATTGGGGAGCGGCCCAGGGCGATGGATCCGAGCAGCCCGATGGCCGCGAGGGCGAGCGTGGGCGCCAGCGCGAAGAGCCAGGCCAGCAGGACGTTGCCGGCCGCGTCGGTGCCCGTGAGCAGGTGGCCGTCCAGCCCGACCAGCGGCTGGTTCCCCTCCGCGATCAGTCCGCCGACGACGCCGGAGACGGCCAGGCCCGCGACGAGCAGCCCGATCACGGTGAGGCTGGCGATCGCCTTGGCCGCGAAGATCCGCCGGTGTGAGCGGACCGTGATGAGCAGGTGGCGCCAGGTGCCGAGCCGGTCCTCGGAGGCGAAGACGTCGCCGGCGACCATGGATGTGACCAGCGGCAGCGCCCAGGTGCCGGCGACGCCGAGTACCACCAGCGGCCCGGCCCAGCCGGTGGCGTGCATCCACCGGCCGAACAGGGTGTCCGACGGCAGGGTGCTCTGCTGGCCGATCGCGAAGACCAGTAGGCCCGGACCGAGCCAGCAGGCCAGGAGCAACAGGCGTACCCGCCAGGCGGAGAACTGCTTGACCAGCTCCATACGGAGGATGCGGGCGACCGGGACCCGGCGCCTGCCCGGCGTCCCAACCCCGGCCCCGGCTCCGGCGGTGGGGGCGTCGGCAACGGTCGCGGTCATCGGTCGGCCTCCTGCTCGGTGAGGGCGAGAAACGCGGCTTCCAGCGGCGAGACGACGGGCGCCAACTCACGCACCGCGATGTCCCCGCGCACCATCCGGGCCACGAGTGCGTCCACAGCTGCCACCCGTGCGCGTACGACGATCACGTCGGTGTCCGGTCGCGCCGCGGCGTCGTGGCATTCGAGGATCCTTATACCGGGCGTTCCGGCCGCAACCGCGCGAGCGGCAGCCGGATCCGAGGCCCGCAGCCGGTAGTCGAGTTCGCGGTTTTCATCGGAGAGCTTGTTCACCGGGCCGGAGAAGACCACGCGCCCGGTGGCCAGGATGGTGACCTCGGAACACAGCGCCTCCAGATCGTCCATCCGATGGCTTGACAGGACGACCGTGGCGCCTTCGGCCGCGAGCTGGCGCAGGACACCGTGCACGAGCTTCTTGCCGGCCGGGTCCAGGCCGTTGGAGGGCTCGTCGAGCACCAGCAGCCGCGGCTTGGTCAGCAGTGCCGCGGCCAGCCCCAGTCGCTGGCGCATGCCCAGGGAGAAGCCGCGGACCTTTTGATCGGCGGCCTCGGTGAGTCCGACCTGCTCCAAAGCCTCCTCGACACGCGGGGCCGGCACGTCATCAGGGCTCAGTGCGGCGACCGTCGCAAGGTTCTGCTTCGCGGTGAGAGTGGGGTAGAGCCCGGGCCCGTCGACGAACCCGGAGACACCGTCAGGCGCGGCAAGCCCACGTCCCAGCGGAGTGCCGAGGATCTCCAGACTGCCTTTGTCGGCGACGGCCAGGCCCAGTAGCAGGCCGAGGAGCGTGGTCTTGCCGGCACCGTTCGGGCCAACCAGGCCATGGATCTGACCCTGCGTGATGCTCACATCGACTTGGTCGAGCGCGACGACATCACCGAAGACCTTGGTGATGCCGCGGCCTCTCACCGCGACGAGTGTTTCCATGCGTCCATCCATTCCTCAGCCGGCGCTCAGCTGAACCTGAAGAGCCTGTTCATGGCGCGTGACGCGCAGCCTTGAAGCGACCCAAGTCCCAAGAAGCAAAAGAGGGCCGGGAGGTGTTCGCCGTGGTGGTGCGCGCTCACTCAATGTGCAGACCCCGGCGAGGACAGGCGCCTCGGCCGCGAGCGGGGCGCCGGGTGGCGCATCGCAGTGCTCCACCCGGCGGGTTCCGCGATCAGCTCGTCCGCATCGGACTCGGCGACCCGATCGGATTCATCAGGCTCAGCTGACGTTCATCGCGGTGTCGTCGAGCACGAACGAGGTCTGGTACTCGTAGTCCTCGGCGCCGGTGAACTTCAGCGTCACCTGCTGGCCGGCGTACGCGCCGAGGTTGAAGGTGTGCTGCGCGTATCCGGTGTTGTGGTTGAGGTTGGAGTAGGTGGCCAAGGTGCCGAGGACGGCGCCGGAGCTGTTGAGCACCTGCACCTTGAGGGTGTCGTAGGCGGTGGTCGTCGAGGTTTCGGCCGTGTCGATGTGCAGCCAGAAGCTGAAGTTGTAGTTGCTGCAGCCGCTGGGCAGCGTGACGGTCTGCGAGAGGGTGTCGGTGTGGGTGGTGCCGTAGCCGTCGAGCCAGGCGTCCCAGTTGCCGGAGTGCGAGGGCTCGCTGGTCATGTCGCTGTTGATCACACTGGAGGAGGCGGTCCACGGCGAGGCGGAGCCGGTCTCGAAGCCCGGGTTGCCGAGCAGCTGTCGTGCCTGGCAGCTTGTGCCGGTGGGGGTGGCGGACGCCTCGTTGCTCTGCGCTCCTTCGCCCACGCCGTTCACTGCGCTGACCTTGTAGTAGTAGGTCTGACCGGCGGACAGCCCGGTGTCGGTGCAGGACGTCACCGCGCCCAGAGCGCTGCAGCCGCCGCTGGTCAGCAGTGTCTCGCCGCCGCTGGCGGTGCCGCGGTACACCTTGTACGAGGTGATGGCCTCGCCGCCGGTGTTGGACGGCGGCGTCCAGCTCAGCGCGACCTGCCCGGTTCCGGCTGTCGCCGTCAGGCCGGTGGGCGCGCCCGGTGGCGTCGCGGCGATCGGGGCGGCGTTGATCGTCACTGTCGAGGATGCGGTGTTGGCCGGCGAGGCGCTGTCGGTGACGGTCAGCGTCGCGGTGTAGGTGCCCGCGGTGTTGTAGGTGTGACTCGGGTTCTGGGTCGTGCTGGTGGTCCCGTCACCGAAGTTCCAGCTGTAGCTGTACCCGGGGGTGCCACCGGTGCCGGTGCCGGTGAAGGCGACGCTCAGCGGTACCTGGCCGGAGGTCGGGGTGGCCGAGGCGCTGGCGGCCAGCGGGTTGCCGACGGCGCTGACCGTGGTCGTCACCTGCGACGTCGCGGTGTTGGCCGGCGAGGCGCTGTCGGTGACGGTCAGCGTCGCGGTGTAGGTGCCCGCGGTGTTGTAGGTGTGACTCGGGTTCTGCGTCGTGCTGGTGGTCCCGTCACCGAAGTTCCAGCTGTACGTGTACGGGGCCGTGCCGCCGGTGGCCGAGCCGGTGAAGTTCTCCGTCAGCGGCGCGTTGCCGGTGGTCGGGGACCCCGTGGCGCTCGCGGACAGCGGGGTCGAGCCCTGGACCCAGAAGTCCTCGAGGGGATCGCCGAGCGCGGACTGGTCCGCGGTCGTCATCGGGAAGGTGGACGGGCCCACGTTGTCGTTCGGGTCGATGACGCCGGAGTGCACGTTCTCCATCGTGCGCTCCATCGCCGCGATCACGTTGGCGGTGGAGTACGCCACGTGCGAGACGTAGTGCTGCTTGACGTAGGTCGGCGACCCGATGACGAGCAGCGGCACGCGGTAGGTGTTGCTGACGTGGTCCGGCCCGTTGCTGCCGTTCTGGGTGTCGTCCTCGGTGACGACGATCAGGGTGTTGTTCTTGTACGTCGGGTTGCTCATGATGGAGTTGACGATGTTGTTCGTCGCGGTGTCGTTGCCGGAGATGTCCTGGTAGGTGCCGGGGTGGTCATTGAACAGCTCGATGTAGTTGTACGCCGGCATCCCGTTGGTTTTGATGAAGTTGAGGTAGTCGTTGGCGACCGTGCTGTCGGGGATGCTCTGGTTGTGGCAGGTGTACTCGTTGGTGTGCAGCTCTTCGGGTATGTTCGTGCCCGGACGGTTGGGCGGCAGTACTTCGACGCTGCTGTCGGCCGGGTTCTTCCAGTAGCCGCTGCCGCTGTTGAGCATCCAGTAGATGTCGCCGTTCATGATGAACGTGTACGGGCTGGTGCCGCTGCTGGTGCCGGTCGGAGTCGTGCAGGCGTTGGTGCCCTCGTCCGTGGGACCCGAGTCGCTCTGCAGGAAGCGGTCGAACTGCGTGCCGTTCGAAGGGTAGGACTGCTGCTGGCTGCTGGACGAGGACTGCCCCGAGAACAGGAACCAGTGGTTGGGGCCGGACGGCGGCTGAACGCCGGTGCTGTACGAGTCGGACAGCGCGTAAGTCTTGGCCAGCGTGTGCAGGTTCGGCACGGAGCTCATGTGGTTGGTGCTCTGCACCTGGCCGTTGCAGCCCGCCTGGATCGTGGTCGCGCAGTCGCCGAGGTAGTCGTCGAAGGTGTGGTTCTCCCGGTAGATGACCACGAAGTGCTGGAACGGCGGGAAGTACGGCGCCAGCGGGTTCACCGCCGCAGTGGGCTGCGCCACGACCGCTTGATGGCTGCCGGCCGTCCGCGTGACGCTCTTGTTGGTGATCTTGAAGTTCTTCGGCTGCGGGAACTTCGCGAACTCCACGCCGGGCGCGGCGAACTTCGCGCCGGTGCAGTCGACGTCATCTGGCTTGTACGTCATCGGACGCTTGCCGAGCGGCAGGTTCTTGGCGTTCGCCGGGCTCGCCGCCGGGTTCCATCCCCTCAGCGTGCACGAGCCGACGCCGGTCGCGGGGCGCCCTCCTGCCCCCTCGGCCATGGCCAGCGAGGCCCCGCCCAGGGCGATGGTGGCGACCAGGGCCACACTCGCCGATCTCTTCTTCCACTTCCTCATCGATGCGCCTCCGCTCAATGACGGTGCATGGCCAGATGACTGCCGTCCGAATGGTCACCGCGAAACGGATGCCGAGCAAGTAGATGCGCGTAGATTTTCAGGAACCAGGGCTTCTTCGTCTGGCGTACGCCCCCTGTTGCCCGAAGGTTTGACGGTCCTTGGATCCCTGATATCGAATAAGTATGCACAAGCTTTTACTGCTGCGTGAGTTGACGATGTCAATGGTTGGCTCTGGTTGGCCTCAACCTTCGTGACGGGTCCGTCATGTGGTCGCTGGGGGGATTGGCGCGCGTCCGGTTCGCGGCGAAACGGGGCAACGCGGTCGATGTGCCGCCCCCGACGATCGAGTAGTCGATGGCCGCTAAAGATCGTCTTGAAAGGTCAGATCCAGAGCAGGATTGAGGCAATGAGGAGGTTTCATCGTGATTCGTGCAGGTCACCGGCCCTGGGGTGACAAGTCGTTGGGGTGCTCCCGCGGCTCGCCACGGTGATCGTCGCGGAGAGATCGTCCGTCACCGCGCGACCTGGTGGTACGTCAGCACCAGCAGGGCCCGTACGAGCGCGGTCGCGTGCCGCGAGTGCATGCGCACCTTGGTCAGGATCCGGTTCTCCGCCGGTGGCCTCCCGCCCAGGGCCTGCTGCCAGGCCTCGGCGTCGGGGTACCCGGCGTCGGCGTCCTCCTGGGTACTGCTGGTAGACGATCTCGGCGGCCTCCAGTCGGGCCACTTCGGCCTCGATGCCGGCCAGCTGCTTGCGTAGCTGCCCAGCGCGTTCTTCCAGCACCGCGCGACGCTCTATCAGCCATACCATCAGGTTCTGAGCCATGTCCCTTCCCTCGCGGGCCCACCGCGGGGACCCTGCTCGCAGGGTAGGAGGGCCGGTATGCAGCGTGCGGGAGCCAGGAAAACAGCCCGGAACCGGCTGACGGATGATCTCCCGAAACGATCAGGCCGCGACATGCGCGAGTTCCCCAAACGCTTGTCATACAAGGGCCATTGACCTGCACGAATCACGATGAGCTTCCTCACTGATGAACTCGGGGTGATGCGGCGAAGTCAATCGGTCTTGTCGGCCAACGCGGGCCTCGATGAGTGGACTTACTGCCGTGGCAGCGTGGAGGGACCGGTCTCGTAGGGTGCGTCGGTCGGTACGTGGGTGCCGAATTGGTGGCGATGGTAGGTGAGTGGGGCGGTTTCCTCGCTGACGTCGGCTGTGGTGACGAGGCCCGCGGCGATGGTGTGGTCCCCGCCGGGGAGGAAGTGGTCCACGGTGCAGGCGAGCCAGATGCTGACACCGGCGAGCCGTGGGAGACCGGCCTCCTGGCGCCAGTTGATGCCGGCGAACTTATTGGGGTGGCCCTTGCGGGCGAAGGAGCCTGCGAGGTTGTCCTGGCCGGCGCTGAGTACGTTGAGGGCGAAGCGGTGTGTGCGGCGCAGGACGGCCAGCAGACTGGAGTTCTCGTCGAGTGCGATCAGAGCCATCGGCGGGTTCATGGACAGGGAGGCGAAGGCGTTCACCGTGGTGCCGTACGGCGTGTCTCCCTCAGTGGTGGTGACGACGGAGACGGGTGTGGCCACCGAGGCCATGGCCTGCCGGAAGAGAGCGTCGGAGACGAGGCTCGGACAGGTGCCGTGGGCGGATGCGCTGTCGTTGTGAGGCATGTCGGTTGCTTTCGGGGTGCCGGCAGGAGGAGGTGCGGGGCCCGGCGCGGTGGCCGGGCCGAGCCGTGCCTGGTGCTCAGAAGCGGATGACCGTGGACAGCGGCGGGAGGTGATTGTCGAGCTCATAGCCGCCGATGTAGACGGTCTTGGCGTCGGTCGGGTCGTGGGAGGCGAAGGTGCGGGCGTTGCGCCAGTAGCGGTCGTACCGGTAGGCGTTGGAGGTGCTGCGCGCGCCGGTGATCTCGTGGATCTCGGCGGCGGCCTCGAGGGCGGCTTCGACGGCGGCGACCTTGGCCCGGAAGCAGTCGACGGTGATGGCGTCCGTGTCCTCGCCGTCCCGGGCTGCCTCCAGTTGGTCCGCCGCGCTGTGCAGCAGGGCGCGGGAGGCGCCCAGCTTGCTGGAGAGGGCGCCGATGCGGCGCAGGATCAGCGGGTCCTCGGCCGGGGTGGCGAACTGGGGCAGCGAGCCGCGTTTCATGGTGCGTGTGTGCTGGACGAGGGCGTCCAGGGCGCCTTCGCCGATGCCCTGCATCAAGGCGGCGTGCAGCAGCATTGCCGCGCCGAGAAAGACTGGGGAGAGTTGTTCGCCTGCCGGCTGGTGCCAGCCGTCGGGCACGAAGACATCATGGTAGGTGACCGTCTGGCTGCGGGTGCCGCGCTGGCCCATGTTGTCCCAGTCACCGTGCAACCGCACCCGGGGGTGGTTGAGGTCCACCAGGGCCTGGTGGTGCGCGGACTGCTCGCCCTGCAGCAGGCAGCGGACCATGGCCATGCCCAGGCCGCCGCTGTTGGTGTTGAAGCTCTTCGTGCCGCTCAGCACTACCCCACCCTCAGCGGGCCGTGCGGTCGTCCTGCCCGCCGCGCCCGTTTCCGCGGCGGAGGAGACGAGCCTCAGGCCGTCGTCGAGTATCCGGCGTGCCAGTTCGACGCGGGTCGACCTCGGAAGGTCGCTGCGGGGGCCGAACAGCTCGCGGGCCACCAGGATGGTGGTGAGCCAGTTCTGCCCGGTGGGACCGTCGCCCGCACTGACCTCCCGCACCGCCCGGATGACCGCGCCCCACCCCCCGTGTTCCGTGCCGTCCCACAGTCCCCCGTACTCGGCGGGAACGGCGAGCCGAGCCGCCCCGATCTCGGCCAGCAGCGCCAGGTTGGCGGTGGGGTCCGCGTTGTCACGGTCACTGGCGAAACCGCCCTCGGCCAGCTCCCCCCGGCGCGCATGTATTGCGGTGATCAGGGCGCGGGCCTCCGCCGCGCCCTCCAGCTGCGTTGGCATGGATGGCTCCTCACTGTAGGCTGGCCCCTAAATGTGAATGCGAATTCTCATTCACATAATACGAGCGAGCGCACACCACTTGTCAAGGACGTTCGCCGAAGCCGCCGCCGATACCATGTGGAACATGACTGAGGAGCCACACCGCCGAGTGCACTACCGGGAACCTCGGCAGGCGCGCAGCGCCGCGACGCTGGCTCGTGTACTGCAGGCGGCCGAAGAACTCGTCACCTCGGCCGGCCTGGAGGAGATGACGATCCCAGGCGTCGCGGAACGCGCCGGCGTCTCGGTCGGTTCGATCTACCGCCGCTTCGAAGGCAGGGAGCAGTTGATCAACGCCCTGTCGGAGCGCGTGCTGGAACGACGTGAGAAGTATGTGGCCGAGCAACTGCGCATGGCTGAGCCGTCGCTGTCCGGTGTCATGGACGCCTATGCGCGCGCGCTGCTGCAGTCCTTCGTCGACAGCAGTAATCTCTTTCCCGAGCTGCTGCGGGCGCGGGGAACCAGTGCGCTGGACCGCGGCGCCCGCGCCATCACCGAGATCCACCGCCTCTTGCTCGAAGCAGCAACCCCCTACGCCAGCCAGATCCGGCGCTCTAACCCGAAGACAGCGCTGGACACCGTGGCCCGCGCCATCCTCGGCGCCTGCTTCCACAACTCCGTACGCCCCGACCGCCTCGCGGACGCGGCGGCGCAGAGGCGGTATGCGGACGAACTCAGCGACATGGCGATCGCCTACCTGCTCACTCCCGACCGCCGCCGTCCACCCGCTGACACCTGAGCCGCAGGGCCTCCGCAGGGAGGCATCGGAGGTGTGCGCTGCGGGCAGGGCAACGTGGTGATCGCGAAGCGATGACGACTGAGCGCGCGCTCGGTGGAGTGATGGCGCCAGGCATGAGCCGGCGGTGGATCAGCGCCCCTGTCCTCGAAGGGTCTCTCCAGTTGGCCGAAACCGAGCCAGGCCGCTGTTCGCACCCCTGGAAGAGGGGTTGACCGGGCCCGGTCGTGCACGACAGGTCGGACCAGCCCGGACCAGCCCGGGACGCCGGCGGGTTTGAAGACGCTCATCGGGTGGCGGTCTCGCCGAGTATGACGCTGTGCGGCTTCTCCCGAAGCTGCGGTGGCACGGCTGGGGCCACCAGACCCTTGCCATGATGCGAACTCGGGATCGAGCGCACGATCAGCGATCCACCAGGAAAAACACGGTCACCGGGACCACTGCGAATCACCGGTGAGCGAACAGTCCCGGTAGCTCTCACGAGGATGCGGTCACCGGTCGATGTGGTCTCAGCGCGTCAGCGCGATCAGGGTCGCGGCGCCGAGGAACACCATTCCGCCGATCGACAGTGAGACGATGGGCACCACGCGGTGTCTGCGAGTGAACACCCGAGCCGTATCAGGCCGTTCCGGCAGATAAACGACCGGCACATGGGCCCCGACGTCCAGCTCGAGGCCCGCGCCGGTTGCTCTGGGCTGGAACCTGGTACGCCGGCCCTGCCGGTCCGCGAACTCGATCACCGGCGCCCACGGATCGTCCGACGAGAGTCGCTGCCGGTCGACCACAACACCCTCGGCGTGCACCCCGTATCGGCGCAGCCGGCCCTGCAACCGACACTCGCGGACACCGGCCCACAGGCACGCCCAGCCCGCTAGGGCGCACAGCCCGACCCCTGCCACTTCACCCGTCATCCAGCACCCGCCCCCTCCACCCGACGCACCCCTGGTTCCGGCGTCACCTCAGGAGGACGCGGCACGGCACCGGTCGGTTCACGGAAGCGACGCCCCGATGAGCCGCCGCTGGAACGGGGGCCCGCCCTGCGAGGGCGTGGGCAGGCACTGCCACGGCGTTGGCGGTAGCGGTTGTCGAGGAGGCGTACGCTGCGCCGAATAATTGGCATGTGACGACCGGGAGTTGGGTGAGGGAGTCGTCGGAGTGCGGTTGAGGAGACACACCGGGATCTGCCCGGATGTGGTCGTCCCTCGTCCATCCCGTATAAGACCGGGATCCGAAGCCGCGGACCACCAGGACCGGGTGCCGGCGTCGGAGAG
>CAYNNX010000143.1:3807-17010 GCA_964398515.1 uncultured Streptantibioticus sp. | reverse complement strand
TTCAACCCCGTTTCCCTCGCCCTGGGCGCCGAGGCCTCCTTCGTCGCCCGCACCGTCGACTCCGACCGCAAACACCTCACCGATGTCCTGCGGCAGGCCGCCGACCACCCCGGCACCGCCCTGGTGGAGATCTACCAGAACTGCAACATCTTCAACGACGGCGCCTTCGAAGTCCTCAAGGACAAGGAGCAGGCCCAGGAGGCCGTCATCCGCCTCGAGCACGGCGAGCCGATCCGCTTCGGCACGCCTCTTGCGGATGAAAGGGGCGCCAAGGGCGTCGTCCGGGACCCGGCCACCGGTGACCTGAAGATTGTCGATGTCACGCCGCAGAACGAGGCGCAGATCCTGGTCCACGACACCCACGCGACATCCCCGACCACGGCCTTCGCACTCTCCCGCCTCGCCGACCCGGACACCCTGCACCACACCCCCATCGGCGTGCTGCGCTCGGTCGACCGCCCGGTCTACGACACCGAGATGGCCGAGCAGCTCGACACCGCTGTCGAGCAGCAGGGCAAGGGCGACCTCGCCGCCCTCCTCGTCGGCGGCGACACCTGGACTGTGCGGTCCACTCCGGGCAGCCGCCCGCTATGACAGACCCTGTTGAGCGAGCTGGTCCCGCTGGGCCTGGGAGCCGGGCGGGCGCCAGGACGTATCGATCCGCCGCCCGTAACGCCGGTTCCACTGCCCTCCAACGCCTGCGCCACCCAGGTGGGGGCCGCGGCGGACAACGCCTCCAGCGCGGCTCGCACCGTCTCCCCGGCCAGCTCCAGCCGGTTCAACTCCCTCACCGCCGAAAGCACATGAGTGGGATCGGTACGCTGCTTTCCCCCGGCCTTGACCAGACCCTTCTCTCTGAGCGCCACCAGCAGCAGGTCCAGCACCCGCTCCTCAAGCCCGTGCTCGACCACCCGGGTGCGGAACCCCGAGAGCACCGAGGCATCGAACCCGACGTCCTCCAACTCCAGGCCCGGGCAGTACTTCCACGACAAGTCGAACCGGACCCGATGGGCAGCGGCGCGGTCGGTCAGGTTCTCCGCCATCTGCAGCACGGTCACCATCGCGAGGCGTCCCGGCGACCAGCCACGCCGGCCCCGGCGACCGAACTCCACGGCAAACTGTGCATCCGCGAACAACCCGCCCAACTCGTCCCGCACCCGCATCGCCAACGGCAGTTCCCCACGTCCTGCCGCAGCCCGCGCAACCCGCGCCGTCGCCTCGGGGACCTCGGGCCACTCCTCCGGCCGCAACGACATGACTCCCACCCCAGCGACCGGGAACGACAAGACCGGCCACCACAGTGCCAACCACATCTCCACACCCCAGGACACGACATTTGGCCAGCAGGATCCACGGGGCGGGATCGACAGGGCCCGGGATGACTACCAAGAGGTCCTGCTGTCATGCGCCAACTCTCGCGCGATCACCCGATCAGGAACCCTGTTCGACCAGGCCACCCCGTGATCGATAAGCGGATGGCGTCTCAACCCCGTCGAGGGCATCTCACTCGAACGCGGCCCGCTCGCCAACCTGGCCGCCGCCGGCCTCACCCACCTCGGCTCGATCTTCCCGGTGGCGCCTTCGCCGCCACCGCCGGCAGGGGTCCCCTTCGGGCCGCCTAGCAGGAGCTCCGTCCTCTTGCGGCCGACTTGACGCACTCCGCCCAACGCCTATCTACACAGCATTGTCTAGATCGTCAGGAAGCGGTCGGTGAGCACGGCCGTCACCAGCGCCCCCAGCGGCACCGCCAGCCAGAGGGAGGTCCGCATCGCCCGTCGCCACCCCGCGGTCAGCCGCGGTGCCAGGACCCGTACGAACTCAACCGTCACCAGGATGACGATCAGCAGCAGTACGGCGATGCCACCCACGACCGACCAGGGTGTCCAGGTCACGGTCAGCCCGGTCGGGTGGTTGTCCGCGGGCGGCACCGGACCCGTTTCCGGTTTGGCCGGCACGTAGACGCCGGAGTCCGGGGTGGAGACCACCTTACGCAGTGCCGTGTTCCGGTCGAGAGTGGTGGTCACTCGGTCGTGCCAGTTGACGGGGTAGTTCGCACGGAGCTCAAGGAACGCCGACGACCCGCGGGAGACGACCAGGTAGGAGTTGGAGCCCGCGTGCTTCAGCGCCCGCACCACGGGTGCGATGTGGGTCGGGTCTCGCGGCGCGGGGATCGGCTCGTAGCGCACGTTCTCCATGTCGCGGGTGACGCGCCACGGCAGGTTGGGCGACAGGTCGTTCGACGGGTCGATCGACGGGTCGGCGTTGAGCCACATGATCCGGGCCGTCGGCGAGTCGTGGGCGAGAACGTAGTTCATCGCCGCCGGCTCGCCGGGACGTACTCTCTCGAACGGCTCGTTGCCCCAGCGGGCGACCAGGAAGCCGCCCATGAGCACCAGCCCGGCCAGCAACGCGGCAATCGGGCCCCGCCACGGGTGGCTGCCGTTGGCGGAGGCCCGCGGGAAGAACGCCAGGGCGGCGAGTACGGCGGCGGCGGGCAGCGCGAACAGGAAGGCGCGCAGCGGGATCTCACCGCCGTAGTCGTGCAGCGCCAGGCTGAGAAACGGGACCAGCATCAGGACGAGCGGAGCGCGGTCGCGGATCCCCGCCCGGCGCCGGCGCAGCCAGCCGTAGGCGGCCAGCGTCAGCACACTCGCGGCCAGCGCCACCCTGACGTAGAGCACCAGGTCGTGCAGGCCGCTGCCGCCGGCGACAAGGGTCTCGGTGATGCTGGAGACATTGCCGACCAGCGCCCCCAGACTGCCGAAGAGCACATGGGGCTGGCCGGACCAGTAGCCCTCGACGAAGTATCCGATCCATGCCGACGCCACCGCGAGGCAAAGCAGCGGAAGCTGACGCAGTGTCGATCGTCGGCAGAACACCAGCCCCGCCGACGCGCCGACCATCATGAACGGGGTGAGCGGATGGCTGACCGTCGCGAGCGCGAACAACCCAAGGAGGAGTGCGAGCAGCAGCGCACGCTGGGTGCGTCCGATCGGCAGCACCTCCGCCTCACCCGGGATCCGGTCGCCGGCGTCCTGGCGCGCCTCGCGGAACCACACCAACAGCACGGCCACGAACAGCAGGTAGAGGAGGTAGCCGAACGACTGGGGGGAGAAGTAGTCCTGGCCGACCCAGCCGCCCACCACGAACAACCAGGCCGCCCACCACTTGGCACGCCAGGTGGCTCGTACCGCCCGGAGCAGGAGGAAAAGGGGTGCCAGATAGAGCAGTTGAAGGGCGAGCGTCCACCAGCGCATGAGCTGGGTCGGGTCCGCGATCCCGGCCTTGGCGACCAGGGCCATGGTCAGGAAGAACCCCGGCCAGCAGAAGCGACCGTCCAGATGGGGCGCCAGGCTCCCGGTCCGCTGGACGAAGTCGACGAAGCCCGCGTGCTCCCAGGCGATCGGGAAGCGGGGGTACGCCTCCAGCACGGCCGGTACGCCGTGCAACGACACCACGGTCGCCAGCAACGTCGCCAGCAGCAGCCACGGGTGCGGCGTACGCAGCCGAAGTCCCCAGGCGAAGGTGACCACCAGCAACCCGGCGCCCAGCAGCGTCAGGTGCGGCAGCGCCGAGATCAGGCCGAGCCCGTTCATCCGCGCAAGTGAGCCGTCGTTCATCCCGCGCAGCGGCAGCCAGAAGAGCGCCACCGCCGCACCGAGCACGAGCCAGCCGAGGAGCGGCGCCCACGGCAGGCGCGGTAGCCGGGAACGCAGCCGCCGTCCCGGGCGGTCCGGCGGTGGCGGGGGAACGGACTCCACGGGATCCCCGGCATCCGTCCGCGCATCCGTCCGCGGGGCCGCGGGCGAGCCGCGAAGCGCCCGGACCAGGCCGAAGCAGGCGATCACTGCGATCACGCTCTGGCCGGCCAACTCGGCGACGCCCGCACCGGCGATGCTCAGCGGCCCCAGCAGCACCAGCGTGGAGCCGAGTACCAGCACGCACAGCAGGCCCTGGAGCAGGGCGACCCGGGAGGTTCGGCTCTGCACCCGCAACACCGCGAAGTACACCTCGAAGAGCACCCGGGTCAGGGTGGCGATGGCCATGAGCCGCAGCAGTGGGGCGCCGTGCGTGGCGTATCCCGGTCCGAAGACCCCCAGGATCAGCGGCGCGAGGATCACCAGCAGCAGGCAGATCGGGATCATGATGAGGGCCATCCGCCACAGCGCGGCACGGCTCAGTTCGGCGAGGCGCGCCGGGGCGTGCGACCCCTCGACAGTCAGCGAGGCGCCCATGTTGATCGCCAGCAGGTCAAGGGTGTACGCGATGAGCACCGTGATGTAGAAGTACGCGTTGAGCGCGGGGCTGATCCGGGCGGCGACTACCACCGGCACCAGGTACATCACAGCCAGCGAGAAGAGCGACCCGGTGCCGTCACCGGCGAGGAACCGGCCGATCTGCCGCGCCCCGGGCGGTTCCGCCTCCCCCTCGGTCGCCCTGATGTGACGGGGAACCAGCCGCCGGAAGACCAGCCATCCCAGCGGGACGACCGACAGAGCGATCGCTGCCACCCAGGAGACATAGACACCGGCCGTCGGGATCACTGCCGCCAGCATCACCAGCAGGACGATCTTGGCGACCGAGAAGACGGTGTTGCCGACCGGCACCCACACCGCGCTGCGCAGCCCGGTCAGCACGCCGTCCTGCAGCGTCAGCACCGCCCAGCCGACCACCGCGGCGACGAACCCCAGTCCCGGCAGCACGCCGTGCAGGAGCTGGTACGAGGGCCCCCACAGGCCCAGCAGGAGCAGGAAGACCCCGGCGGCGACGGCGACGGCCAGCGCACTCGACAGATAGGTCCCCGTGATCAGCTTGCCGGTGCGGGGGCCGGCGGCCGGTATGAAACGGGTCAGCGCCCCGGGCAGGGTGACAGCGGCGAGCCCGGCCAGGAGCTTCATCGCCGCGATCGCCGCGGAGCCGCGACCCACCGCGGAGTCGGAGTAGTAGTGCGCGGCCAGCAGCCAGTAGGCGAACCCCCACCCGGCGGAGAGGCCGGTATTGAGCATCAGTGCGTATGCGTTGCGGAACAGCGGGCTGCCGCGTCGATGCCGTCCCCGCAGGCCGCGCAGGCCGAAGCCCGCGTCACGCGTAGGCTGCGGGGCCACCGGTCCCCGGCCGGTCCTCGCCGGTGCGGAGACCCGCCGTGAGATCGATTCAAACACTGGCTTCCCGCACTTTCCGCATGCCTTGTCGGGATCTGCGGACAAGCGCGTAACTCAGGGTCACCACACGGTCCCTTGCGATGTCCGGACCGATCCACCGGCCCTCGACGAGTCGCTCGAATTCCTTGATCCCGGTGGAGCGCCGCACCGTGAGCCGGGTCAGCGCGTAGGGCCCCTGGCCGCGCCGGGCCGGTGCGTTACCCACCGCCAGTGCGATCTGGTAACCGGCGGCCCGCACGCTGCCGCGCACCCGGCGGTCGGAGTAGCCGAACGGGTAGGCGAACGACACCGGGGGCCTGCCGAGCTCCTCGCGTAGGATCTCCCGGCAGCGCAGCAGCTCGAACCACAGGCGCTCGTCGGAGAGTTGGTCCAGCTGCGGGTGGCTGTGGCTGTGCCCGCCAATCTCCAGCCTTGCCGCGGCCAGGTCCCGCAGCTGGTTCCAGTCGAGCATGGTGTCCGGCGCGCCCGGGGCCAGGTCGGCGCTGTCCCGCCCGCGCAGCCAGCCGGTGGCCGCGAACAGGGTGGCGGTGAAGCCGTACTTCCGCAAGGCTGGCAGGGCGTGCCGGTACACACCCTCGTAGCCGTCGTCGAAGGTGATCAGCACCGGGTGCGGCGGCAGTGCACAACCGTCCCGCCAGGCGGCTCCCAGCTGCGTGGCGGTGACCGGTGAACAGCCGTGCGCGGCCAGCACCTCCACCTGGTCGACGAAGGCGCCGGTGGTCACCGACAGGCGGCGTGCGGCCGCGGTGGGGGTGTCGGTCACCGCGTGGTACATCAGGATCGGGACCGGGCCGGCCGGCGACCGCAGGGCGGTCATGGCGTCTCCTCACCGGTCCGTGCGGGGGTGATCTGCTCGCCGCCGGTCCTCGATCGGGCACCGTGCGGCCGCGGCCCCGGTACCGGTACGACGGAGGCGCCGCCGGTACGCCGTGCCCGCAGCGTGCCGAGGGCGTACCCGGCCGCCGCGGCCGACAGCCCGGAGATGATGGCCCCGGCCCGTCCCGCGCCTCCCGGCCGTCCCCGCACCGTGTCGAGGAGTGCGCGCATCAGCCCGGCGGGCAGCACCCGCGTGGTGTAGCGCCACTCGGATTCCAGCCCGGCCGCAGTGCCGACGCTGCGGGTGACCAGGGCCTTGGACAGCCCCTCCGCGTAACAGCGGGTGCACAGGTACCGGAAGCGCTCCCGGGCCTGTGGGACCCGGTGGCGGATGACCGCGCGGTCGTCGATCAGCACCAGTGCGTCGGGCATGGCGCGCTGCAGCCGGATGCACATTTCGGTGTCCTCACAGCCCAGCGGCCACTTGTCGCCGTCCCTCCCAATGCCGGTGGCGAAGCCGCCCGCCACCTCGAAGGCGGCACGCCGGAAGGAGGCGTTGCCGCCCATGACGTTGCGAACCGGGCCCCATCCCACCGGCTGTCCCAGGTACGAGGCGCCCACCACCCAGTCGAACTCGCGGGGGAACCACGTCGGCCGCCGACCGGACACCCAGGCCGGGACCGTGCGTCCGCCGACCGCCATCACCCGGGGATCCGCGTACGCGTCGGCGAAGTGCCGCAGCCAGTCGGTGTCGGCGACCGCGTCGTCGTCGAGAAAGGCGATCACCGAGCCGCCGGCGGCGGCGATGCCCGTGTTGCGGCCCCCGGACACGCCGCGCGGCCTAGTGTTGGCCAGGACGGTGACGGTGTCGTCACCGGCATAGTGGACCAGGATCCGGCGCAGCAGATTCGGGTTGTGGTCGACCACGACGAACGTCTCGTGGGCCCGCAGGCTCTGCTGCCAGACGGAGGCGACCGCGGCGAGGATGTCCCTCCACCGCTTTTCGGTGTACACGCAGATGACCACCGAGATCTCGATACTCAAGCGCCCTCCCCGACGTGTGTCATGGGGTCGGCCGGTATCCTGGGACCGCCAGGGGGCATGGGGCCCGGCGCAGCGGCCGGCCGGAGCGCCGAACGCAGGCGCCCCAGCTGCTTGAGGAGCTTGTCGGCCGGCCCGAAGAGCTCCGGGCGTTCGACGACGGTGTTGCGCAGCGTGCGTAGGGGGCCGCGTCCAGCCTGGTAGGCGAGGGCGACCGGATGGGGGCGGGTCACCCAGCCCTCGGCGACCATCAGGTCGCGGGTCTTCAGGACGTCCTTGTACCACTTCTCCCCGCGCCCCAGGTCCAGGTAGGTCAGCCCGTCCGCCCCGGCCCCTTCGACCATCTTCAGGTGCATCAGCATGCCGGGACTGCGTTTCCCGTATGCCGGGTCGTACACCGAGAACCACCCGGCCAGCACGTGCTGCGAGCGCAAGCCAAAATTGATGGCGAGCGGCCGCTCGCCCGCGTAGAGCACGCAGAGCAACCCGGTGCAGTTCCCGGCGCGAGTGTGGAAGAGGTCGTCCAGGAGCCGGACGATCCACGGCTGGGCGAAGCGGTCGCTCCGGCCGGTCCTGCGGTACTGCGCGGACTTCCACCGCATGAGCGTGCGGAGCATCGCCGGATCCCGCTCGTCGTGCACATAGCGGACCTCGCCCACCTCGGCACCGAGCCGGCGTTCCTGGCGCAGCAGGACCCGTTGGACGTGCGGGAAGCGGCTGCGCAGCCGAGCGAGGTACTCCTGGTAGGTGCCCTGCGTGTCGATGACGGGGGAGGGACAGCGCCGCCGGATGCTCTCTTCGAACATGTTCTGACCGACCGTCAAGTGATCGAAGTCCCAGATGACGAGGGAGCAAGCGGTCAGCAACTCGCGTGCGTCCCCCTGGAAGCCCGGCCGGTGCACCATGCCCTGGCAGTCGGACAGCCCGAGGCCGACCGCCTTTCCGACGCCCCACAGTCCCCGCTGGAAGGGGAAGAAGGCCGTGGGCTCGCCTCCCTCGCGGACCACCGCGACGTGTACGCCGGGGTGGTGCCGGCCGACCGCGGCCGCGAACTGGTAGGAGAGGAAGGGGTTGGCGAGCGCCGTGCTGCCGGACTGCGCGGCCGGTGACTGCAGGTCCGCCCATGCGGCACGGTCACGGGAGCTCAGCTCGTCGGGGTGATACACGGTGATGTCCACGGTTCGACGCCCCCCTCGTCGGCTCTGCGGTCGGTACGGGAACGGGGCACGGTCAGGCTCCCGAGTGCGGTGGAGAAGGGCCGGTGGTGCAGCGGCCCAGCAGTACGATGACACGGCGGTACCCCCGTCTGGCCTTGGTCACGGGCCCCGCGCGGAGCGGTCCGAGCGGTGCGCCCTGCCGGAGTGTCGACGCGCGGAACAACTCGGGCCTGGTGTCCGGGCGGACGGTCAGCCGGGCGATCCGGAGCGGGTCGTCCGCGTGGAGCTGAACGTGTCGCCGGTCGCGCACCTGGAGGCCCAGCCGGGCCGCTTCGGTGCGCCGACCGGTGCCGGTCATCGCTCCCGCACCCCCAGCAGTGCGGCGCTCCGAGTACCCGGGCGCTCGGAGAGCAGCACTCTCAGAACCCGGCGACCGTCGGAGATCGCGTGCACATGCGAGCTCCCGCTGCGGCGGGGAAGTTCGAGGCTGGGTACCTCGGCGATCCGCAGGCCCGCGCGAAGAGCATGTGCGATCAGCTCGGCCTCGATCTCGAAGCCGGAGGCGTGCGGGGAGAGCTCCTCGAGGAAACTGCGGCGGAAGGCGCAGAAGCCGTAGCACAGGTCGGTGAGCCTGGTCCGGTAGAGCCGGTTGACCACGGCGAGCAGTGCGCGATTGCCGAGGGACCGGATGCGGGTGAGATCCAGCGAGCCGCCTCCGGCGATGAACCGCGAACCCTTGACGAAGTCGTAGCCGTTTTCCAGGAAGTGCAGGAAGTGCGGGATTTCGCCGGGCCACATGCTGCCGTCGGCGTCCATCATCACGATGTACTCACCGGTCGCCGCGTGGAAGCCGGTGCACAGCGCGTTCCCCTTGCCGGGGGCGCTCTGCTGGACGCTGCGTACGGTCGGGAGGCAGTGCTGGGCGATGTGCACGGTGGCGTCGTCGGAGGCGCCGTCGACCAGGATGACCTCGTCGACGCAGGTGGTGGGGATCTGCTGGAAGACCCAGGGGATGTTCCGAGCCTCATTGTGCGCCGGAATCACCAAAGTGACGGTGCGCTGGGTGGCCCTGACGTCCGTCGCCCGGCGCGCCGGTGTGCGGCTCGTGGCGCGGTCACCGGCACGACGCATGGGGTGCCGATCGGTGTCGGGGCGGGAGAACCATGAAGGGGTGGAGTGGGGAGTTGGCAATGGCGTGCTCATGCGTGAACTGCCCTGTGGCAAGGCGGGTTGGGCCCCGTAGGACCTTGGAGACGGGACCGACGGGGCTGAGGAAGCGGGGGAATTCACCCGCCGCTCAGCCCGAAGCGCTGAAGCGTCGGCCGGTCTTGGACGCTCAATCGCGTCGACCACCACGCTGGCCTGGCATCCGCGCGCGGGGTGCGCTGCGGATCTACTGCCACGAATCCAGGATCCGCGCCATCCCGGCGAGACGTCAAGAGGGGAAAAGGGAACTTGCCACGCATTTCCTAAATAAACGATATATCGCTCCTGGCGGATCGGTGGCCCGGGTGGCGATCCGACGGGTGATCTCCTCGGCCCGTCCCGGCCGACCGAACTGCCAGCCCTGCCTCCAGTCGCGGCCCGTGGCCTGCAGCCGCTCCGCATCCTGAGGTATGCCGGATTCGACCAGCCGGTCCCGAAGTCGTCCACGGCGAGTGATGGCGTCCCGCCAGGTGGTGTAGGGGATCGAGACGAAAAGGTGCATGTCACGGTCGAGATCTGGGCCCTTGGGGTGCGAGACTCGGTGACGATGAGCCAGCTCACAGGCGATACATGAACCACTCGGTCGATGCGAGGCGGCCTACGTCCGAGGTCACGCCTAGAGCGTCGTGGCAGTGGCCGCGCACGGCAATCAGACTTGACGGGACGTCAGCTATTTGAGCCCACGGATGGGCGCATCGGGTGCGTGACCTGCCGCGCCGCGGTGGTCGGCGGTCTTGCCGCGACGCAGGCGGACCGCCCCGATCACGGGCCGGGCGATGGGGGTGGAGAAGGTGGCCAGGATCGGGTGCAGCGTGCGCTGACCCTTGATCCGGCCGACTTCGGCGCCCTGTTTGGCGTGGCCGTACACACGGTGGTGCGTGGGGTCGATGTCGATGAACATCACCTGCTCAGCGCCGGGCAACAAGGGAGTGAGCCGGGCCAGGGCGCGAAGAAGTCGCGGTGCACGTCGGCGAGTTGGAGGTTGTGTCCGGGGGTGAAGGAACGCGGGAAGGTGCCCAGGCGGACGGTGCGCGCGCCCCGGTGAAGGCGCGGTCCATTGCTCCGTGCCGCAGCCGGTCAGCGTCCTCAATGGATCGGCCCCGGCACACATCGCACCGAGCAGCGACATCACCTTGGCCGCCGGGTGGGCGCCACCGCTGTTGTCAGCGCCCTCGATCCGTATCGCGGAGCCGGCCAGATCGGGCAGACCGGCCCGCTCGGCGACACGGACCACCGGCAACAGTCCGGCATCGGCGATCAGGTTCGGCTCGTCGAACACGGCGGAGACGTGTGCCGCGGCATGAGAGGATTTCATTCAGGAGATGCGTTGCTGTATTGCCGTGATGAAGCCTTCGACAGGCCCATCATCGCAGGTAGCAAGGCATCTCTTCCTCCGAGACCGGCCAGACTCGGACCTCGACCGGTGTATTCGGGCTGAAGTACTCGCTCCCGACGCTGCTCGACGACACACCCGCCGAGCGGATCGCCGGACGGGACAAGTGCCGCGCAGAGCTCTGTGCCGCGGTCGAGCGCCAGGCGCGCCGTGCGCCAAAGCGGCGGTCGACCCTGAAGACTGCCGCACCCGCCGTGCGGCTGACGCAGAACGGCACGGACCGCCCCGGAGTGCTGGACGTACTCAAGGGCACCGTGGCGCTGAGCAGGTGGGTGACCTGGCAGGTCGTCGACTCCGACACGTGCGTGGTCGGCAGTGAGTGCCGTCCCACGCCAGCGCTACACCTTCTGACCTCGCTCGGCAGGCCCGCGCCGTCTGACACTTCCGACACGTCCCGCTTATGTCGGGGCCGCTTGCCACCTTCACCGGCGTTCCTCCGGATCGGGCTGCCCCCCAGCTTCTACCAGGCCGCTGCGACGGCCTGACGGATGCGGTCTTTCACCGCCTCTCGATCAACATCGCGCTTCCTGGCGCACATCTCCTGGGCCAAAAAACTGGCAGCTTTCAGGATCTGATTCGCCCGCTTCAACTCGGCGTTCTCCTTGCGGAGTTGCCTGAGCTCCTCGCGCTCGGCGGTCGTGAGCCGGTCGTCACGCTCGCCGCGGTCGGCCTCGGCCTGGCGGACCCAGCCACGCAGGGCCTCCTTGTGGATGCCGAGATCCTTCGCGACATGGGCGATCGGCCGGCCGGTGGCGCGTACCTCGCGTACCTCGCGGACCGCGCGCTCGCGGAGCTCGTCCGGGTATTTACGGGGTGCTGCCATGGTGCCGGTGGTTCTCCTTCGCCAGGACCGTAACCCTGGCATCAGGGACTCCACAAATCTCGGTACAGCTCACTGGACTGCGGGTACCAGTTGCGGCGCGTCGGGCGGGTTTCCGCGCTGGACCTGTGGTCCACGATGAAGCCGCGTTCATCCTCGGCCACGAGCGCGGTGTAGCCGAACTGAGTCGGGTGCTGGCGCTTGCCCTTGCGGATCGGCCGGGCATCGGCGTCAGCCAACGAGACCAGCCGGTCGGGGATGGTGCGGATGCCAGCCAGTCGCAAGGCGGTCTGCTCCAACAGGCGGCGGGGTGCCCGCCGCGGTCTCGGCCAGCTCGCCCACCAGGAGCGCAAGTCGTCCCCAAGGCCGCTTGCCCAGCGCGCGCCGGGCATTGCGCTCCACCGCCTCCACGTCCCGCAAGGTCGCGCGGTGCCACGGCGGCGATTTCCCCGGTGAGCCGGTCGATCTCGCCCAGCGCCTGGCCGGTGCGACGCCTCAGCGTGCGCGAGACCTCCTTCAAGCGGCGCCCGGCTGACCGGCTGCGATCACGGAAGCGGTACGCCGGGCTGCCCCGGACTCCTTGATCCGCCCAACCAGCCGACCCAGCTTGCGTACCGCGTGTTCGAGCAGGTCGGCGTCCGTGGGGTGGTCGATGTCGGCTTCCGTAACGGTCGTGTCGATGGCAGCTTGCGGCACCGCAGCAGCTTGTCCTCGACCAGGTTGCCCAGCAGCGCGGCGTTCAGCTCTTGCACCGTCTGCGCTCCGCCGCGGCGTACCATGGCTGTGGTCGTCGCGCCGGGGGCGCCCAGCCCGCCGGCCAGAGCGATGACGGCCATCAGCTACCGTCCCGTGCGGCCACCACCAGCGCGACGTTCCCCGTCGCCACCCACGCCGCCAGCGCCGGGCCGTCCGTGGCAGCCACCGCAACATCGACGGTGACCACGCCGGTGGCCATCTGCGCGGCCAGTCCGGCCGCGTTGAGGACGCTGGCAGGCGGTTGCCTCGTGGGCTGCTTCATCTACGGTTGTGTCCACGCGGTCTTTTATGACGTCGTTTCAGTTGGTGAGTCGGCGGTAGCTGATGAGGGCGGCGGCTATGCCGACGAAGGCGAGGAAGTGCTCGGCCTTGCGTTCATAACGGCGGTGCAGGCGGGCGGCATCCGGCCAGCCAGGACACCGTTCTCTCAACGACCCAACGGTGGCGGCCCAGCCGCTGCGAGGACTCGACGCCCTTGCGGGCGATGCGATGACGGATGCCCCGCTTGCGGAGCCATCGGCGCAGGTGGTCGTAGTCGTAGCCCTTGTCGCCATGGAGCTTGGCCGGTCGTCGGCGGCGCGGGCCGCGCCGGGAGCGGATCGGCGGGATCCCCCGCACCAGCGGTTCCAGGCCGAGGCTGTCATGCATGTTGGCGCCGGAGATGCCCAGCGACAGAGGAAGACCGTTCCGGTCCGTGATCAGGTGGATCTTCGATACGTTCTTGGAGCGGTCGGTCGGATTCGGTCCGGTCAGTGGCCCCCTTTTGTGGCCCGGAGGCTGACGGAGTCGATGGCGCACCGCGACCAGTCCAGCTCACCGAGGGCGCCGAGTTCGTCGAGGAGGATCCGGTGG
>CAYNNX010000143.1:0-3707 GCA_964398515.1 uncultured Streptantibioticus sp. | reverse complement strand
GGCTACAAAGATGATCGCCGCCAGGCACTCGCGGTCGCCCGCCCGTCGTCGGCCGCCGCCCTGCGGACGTATGACCTCCGTTGGAGGAACCACCCGTCGGAAAAGCGTCCATAACTCATCCGGCACCAACCGCTCAATCAAGTCCGTCATGCACGGCTCAACGAACGATCACGCCAAAGGAAACGACGTCTAAGAGTGACGCAGGGAAGCCAGCAGCTCTCACACGCCGCTGCCCGTTCGGGACCTGCGGTCACGAGTTAGGGCTCGCAGAAGAACAACGCGCTGATTTCGCTTCTGTAGCTCGTCGTTGTGATACGTGGCCGCTGGACCTGCAAGAACAAGCGATACGCCTCGGAGGCCCGGAGAAGCAAACACCTTCCGTGCTGGACATCGCACCAGGTCGGCGCCCGCTACAGGGATAACTCAACTCGACCCAGAAATCGACGTGTTGTTCTTCTGCGAGCCCTAAGCGTACCGGATATTTGATCAGGCGACAGTTGATGATTCACTTGCTGCATCTCTCCTCGAGGCGACCTACACTGTCTGTGAGAGCTCAGATTAGCAAGGCGGGAGGCCACATCATGGAGGGCTGGCCGGAGGTCGAATCACACCACCACTACACGATACCGCCAGGAGTGGAATCGCATTTCACAATGCGGACATTGCCGAACGCTAGTTGCGTTCTACGTCCCGACAGCGACGGTGACGGATCTCTTCTAATGTTCTCCGACCCCGATGGCTTGCTCGATCTGCATGTCCATCCGCACGAGGAACTCGAAGAGAACACTCGGCTCTACATCGAGGCAAAGGCCGGCCCTGACACAGTCCAACATGTGCTGGAACTACGTGTCAGCGGCGAGCCCACAGACCGGATGCCACCTCCGCCAGAACGGTCATGGCAGCCAGCACGGCAGTGGGAAATGCGTCCCGGACTGGGTCCGGAAGAATACACGGTCCTTGACGACGAGGAGGTGATCCGACGCGGCTACCCGCCACGGCCAAATCCAGAATCTGCCCCAGCAGCGTTCGAAGCCTGGCGTCGTGTAATCTCCTCACCCACCCACCTCATAGAACCGCACTGCGTGCCCCGCCCGGACGCCACACACAGGGGCCCGGGTCTGAGCACACCGAAGACTGCGCCAAACTGGAGCGGGTTTGACATAAGCGGGCCTAATGGCACCTACGAGTGGGTGGAAGGCCTATGGACTGTGCCGAAGGTGACGACGGGAGAAATTTTCAAGACGACGTCCAGCTCAAGTTGGGTCGGCCTGGACGATGGCCTCAACATGCAGGACCTAGTCCAAGCTGGAACGGCACAGAATAACTATACCTATTGGACCCTCCATCGTGGTGTCGTCTCAATTTCGACGTACTACGCATGGACGCAGTTCCTTCCTCAGCAGCCAGCTGAAGCACAGATCACCAACTTCCCCATCACGCCTGGCGACGTTGTGCTTTTTATGGTCAGCGTAGGCGATCGAGGGCAGAGGCCGTCGCTCAATGGTCAATTCGGAGTTTTCGACATTACCAACGCGACCAAGTCAACCTCTGTCACCGTCTATACGCCGCGAGGTTCTACAAGCGTCCGCGGCAGCTGGGCGGAGTGGATCGTGGAACGCGGCACCATCATCAACAACGGCGTCCCCGACGGGTACTGGGATCTGTCAAAATACGATTCCATGGAGATGGCGTATCCATGTGCCCAAAGGACGGATGGGCGTTATGAGGGGTATCCGGGTGGGCAAGGTGGAACCAGCGAACAATGGACCATGACAAATGGCCCCCGTATCTTGTCGGCGGTATCGGCCGTAAACCCGAACACCATACAGTTCACATGGAAGGCTTTCATCTGACGGACTCTAAGACCATGTCCTACATGGTGAGGTTGCGGAAGCGTTTGTAGCAGCAGAGGGCGGCGGCGAGGCCGAGAAAGGCCAGGTAGTTGCCCGGGTGCCGCTCGTATCGGTGGCTGAGTCGCCGGTAGCCCGTCAGCCAGGACATCGTGCGTGCTCTCGATGACCCAGCGGCGTCGCCCGAGTCGTTCGCTTGAGTCGATGCCCTTGCGCGCGATGCGGACACCGATCCTCTTGCCCCACAGCCATCGCCGCAGGTGAGGCACATCGTAGGCTTTGTCGGCGTGGAGCCGCACGGGTTTGGAATCGGTCGCGTGGGATTCGTGTCCCATGTGGAAGTGGGACAGCATCGGCTTCAGAGCGAGGCTGTCGTGGGTGTTGGCGGCGGAGAGTCCGACGCGTAGAGGCAGTCCGTTCGCGTCGGACAGGACGTGCATCTTGGAACCCGGCTTACCCCGGTCCACGGGGCTCGGACCTGCAAGTTCGCCCCCTTTTTAGCGCGGACGTGGGCAGAGTCGAGGACCGCGCGCGACAGATCGACCAGTTCCTCGCCGTCCAGGAGTTGGAGCACCTTCTGGTGCAGTCGTCCCCACACGCCGGCCTTGGACCAGATGAGGAACCGGCGGTGCACGGTCGACTTCGACGCCCCGAAGCATGGTGGCAAGGCCCGCCAGGCACAGCCGCTGACCAGCACGTAGATGATGGCCGCGAACACCGCCTCATCGTCGATGTTCGCGACTCCGCCGCCCTGCGGACGCACCCGCGCCGGCGGCAACAGTGGCCGGGCGATATCCCACAGACCATCCGGCACGATCCATCCCCACCGCCCACTCCCCATGACCAGCCCAACGACCAACTGACCATGTAGGACACGGTCTAAGGCCCAAGGCCGACGACTACCTCGGACCGCTGCCCGTAGGCCAGGGCCCTGGCCTACGGGCACCAAACAATAGGAGAGACTGAACCGGCCCGGTGGTCGCCGCTGCGCCCGGCCGATGCCTGCCGCCGCCGGGCACTCACGGAGTCAGCCCGGCGTTCTCCGGCGTGGTGCTTCGATCTCGGGGGGCAGCCGACTGCCGCTCTCAGCTGTGTTTCATTGCCAGACAGCGGATGCCGAATACGTCGCCGTAGCTGTTGAAGTAGGAGACCAGGCTGTATCCCTGGGCGACGAGCGTCGGGTTGAGCCAGCGGCAGGCGGCGTGCAAGTCGATGGCGTAGTGGACACCGTTGTATCCGACGCATCGCCATCCCGCGACATTGTGTACGTCGAGGGCCGGGGTGTTGTACCCGAGGGCCTTACAGTAGCCGCCCAGCGGCATGTCGCTGGGGGATGAATAGTCGATCGCGTTGATCGCCCAGCAGCGTCCGTTACCCACGTACCGGACGTTGAAGCGGGCTCGCACCAGGTCGCTGAACTGCCAGTCGCAGGCGGCGAATAGGTTCAGCGGCGTCCAGTACCTGCCGTTGTTGTAGTAACAGACCCAGGGGTTGGAATTGCCATTGTCGATCTTCTCGGCGCCCTGGTAGTGCATCGCCTGGCAGTACTCATTGAGCTCCATGCCACCGAGGTCTCCCGTGGTGGCACTGGCCATGGGGGCCCCGACAAACAGGCACAGAACGGCGCCAAGCAGGGTAGCAAGCAGGGTGGCGAGTAATCGATTGCGAGCGCGAGACATGTTTCCTCTGTTGAGGTCGGGGCGGCTGCTTGGGAAGAAAGCGGGTGTGCGTTCAATAGGCTCCCGCCCCGCATACCACTTGTCAACGCCGTGTCATATTGATCAGAAACATGATGGCCGCCAGGTCAGCGGGGGACACGGACACCTTCGAGGCGCTCCTTGGCGCAGCCTGCGCCGA
>CAYNNX010000142.1:15600-17023 GCA_964398515.1 uncultured Streptantibioticus sp. | reverse complement strand
CCTCCCGCCCGCCGACCCGCACGCGCACCGCGCCGCCGTCGGGGCCGCCGCGGACCGGCTGCGCGCCGCCTACGTGGCCGAGGAGACCGCGGGCACCCGCTGCGCCGAACTCGACCGGCTCGGCGCCCAAGCCGCCCGCCACACCGCCGGACTCGCCCCGCTGCGCCAGGAACACTCCCGGTTGCACCGGCTCGCTCTGCTCGCCGCGGGCACCTCCACCGAGAACGAACTGCGCATGCGCCTGGAGTCCTACGTGCTCGCCGCTCGCCTCGAACAGGTGGCCGCAGCCGCGAGCATCCGGCTTCAGCGCATGTCGGCCGGGCGCTACACCCTCGTCCACACCGACGCGCGCGCCTCCGGCCGGGGCCGCTCAGGCCTCGGGCTTCAGGTGGTCGACGCCTGGACCGGTACCGCCCGCGACACCGCCACACTCTCCGGCGGTGAGACGTTCTTCGCCTCGCTCGCCCTCGCCCTCGGACTGGCGGACGTGGTCACCGACGAGGCGGGAGGCCACAGCAGGCTCGACACCCTCTTCATCGACGAGGGCTTCGGCAGCCTCGACGACCAGACGCTCGACGAGGTGCTGGACGTCCTCGACGGCCTGCGGGAACGGGATCGCACCGTCGGCATCGTCAGCCACGTGGCCGACCTGCGGCAGCGGATCCCGGTCCAGCTGGAGGTCGTCAAGGGCCGCGACGGCTCCACGGTCCGCCACCGCACCGACCGGGGTCACAGCACCAGCGGCCGGCGCTCCAACGGTGAGGAGTAGACGACGCTGGTGGTGACCGCGCCCAGCCCGCCGATCCGTCCGGTGGTCTCCTCCAGATGCCTCATCGACCGCGCGGCGACCTTCATCACGAAGCAGTCGTCGCCGGTGACGTGGTGGGCCTCCAGGATCTCCGGGGTGGCGGCCAGCAGGTCGTGGAACGGCTTGTAGTTGCCGTGCGGATAGCGCAGCCGCACCAGCGCCAGGATCGGCAGGCCGATCCGGTCGTGGTCGATGACCGCCGTGTAACCGGTGATCACCCCGGCCTCCTCCAGCCGCCGCACCCTCTCGGTCACGGCGCTCGCCGACATCGACACGCGGCGGGCGAGCTCCGCGTAGCTCGCCCGGCCGTCGTGCTGCAGGGCTTCGAGGATGCGCCAGTCGGTCGCGTCGAGCAGGTCGGTGGAATTCGTCGCCATCCGCGATCAATAGCAGGGGAAATCCCGGCGGCGCAAGGCGATCGCCGTGGATCCTCGGTTCTCGCCGATCTCCGGGGACCGTAGGTTTCCCCACATGACGATCTCCACAGCAAGCGCCGCCATGCGCGTCCCCGCGGCCGAACCTGCCGACGCCGCCGCCTACTTCGCCGCCCGCCTGGCCTTCCACACCGACGCCTCCGACGTGCACGCCGCCCTGGAGACGGGAAGCGCCGACTTC
>CAYNNX010000142.1:0-15500 GCA_964398515.1 uncultured Streptantibioticus sp. | reverse complement strand
GGCGCGGTCCACCTGCCGACGGACCGGATCCCCGCGCTCGCCGACGAGTTGCTCGACCCGGCCGTGCCCGTCGTCGTCCACTGCTGGGGCCCCGGATGCGACGGCGCGGCCAAGGCGGCGCACGCCCTGGCCAGTGCCGGCTACCGGGTCAAGGAGATGCTCGGCGGCATCGAGTACTGGATCCGCGAGGGCTTCGCCGTGGAGACCGCCCACGGCATGGAGCGACTTCCGGCCGACCGCCTGACCGCACCGGTCGACGCCGCCGGCTGCGGCTGCTGAGGCGGGGCCACCCGGGGGCCGCCGGGCACCGCGCCGGTCGGCGCGGTCCCGCGGCGGCTCCGGTCACAGCTTCGACAGCTCGTCCAGCAGATCGTCGAGGCCAAGCGAGCCGAGCGACAGCGCCGCCATGTGCCAGGCCTTGGCGTCGAAGTCCGCGCCGTGCGCCCGGCGGGCCGCCTCGTGCCCGGCCAGCCAGGTGCGTTCGCCGAGCTTGTAGCCGATCGCCTGGCCCGGCAGACCGAGGTAGCGGACGAGTTCGCTGTCCAGGAACTCGGCGGGGCGGCCGCTGTGCAGGCCGAAGAACTCGCGGGCCAGCTCCGGCGTCCACAGCTCGCCGCCGTGGTGCCAGCCGATCCGCGACCCGGCGTCGGCCGGGACCGGCAGCCCCAGGTGCATGCCGATGTCGATGACCACCCGGACCGCCCGCATCTTCTGCGCGTCGAGGTAGCCCAGGCGGCGCCCGGGATCGGAGAGGAAGCCCAACTCGTCCATCAGGCGCTCCGCGTACAGCGCCCAGCCCTCGAGGTTGGCGCTGACCGAGCCGATGGTGGCCTGGTAGCGCGAGAGCCGGTCCGCCACGTACACCCACTGCGCCAGTTGCAGGTGGTGGCCGGGTACGCCCTCGTGGTACCAGGTGCTCACCAGGTCGTAGACCGGGAAGCGGGTCTGGCCCAGGGTCGGCAGCCAGGTGCGGCCGGGACGGGAGAAGTCCAGCGAGGGCCCGGTGTAGTAGGGGGCGGCCGCGCTGCCGGGCGGCGCGATCATCGCCTCCACCTTGCGGACCGGCTCAGCCAGGTCGAAGTGGGTGCCGTCGAGCTTGTCGATCGCCTCGTCCATCAGGCCCTGGAGCCAGGCGCGCACGTTCTCCACGCCCTCGACGGCCTCGCCCGACCGCTCCAGGTGGGCGAGCGCCTCCAGCGGCGTGGCGCCCGGCAGCACCTTCTCGGCCTCGGCGCGCATCTCCTCGTCGATGCGCAGGAACTCCTGCCAGCCCCAGGCGTAGGCCTCGTCCAGGTCGAGGTCGGCGCCGTTCCACTGGCGGGCCCACAGCGCGTACCGCTCGCGGCCCACCGGGTCGGGCGCGTCGGCGACCGCGGGGGCGTACTCGTCGCGCAGCCAGTCACGCAGGTCCGCCACCGCCCGCGTGGCCTTTGCGGCGGCCTCCTCCAGCCCGGCGTGCAGCTCCTTGGGCGCGGAGGAGACGAACTCGGCGAACCAGCTGCGATCGCCCCCCACCCACTCGCCCAACTGCCCGATCACTGTGGCGACCTGGCGCGGCCCCGCGGGCAACTCGCGCTCCAGACCGGCTCGCAGCGACTCCCGGTAGCCGTCCAGCGCCGCCGGAACGTTGCGCAGCCGTCCGGCGATCGCCGTCCAGTCCGCCTCGGTGGCCGTCGGCATCAGCTGGAAGACCTCGCGCACGGAGTGCACCGGGGAGCTGAGGTTGCTCACCGACCGCAGCCCCTCGCCCGCCTCGTGCACCGCGAGCCCCGCGGCCAGCCGCTCCCGCAGCAGCCGCGCGCAGCGCCGCTCGGCCTCGTCGAGCTCCGCGGCGGCGGCTTCGGCGGCGTCGAGCCGGGCCAGGGTGCGCCGGGACAGGTCGGCGAGCGCCTCGAGCCCCGCGGGGGAGAAGTCCGGGAGCCGGTCGTCGCCGGGGTTGAGCCCCAGGTACTGGGCCGTGATCGGGTCGAGTTCGGCGAGGGCGTCGACGTAGGCGTCGGCGATCGCGCGGGGCGGCGCGGGGGAGCGTTCGGCGGTGGAGGCATCAGATGTATCGGACATGCGCCCATCCTGGTATGCAGGCCCGCCCCGCGTCGATCACTTTGGTGACCTTCACCGCTCCCGGGCGGCCTCCTCCCGGAGCGAGACCCGGTCGCCGCGGGCGCTGTCGTCCCCGGCCCGGTCGTCGTGGACCTCTTCGTCCGCGGGCCGGCGCAGGGTCGCGGTGATGACGAGGGTGCCGTCCTCGACCTGGTAGTCCAGCGGCAGCGCGAGGCCGCGCATCGTCGCGACCATGGCGGTGTTCGCCGACCGCGTGACCGCGTAGACGGCCGTGCAGCCGGTCCCCTCGGCGAGCGCGACCAGTTGCCGCAGCAGCTTCGCCCCGATCCCGCGGCCCTGCCAGTCGTCCTCGACCAGCAGGGCCACCTCGGTCTCCTCGCCGTCCCACAGCAGGTGCCCGAGGGCCACCAGGCGCCCGGAGGCGGTCTCGACCGCGAGGGTGCGGCCGTGTCGGGGGCTCAGCAGATGCGCCAGGTAGCGGTCGGTGTCGCCGACGGGACCGTGGTACCGGCCGCGCAGCGTCCCCGGCGAGCAGCGGTCGTGCATCGCACGGGCCGCCGGGAGATCGGCCGGCCCGGCCCGGCGGACCGTGATCTCGTTGCCCTCCGGCAGGGTCAGCACGTCACGGTGGTGCGGCAGCCGCGGCCCGAGGCGCGCGTCGAGCTCGACGAGGGCCCGGGCCCGGGCGAACTCCGTGGGCGTGAACGGCAGATACGGCCGCTCGACCACGAGTGTGCCACCCGAGGGGTCGCGCAGCCGCAGGACGTGCTCCTCCAACTCGCCTTCGGGCGGCGGCATCGCGCCGTCGGCGGCGGGCACCGACCGTATCGTGCAGCGGCCCACGAGCTGGCGCAGCGCCAACGGCAGTTCGGCGGGGTCGAGCGCGGTGCGGGTGGCCAGCGTCAGGACGCGGGCAGGGGTGTCGACCAGGTCGTGGGCGTCGGCCCGCTCCAGCCAGGTGTCCCGGCCGCCCGCGGCGCCGACGGCGCGGGCCAGCTCCTTCGACGGCAGCGACGCCGCGGCGCGCAGCAGGAACTCGTCCACGGTGCCGTCGGAGAGGGGGTGGGTCTGCAGGGTGAGGATGTCGACGCCCAGCGAGGCGAGAGCGCCGCACACCTGGGCGAGACTGCCGGGGGTGTCGCGCACGGTCGTACGCAGCCGCCACAGCGCGACACCTTCCGCGGCCGCGCGGACCGCGTCGGACTCCAGGCGTGCCCCGGGTACCCGGTCTTCGGAAACGCTTGCCTCATCATTGTCGGTGACAAGCGTTTTCTGAACCGGGGGCGAGTGACCGTGGCGGCGTGCCCACCATGCGTGGAAGACGGCGGCGGCCACCAGGACGGCGGCGGAGGCGGCGAGCGTCTCGGGTCCGGCGGGGCCGTGCCCCACGACGTTGGCGGCCAGGTCGGCGGCGGCCACGGCGACGAACACCGCGGCGAGCTCCACGGCGTCGTGCCGCCAGTGGTGTCGGCCCCGGCGGGCCGCTGCCTGGCGGCGGGGGATTCGAGTCGATTCACGCATGCCGCCCAGACTGCCGAAGCCGTGTTGCGTGATCACGAACGGTCCGTGACCGATGAGTTAAAGGTGCCCTGATGTGTGCTGGTTACCCCTTTTACTACCGGTCGCCCGGGTTCCCGTGCGGCTCGCGTGCGACCGCCTCGGCGAGCAGGGCCACCACACGGGCGATCCCCTCCGCGGACAGGTGCGCGTAGTCAGCCCAGCACCAGCCGCACGCCGTCGTCATCGATCCGTTCCCCCGCAGCGGTGTACTGCGCCGGCGTCCGCACCGCCACGCCCGCCCGGTCCGCCGCCGCCCGGAACCGGGACTCGGGCCCGTACCGGGCCGGCAGGTGGACGAGGGCGTGCAGACCGGCCGCGATCCCGTGCACCCGGGCTCCGGGGATCCGGGGAAGCGGGCGGCCGGCGCCGCCACGAGGGCGCCCCGCCGGGTGCGGTAGAGCCGCCGGCAGCGCCGCATGGCGAGTCGGCGGCGAACCCGGTTCGCGGATCCGGGAACTTCTCGGCGGCTTCCGGGAGTTGAGTGGGTACGGGCCGGTCGCGGTGGCCCCCGCCGGCCCGGCCAGCCGCCTCGGCCGGGACGCTCCCGTCCCGGCCGGGTCTTCCCACGCTCCGCGGGTGGTGCGCTACTTCAGCCCGAGCAGATGCTTGACCGGGTCGAGAGCGAAGTACACCGTGAACAGCCCCGACACCAGCCACATGAGCCAGTGCACGGCACGCGCCTTGCCGGTCACGGCCTGGAGCAGCACGTAGGAGACGAAGCCCGCGCCGATGCCGTTGCTGATCGAGTAGGTGAACGGCATCACCACGATCGTCAGGAAGGCCGGCACGGCCAACTCGTAAACGGTCCAGTCGATGTAGCGGACCTGGGTCATCAGCAGGAAGCCCACCGCGACCAGCGCCGGGGTGGCCGCCTGGGAGGGGACGATGGTCGCCAGCGGGGTGAGGAAGAGCGCTCCGGCGAAGAGTGCTCCGGTGACCACGCTGGCCAGCCCGGTACGGGCGCCCTCGGCGACGCCCGCCGCCGATTCGACGAAGGCGGTGTTCGACGATGACGACCCGAGGCCTCCCGCCACCGCCGCCAGCCCGTCGATGAAGAGCACGCGCCCGATCCCCGGCACCCGGCCCTCCTCGTCGAGCAGGCCCGCCTCGTTGCAGATGCCGACGATCGTGCCCATGGCGTCGAAGAAGTCCGACAGGATCAGCGTGAAGATGAAGACCGCCGCCGTCGTCACCCCGGCGTGCGTGAAGGCGCCGAACAGGCTCACCTTGCCGACCAGTCCGAAGTCGGGCGTGGCGACCAGGTGGGCCGGGACCTTCGGCACCGTCAGCCCCCAGACGCTGTCGGGCACCTTGGCCGCCGTGTCGACGACGATCGCCAGGACGGTCATGGCCACGATGCTCATGAGGATCGCGCCCCTGACCCGGCGGGCAAGCAGGGCCACGGTCAGCAGCACGCCGAGGCAGAACACCAGCAGCGGCCACCCCACCAGCGATCCGGCCGGGCCGAGCTGCACCGGCACCGTGGTCTTGGCCGCGTCCGGGATGCGGGTGGCGAAGCCGGAGTCGACGAAGCCGATGAACGCCACGAACACTCCGATGCCCACGCTGATCGCCTGCTTGAGGGGCTGCGGGATCGCGTCCATCACCGCCTGCCGGAAACCGGTGGCCACCAGCACGCAGATGCCGATGCCCTCCAGCACCACCAGGCCCATCGCGTCCGGCCAGCTCATGGTGGGCGCGAGCTGGAAGGCGACCACGGCGTTGAGGCCGAGCCCGGTGGCCACCGCGAGCGGCAGGTTGCCGCCGACGCCCATCAGCAGTGTCATCACGGCCGCCACCAGCGCGGTGGCGGTGACCAGTTGGCCCGGTGAGAGCTGATGCCCGAACTTGTCAGTGCCGCTGCCCAGGATGATGGGGTTGAGAACGAGGATGTACGCCATGGTGAAGAAGGTGGCGATGCCGCCGCGTATCTCCCGGCCGTAGGTGGAACCGCGTTCGGAAATCCGGAAACAGCGGTCGAGCGGTCCGCCCGGTGGCCGCGACGGGCCGGGCGGGGACGTGACGGTGTCGGCGGGGACGGATCCGGACATCGTGCTCCTCCAGGGACATGCGGCGAGGGGCGCCCGAGAACGCCGAGGGGCCGCGGGCACGGGGATTGTGGCCCCGCCCGCGCGTCGTGGGTTCGGGCCGTGGTAACGATCGCGACAAGTCGCTGTCAATGCACCGATCGTTGTCGGTGGTTATCGTTATCGGCGCGGAAACCCTTCGGGACCGACATGTGATCAATCCATCGCCGCCGTGCCTGGACACAGCCGAACCGCTGGGCTGGGATGGGTACATGGCCGACGACACCGCAACCGACGTGTTCGAGGAGCACCGCTCCCTGCTGGGGGCGGTCGCCTACCGGATGCTGGGGCGCGTCGCCGACGCCGAGGACGTGGTGCAGGACGCCTGGTTGCGCTGGGCCGCCGCCGACCGTGCCGCCGTCCGCGACCCGCGCGCCTACCTGGTGCGGATCACCACCCGGCTCGCCATCGACCGGCTACGGCAGCTCCAGGCCCGCCACGAGACCTATGTCGGCCCGTGGCTCCCCGAACCCCTCGCCACCGACCTCGCCCACGCCGTTCCCGACACCGCCGAACGCGTCGTGCTCGCCGAGACGGTCTCGTTCGCGGTGCTCGTCGTGCTGGAGTCCCTCTCGCCGCTGGAGCGCGCGGTCTTCGTGCTGCGCGAGGCGTTCGGATGCCCGTACGGCGAGATCGCGGCGATCCTGGACCGCACCGAGCCCGCGGTACGCCAGCTCGCCGGGCGGGCCCGGCGGCACGTGGAGGAGGGGCGCGGCCGCTACGACACCGACCCGGCGGCCATCGCCGCCGTCACCGAGCGGTTCCTCGCCGCCTGCGCCGGAGGCGACCTGGCGGCGCTGCTGGAGCTGCTCGCCCCCGACGTCACGCTCGTGGGCGACGGCGGCGGCAAGCGGAAGGCGCCGCTGCGGGTCATCCGGACCGCGGCGAAGGTCGGCCGGTTCCTGCATGCCGTCGCCGCCACCCCGCTGCCCGATCCCGCCGTCGCGCTCACCGAGGTCAACGGAGCACCGGCCCTCGTCCTCACCTCCGAGGGCCGCCCGTACACCGTCCTCGCGCTGGAGGTCCGGGACGGCAGCGTCACCCGGGTCTACATCTGCACCAACCCCGACAAGCTCACCGGCGTCGCGATCCCGTCCGCCGCGTCGGCGGATGGCGTCGACTAGCCGGCCGCGTCCGCGAGTTCGGCGTACACCTCGTCGGGGTCGGCCTCGGGTCGGTGCTCGAAGAAGAGCGTGACCTCGTCGGCGTCCGGCCCGGCCAGCTCGGCGACCGGGGTCGCGGCGTCGACCAGGTACCGCGGTTCGTACCACTGCTGGGCCAGGACCGCGAGCGGGCTGCCCGTTCGGCCGCCCAGCCGCACCACCCAGCACGCCCGGCCGCCGTCCAGGGTCGGGAGGAAGGACTGCGCCCGCAGCCGGGCCAGGGCGTCCCGCAGCGGGGCGTCCCGCGCGAGGTCGGGGATCTCCTCGTCCAGTCCGATGTCGTCGATGACGTCCACGCTGTTCCTGTCCGCTGTGATCCGCATGCCAGGCAGGCTAGTCGAACATCGAAGGCGATGGCCCGATATCGCCCTTTTCGCGAACAGTATGTGAACGCTGTGCGTAACCTGTCGCCTGCGAGCCGTGGAGTACCGAGCATTGGTCTTGACCAAGGGTGGGGGCCGTCCTATGGTCCATCGGAGTTAGTGAAAGAACCCTTAATAAACAAGGGTGAATAAAGGTGACGCGATACGCGGAGGACAGGGTGGGGACCACACAGGCCGAGGCGGCGCAGGAGCCGAAGTACTGGCATTTGAAGACCGTCCTGGCGGAGGCGCTGGACTCGGAGTTCGCGGTCGGCGAGGTGCTGCCCAACGAGCGTGAGCTCGCCGCGCGCTTCGGGGTCGCCCGCGCCACGCTGCGGCAGGCCCTGGAGCAGCTGGAGCTCGAGGGCCGGTTGCAGCGCCGCCGCGGCGTCGGCACCACGGTCGCGCCGCCCCGCATCGGCGTCAGCGTCGGCACCCCGCAGGGCAGTTGGCCCGGCGAGGGCGGCGACGCCTGGCACACCCTCGGCTGCGTGGAGGCCCCGGCGCCGGCCGCCGTGGCCCGGTTGCTCGGTGAGGAGCACGACGCCGCGGCGCCGGTCCACACCGTGCGCCGGGTCCAGTCGATCCGCACCCAGCCGGTCGCCACCGAGCTGCTGTACGTACCCCACGCCTCCGTGTCCGGGTTCTCCGGACTGCTGACGCCCGCCGCGCACCCGCGTGCCGTCCTGCGGGAGCTGCACCGGCTGGAGCTGGAGGGCGAGGACCGGACCGTCGAACTGGGATCGGCCCGCGCCGAGGACGCCAAGCAGCTCGAACGGCTGCCGGGCGCCCCCGTCCTCCTCGTCACCACCCGCTACGTCGCCGAACGCCGCGTGGCCGCCGTCTCCGTCGCCACCTACCGCGCCGACACCTGCCGCCTGACCTTCGGGGACACCGGGGCCCTGGAGATCACCCACCACGGCACCGAACAGCAGGCCCAGGCTTCCTGACGCAGCGTCATGACTGGGTGGAAGCCGGCCGGCCCTGATCCACCGCGAACAGCTGCGCCTCGATGTGGTCCAGCGCCAGGCGCAGCGCTCCCGTGGCGACCGCCTCCTCACCCAGCACCGACACCGCCACCTTCGGCGGGCGCAGGCAGTACCGCGTCAACTCGTCACGCACCGGCTTCAGTACGCCCTCCAGATCGGCCGCCCAGCCGCCGAGCACGACCAGTTCCGGATCGAGCGCGAGCACCAGCGCGGCCACGTCGTGCACGAGCCGCTGCAGGAAGCGGTGTACCGCCGCCCGGGCCTGCTCGTCGCCCCCACCGGCGAGCGCGAACACCTCCGCGACGGCCGACTCGTCCAGCGGATGCAGCGGGGTCCCGGTCGTCGACAGCAGCGACTCCGGTGCGGCCTCACGGCCCAGCAGGTGCAGCGCGCCGATCTCACCGGCCGCGCCGCCGAACCCGCGGTGCAGCCGCCCCCCGATCAGCGAGCCGGCGCCGGGACTCAGCCCGGCCATCACATACACGACGTCGCCGCTGCCGACGGCGGCGCCCGACCAGTGCTCGCCCAGCGCCGCCGCGTTGGCGTCGTTCTCCACCAGCACCGGGCAGCGGAAGGAGCGCCGCAGCCGGTCGCCCAGCGGCAGCCCCGTCCAGCCGGGCAGGGCCGTGCTCAGCCGGATCGTCCCGTCGGCCTCCACGATCCCCGGGCTGCCGACGCCCACCGCCCGCAGCGTGCCGCGCGCCACCCCGGACCGGCGCAGGAGTTCGGCGACGGCTGCCCGGACCCGCTCCAGCCGCTCCTCGGCGGGCAGTGACCCGTCCAACTCGTGCGTGTGCCGGTCCAGCACACGGCCGGTGAGATCGGCGAGGAGCACGCGGACCCGGTGCGCCCCCACCTCGATCCCCAGCAGATGGCCGGCCTCGGCATGGAACCGGAACCGGCGCGCGGGCCGCCCCTGCTTGCGTACGTCGGCTGCTCCGGCGGGCACCTCGACCACCAGGCCCGCGTCCATCAGCCCCTCGACGACGCCTTCGACGGTCGGGCGCGACAGCCCGGTGCTGCGGGTCAGTTCGGTGAGCGTGGGCGAGCCGGCCGCGCGCAGGGCGTGCAGGACCACCGCCGAGTTGATCCTGCGCAGCAGGGAAGGGTCCCCGCCGGTGAGCCGCGCCAAGATCCGCCCTTCCTGCCGGTGCGCGGGAGGTGCCGCCGCGCTCGTGCGCCGGATCGTAACGCGCCCCGGCGCGGCACGGCGAGTGGTCCACACCACTCCCGCAGAAGGTCTGGACCAGTAGTTTTGTGGATCAGTCGGCGTGCGCGGCGGCACGCAGCCGGGCGAACTCCTCGGCCATGGTCTCCAGCGTCCAGTGGGCGTTGAGCCCGCTGGGGTTGGGCAGCGCCCAGATCCGGGTCTCCCCGATGGTCCGCTCCTGCGGCCCTGTCCGCGCCGCGGGCTCCCCGAACGCCGTGCGGTACGCGGTGATGCCGGCGACCGCCAGCCAGCGCGGCCGGTGGCGCAGCACGGTCGCGCTGAGGATCCGGCCGCCCGCGCGCAGCTCCTCCTGGCTCAGCTCGTCGGCCCGGGCGGTCGCCCGCGCGGCCACGTTGGTGATTCCCAGCCCGTAGCCGAGGAGTTGGCGCTGTTCGGCCGGGGCGAGCAGCCGCGGGGTGAAACCCGAGGCGTGCAGCGCGGGCCAGAAGCGGTTGCCCGGACGCGCGAAGTGATGGCCGGTGGCGGCCGTCAGCAGCCCGGGGTTGATCCCGCAGAACAGGACCCGCAGGCCGTCGGCGATCACATCCGGAACGGTGCGCTCGCGGGCGGCCTCCAACTCCTCACGCGTGAACCGGGGGCTCAGAGGATCGCCCCGGGCGTGTACGCGGCGGCCTCCGGGTGGCGCGCGACGACCTCCTCGATCCGGCGCACCACGGTGGCCACCTGGTCGGCGGCGGCGCCGGTGAACGACAGGCGGTCGGCCATGAGCGCGTCGAGCGCCGCGCGGTCCAGCGGGATCCGCTCGTCGTCGGCGAGCCGGTCCAGCAGCTCGTTGCGCTCGACGCCCTTCTCCCGCATCGCCAGCGCGGAGGCGACCGCGTGCTCCTTGATGACCTCGTGCGCCACCTCCCGGCCGACCCCGGCCCGCACCGCGCCCATCAGGACCTTGGTGGTGGCCAGGAACGGCAGGTAGCGGTCGAGTTCACGGGCGACGACCGCCGGGAAGGCCCCGAACTCGTCCAGCACGGTCAGGAAGGTCTCCAGCAGCCCGTCGAAGGCGAAGAACGCGTCCGGCAGTGCGACCCGGCGCACCACCGAGCAGGACACGTCGCCCTCGTTCCACTGGTCGCCCGCCAGCTCGCCGGTCATCGAGGCGTAGCCGCGCAGGACCACCATGAGACCGTTGACGCGCTCGCAGGAGCGGGTGTTCATCTTGTGCGGCATCGCCGAGGAGCCGACCTGGCCCGGTTTGAAGCCCTCGGTGACCAGCTCGTGCCCGGCCATCAGGCGGATCGTCTTCGCCAGCGAGGAGGGCGCGGCCGCCAGCTGCACCAGCGCGCTGACCACCTCGTAGTCCAGCGAGCGGGGGTAGACCTGGCCGACCGAGGTGAAGCGGTGCGCGAACCCCAGGTGGGCGGCGATCCGGTCCTCCAGCTGCGCCAGCTTGGCGGTGTCCCCGCCGAGCAGATCCAGCATGTCCTGCGCCGTGCCGACCGGACCCTTGATGCCGCGCAGCGGATACCGCGCGATCAGCTCCTCCAGCCGCTCGTAGGCCACCAGCAGCTCGTCGGCGGCGGTCGCGAAGCGCTTGCCCAGCGTGGTGGCCTGGGCGGCGACGTTGTGCGAACGGCCGGCCATCACCAGCTCGGCGTGCTCGGCGGCCAGGCGCCCGAGCCGGGACAGCGCCGCCACCGTGCGGTCGCGGACCAGCTCCAGCGATAGCCGGATCTGCAGCTGCTCGACGTTCTCGGTCAGGTCGCGCGAGGTCATCCCCTTGTGGACCTGCTCGTGCCCGGCGAGCGCGTTGAACTCCTCGATGCGGGCCTTCACATCGTGCCGCGTGACCTTCTCCCGCTCGGCGATCGAGGCGAGGTCCACCTGCTCCAGCACGCGCTCGTAGTCGGCGAGCGCCTCCTGCGGCACCTCGATCCCGAGGTCCTTCTGCGCCCGCAGCACGGCGAGCCACAGACGGCGTTCGAGGACCACCTTCTGCTCGGGGGACCACAGGGTGGCCAGATCGGCAGAGGCGTAGCGGTTGGCCAGGACATTCGGAATGCGGGGCTTCACGGTCACGTGACGAAAGTCTACTGGCGGTTCACTCAGGCCGGTGCCCGGGCCCGGTTCGTGCTTTGCTACGAATCCCGGCTCCGGTTCACCCCTCGTACGGCAGAAGTTCGGCCCGCTTGGGCGGTCGCCCGTCGCCGGAGGAGCGGCCGGTCAGCCGCCGCCCTATCCACGGCACGAGGTGCTCCCGGGCGAAGCGCGCGTCGGCCATGCGCCGGGTGATCCACCCCGGCGGCAGATGCGCGGGCAGCGGCGCGTCCCAGTCGGACTGCGGGGGGTTGCCGAGCGCCTGCCACACCGCCTCCGCGACCCGCCGGTGCCCCTCGGCGTTCAGATGCAGCCGGTCGTCCGCCCACATCCGCGGATCCGCCAGGGCCTGCGAGGCGAACAGGTCGACGACCAGCGCGCCGTGCCGCGCCGCCACGTCGTCGATGAACCCGAACAGCTGCTCCATGCGCGGCCGAAACCGCTCCAGCACCGGTCCCCGGCGCCCCGGACTGCGCATCAGCACCAGCTGCCGGCACGTCGGCGCCAGCCGGACCACGGCCTCCTCCAGCCGTGCGCACACCTGCTCGACGTCGCACTTGGGCCGCAGCACGTCGTTCAACCCGCCGACCAGCGTCACCAGGTCCGCGCCCATCGCCGCCGCCGGTCCGGCCTGCTCGTCCACGATCTGCCCGATGAGCTTGCCGCGCACCGCGAGGTTGGCGTAGCGGAAGCCGGGGTTGCCGGCCGCGAGCCGGACCGCGAGCAGATCCGCCCAGCCGCGGTACGTGCCGTCGGGCAGGGCGTCGGACATGCCTTCGGTGAAGGAGTCGCCGATCGCGGCGAAGCTGGTGAAGGGGGTGGGGTCGGGCATGGCGGGACGATCCTAGCGGGCGCGCACACGGCGTCAGGCGCTCGCCTCCGCCTGCGGGCCCCGGCCCACCAGTTCACGCAGCACGTCCTCCATCGTCACCAGGCCGACCGGCCGGGCCGACTCGTCCAGCACGATGGCCAGATGGGCCCGCCGGGCGCGCATCACGGTCAGGGCGTCGTCCAGCGGGGTCGACGCGCGCAGCCGCAGCAGCGGGCGCAGCTGCGCCACCGTGAACGGCGTGTCCCGGGACTCGGTGCCCAGGGCGTCCTTGACGTGCAGATAGCCGCGCACCCGGCCGGAGCCGTCGAGCACCGGGAAACGCGAGAACCCGGACTCGGCCGCCAGCCGCTCCAGCTGCTCCGGGGTGATGCCCAGCCGTGCGTACACCACCCGGTCGCCGGGCACCGCCACCTCGCCGACCGGATGCCGGCCCAGTTCCAGGGCGTCCTGCAGCCGGCTCGCCGCCCGGGCGTCCAGCAGCCCGGCGCGCCCGGCGTCGGTGACCATGCGGGCGAGCTCGGCGTCGGAGAAGGCGGCCGCCACCTCGTCCCGGGGCTCGACCCGCAGCAGCCGTAGCACCGCGCCGGCCAGCCCGTTGACCGCGCGGACCAGCGGACGCAGGCCCCGGGTGAGCGTGACCAGCGGCGGGGCGAGCGCGAGAGCGGTGCGCACCGGCTCGGCCAGGGCGACGTTCTTCGGGACGATCTCCCCGAACAGCATGTGCAGGTAGGTCGCCGCCGCCAGCGCCAGGACGAAGGCGACCGGGTCGACCGCCCCCGCGGGCACCTGCGCGGCACGGAAGACCGGGTCCAGCAGGTGCGCGATCGCCGGTTCGGCGACCGCACCCAGCACCAGCGTGCACACGGTGATGCCCAGCTGTGCGGTGGCCAGCAGGGTGGAGACGTGCTCCAGGGCCCACAGCACCCGGCGCGCCCGGCGGTCGCCCTCGTCCGCCCGGGGGTCGATCTGGCTGCGGCGCACCGACACCAGCGCGAACTCGCCCCCGACGAAGAACGCGTTGACGACCAGCGCCAAGGCCGCGATGAACAGCTGCAGGACGATCATCGCCCGTCCCCCCGTATGCCGTCGTCCCGGGCACCGGGGCCGTCGGGCTGGGGCGAGGTGATCCGCAGCCGGGCCGCGCGGTGGCCGGAGACCTCGACGACCTCCAGCAGCCAGCCCGACTCCGTCACCCGGTCGCCCTCCCGCGGGATGCGCCCGATCCGGGCGGCCACAAGCCCGGCCAGCGTCTCGAAGGGGCCGGGCGGCACCCGCAGCCCGATCTCCTCCAGCTGGTCGATCCGGGCCGCGCCGTCGGCGTCGTACACCTCGGCTCCCCGCGGGGTGACGCGCAGCAGGACCAGATCGGGCATCTCGTGCGGATCGTGCTCGTCGCGCACCTCGCCGACGACCTCCTCGACGATGTCCTCCAGCGTGACGACCCCGGCCGTGCCCCCGTACTCGTCGATCACGACGGCCATGCTCTGCGCCCCCGAGAGCCGGTCCAGCAGCCGGTCGACGGTGAGCGACTCGGGGACCAGCAGCGGTTGGCGCATCAGCGCGGTGACCGGGTGGCGGGCCCGGGCGTCGGCCGGCACGGCGAGGGCGTCCTTGATGTGGACGACGCCGATCACCGCGTCGAGGCTGCCGCGGTGCACGGGGAAGCGGGACAGCCCGGTGGTCCGGGCGGCCTCGGCGACGTCGGCCGCCGTCGCCCGGTCGTCGAGCGCGGTGACCTGCACGCGCGGGGTCATCACGTTCTCCGCGGTGAGGTCGGCCAGGCTGAGCGTGCGGATGAACAGCCGGGCGGTGTCCGCCTCCAGCGCGCCCTCCTGTGCGGAGTGCCTGGCCAGCGCCTCCAGCTCCTCGCGGCCGCGGACCGAGGCCAGCTCCTCCGCGGGCTCCACGCCCATCCGGCGCAGCACGCGGTTCGCGGTGCCGTTGAGGTGGCTGATCAGCGGGCGGAAGGCGGCGCTGAAGGCCCGCTGCGGGGTGGCGACCGCGCGGGCCACGGCGAGCGGCCGGGAGATCGCCCAGTTCTTCGGCACCAGTTCGCCGACGACCATGAGCACCACGCTGGCGATCACGGTGCCCAGCACCAGAGCGACGCCGGAGGCCGCCGAACCCAGCCCGAGGGCCTTCAGCGGGCCGGTGAGCAGCCGGCCGATCGACGGTTCGGCGAGCATACCGATGACCAGGCTCGTCACCGTGATGCCCAGTTGTGCGCCGGAGAGCTGGATGGCCAGCGACCGCACCGCCTTCAGCGCGCCGGCCGCGCGGCGGTCGCCCTCCTCGGCCGCGGCCTCGAGCTGCGGGCGGGCCACGGCGGTCAGCGAGAACTCGGCGGCCACGAAGACACCGCAGGCCAGCGCCAGGGCCAGCGCGAGCAGCAGCAGGAGCACGTTCGTCATCGGGACACCTCCCCTACATGATCGGTCGGCCCGGGCCCGGCCGCGCGGCGCACCGGGCCCGGATCAGCCGGTCAGCGGCTTCGTCCAGCGGCTCCACCGGGGATCCGGCGCGTATCCGGCCGCCCGCCACGCGTGGTGGGCGCGGTCGTTGCGGTCGAGCACCATCGCGTCCCCGCGCCGCCCGCCCAGCCGGGCGAACCGCTCCTCGGCCGCGCGGACCAGGCGGGTCGCGACGCCCTGGCGCCGGGCGTCCGGGTGCACCGCGAGCCGGTACAGATGGCACCGCCAGCCGTCGAATCCGGCGATCACGGTGCCGACCAGCGTGCCCGACCGCTCGGCCAGGAGAACGGCCCCGGCGTCGTGCGCGATGAGCCGCGCCACCCCCGCGGAGTCGTCGCTGATGCTCACGCCCTCCGCCGCGACGCGCCAGAAGGCGAGCAGGGTGTCGGCGTCGCCGGGCTCGGCGGTACGTATCCGGAGATCATCCATACCGGGAGCCAATCACTACCCTGGCGCCGGGACCAGCGGTTTTCACCATGCGGGCCCAGGGCGGCCGCCCCCGGCGGGGCGCCGCCAGGCCCTTTGCGATCAGGCGTCGGCGGTCCCGGCCCGCCATGCCCTCCTCCTACTCGTCGCCTTCTTCGTCCTCCCCGTCGGAGCCGCGCAGCTGTGCCAGCACGGGCGCCATCGCTTCCATGGCCGGTTCCAGCACCGTGATGTAGCTGAATCCGAAGCGGTCCCGGTGGGCCCGCAATTGCCCGGCGATCTCGGTG
>CAYNNX010000141.1:0-17042 GCA_964398515.1 uncultured Streptantibioticus sp. | reverse complement strand
CCGCGACCGCGCCTCGGGTGCGCGCCGCCGGCGGGCGGCGTGACGGCTCGCCGGGCGGCTCGGGGGGTGGCCGGTGGGATCCGTCGTCCGGGCCGCCGGTGTCCTTCACTCTCCCTCCTGCCCGTCGGTGTCGGGCTCGCCTTCGGGCTCCGTGGTGTGTTCGCCGTCCCCTTCGCCGGCGAGGGCCCCGGTCATCGCGCCCACCAGATCCTCCACCGTCGCCTCGCGGGCGGTGAAGCGTGCGACCCGGCGGCCGAGCCGCAGCACCTCGATCCGGTCCGCCACCGACAGGACCTCCGGCATGTTGTGGCTGATCAGCACGACGGCCACACCACGGTCCCGGACGCGGCGTACGACGTCGAGCACCCGCTCGCGCTGCACCACACCGAGGGCGGCGGTGGGCTCGTCCATGAAGATCACCTTGGAGGCCCAGGCGAGGGCGCGGGCCACGGCCACACTCTGCCGCTCGCCCCCGGACAGGGCGCCGACCGGGACATCCTCGCTGCGCAGCGAGATCCCGAGGTCGGCGAAGGCGCGACGGGCCCGGGCGTGCATCGCCCTGTTGTCGAGCACGCCGAAGCGGCCGAGCAGCCCGCGCCGCACAATCTCCCGGCCGAGGTGGAGGTTGGCCGCGGGGTCGAGGTCGAAGGCGAGAGCGAGATCCTGGTAGACGGTCTCGATGCCCATCCGCTGCGCCGCCGTGGGGGAGTCGAGGACCACCGTGCGGTTCTGCAACCGGACCGTCCCGCGGTCGGGCCGCTCCACCCCGGACAGGCACTTCACCAGGGTGCTCTTGCCCGCGCCGTTGTCGCCGATCAGCGCCGTCACCTCGCCCTGGCAGGCCCCGAAGTCCGCCCCGCGGAGGGCCTCCACACTGCCGTACCGCTTGACCAGACCGCGGGCCTCCAGCACAGGTTCCGCCATCTCGCCTCCTTCGGCGGCACGCCCGTCCCGGGCCCGGCTCCCCGTCTGCACAGCCTAGAGCGACTTCCGTATCGGTGGCCGGGACGTCGTGGCGGCGCGCCGCCCAGGGGGGCACTGTCCGGCGGAGGCCACCCTGGTCGGCCGCCGGGCCGCGAGCGGCGCGTTCGGGAGGCGGCCGGACCCGGATGCCCACCGAATGCCTCGCGCGGACGCATCCGACGCGCCGGGGCCGAACTGCCGGTATGCCCGGATCTGCCGCCGAAAGCGGGAAATGGCGGCGCCCCTTGTTCACCACCCGTCCGGCGCCGACCGGCAGATGGCCGAACAAGGAGACCGCGGTTGAAGCTTCACCCTTGTGCCAGAAAGGTGTTGACACAGGAATGACTCAGATGGCGTAATTCACGTGTCTGCGAAAGCGAACGGCGTCCAGGCGGGGGATCCGGCGAGGTTCGGCCGACACCCCGTTCTGCACCATGTGAGCCGAGGAGGGACGGGGGCGGTGGGCATGGCGTACGCATGGGCGAAGGGCTGCTGTGATGCCCTTCGCGCCGGTCAGGCGGTTGGCGCCGATATCAAAACCGCGTCAGATTGCCGACGTTCGTTACCCGTTGTGGTTTTTCGGTTATCGAGAGGCGTCACCGGTGAAGACGGCACGCCTCATATGGTGTGTTCCCTCCGTGTTGCAGCGGCCGTGACCGCGGAGGCGCTCCGCGATGCGGACCGCAGCGGCAGCCGTTCCCGGAGTTGTTCCTCTCATGCGTGTCCGCAACCTCCACCGGGCGCGCCCTCGACGCGGGTGCCGCGGGTCGGGCCCGCGGGTGTCGGCGGAATCAGGCCGGGACGTCACCGACGTCCCCACGTGCGCCCACGCCCCCTCCACAGGGTGGAAGTCCCGGTTCACCAGGCTCTTCCGCGCATCGGAGAACCCCTTCGGTGTAGCCGAGCGCACCGGCGCCGGGGCCATCGCCCGAACCTGCCGCCGCCCACGAACTCGCACGGGCGGCCTTCGCAGCGGCCAGACGAGAGCGCATCCGGAATCGGAGGGATCCTCAATGGCAAGGCGGACTGTCGCGGTCATCGGTGCCGGTGTTTCCGGAATGACGGCCGCTTACATTCTGCAAAAACGTTTCGACGTCACCGTGTTCGAAGCGAACCCGCGCCTGGGTGGGAACGCGGACACCAAGATGGCGGACGGCTCGTTCCCCGTCGACCTGGGATTCACCGGATACAGCGACATCGCCTACCCCGAACTCACCCGGTTATTCCGGGAACTCGGGATCGGCAGCAATCCGGCGGTGTCCTCCACCGATGTCGTGTGCAGCGACTGTGACTTCGCCCATCTCGACAGCGACACACTCGGCGCGGAAGGCATTCCCGACCGTCCTGCCGATGCCACCGACGCGACGTGGGAACAATTCATCCACGACAGATCCCGGTTCGCCACTCAATTGGGTGAAATTCTCGGCAAGGGAGACTATGAGCTGACCGTCGCTGACGCGCTCAGGCAGGAGTCGTACTCCGAGTACTTCACCCGCCACTACCTCTATCCGAGGATCGCGCCGTGGTTCGTGCTCCAGCCACGGGACATCGACAGAATGCCCATCCGGTTCCTCAGCGACACCATGGCCCCCCTCGCAGGCCCCGAGGCCCGCGCGTCGTGGCGGGTGGTCCAGGGCGGAAGCGGGACCTACGTGGACCGCATCGCCGAACGCCTCGCCTGCGTGCACGTGTCGACACCGGTGCGCGCGGTCGGCCGCCGCGACGGGGGCGTCGAGGTGCGGGACGGGGCCGATCGAGTGCACCGCTTCGACAAGGCAGTCATCGCCGTCCCCGCACACCAGGCGCTGCGGATACTCGCCGAGCCGACCTCGACGGAACGCGCCGTCCTGGGCGTGTTCGAATACTCGAAGGTGGAGGTCGTGCTCCATACGGACGCCAGTGTGCTGCCGCCCGGAAGCACCGCCGGGCTGATGATGCACGTATCGTGCGCCAGACCGCACGCCCTGTTCGCCGACTGCCACGTGGATGTCACGCGGTCCCAGCACCTCGACACGGACACCCGCTACCTGAAGAGCTTCAACCCCACCGACAAGGTGGACCCGGAGAAGGTCCTGGCCCGCGAGTTCTACGAGACCCCGGTCTTCACCGAGGAGAGCGTCGCCGCACAGCGACGTCTGCCCGGCATGTCCGACCAGGTCATCGCTTGGGCCGGTGCCTACCACGGCAACGGATTCCACGAGGCCGGCTGCCGATCCGGAGTACAGGCCGCGGAATCCCTCGGCGTGCCCTGGGAGTGACCCCCTAGGGCGCCGCGGCCGCGTCCCGCGCCGCGTCGGCCACCTCCCCGGTCGCCTGTGCCCGCAAGCCGGCCGGCCGGAGATCACCACGCACAACGTCCTCGACCTCCCCACCGTGACGTCGCCGTCAACCGTCCGACCACGCACGGCCCCGGGCGATCCCGGGAGCCTGCCCCGGTGCGACTGCCGCGACACGCCGACGGCAAGGAGCGGACCCTCGTCCACGCCCGGTTGTCCGTACCGTCCCCCAAGCCCAGAGATCGTCCAGGCACCCTCGATCAGGCCCGCACACCAGCGATCACCACCCGGAGCCACCGATCACAACCCGGACCGAGCCCGAAACGGACAGTGCCACGTGACCACCCTCGACCTTCCCGCCGCCGTGGATCCCTCCGGCATCCGCTCCGCGGTGGACACCCTCCTGCACACCTTCCTCGACGAGCAGGAACACACCGCCGACACCCCGGAGTTGGCCCTCTTCACCGGTCTGCTGCGCGACATGCTGACCGCGGGCGGAAAACGCGTCCGCCCCGTCCTGTGCGTCACCGGATGGCATGCCGTCAGCCGCGAGCCGCCACCGGCGACGGTGTTCCGGGTGGCGGCGTCCCTGGAGCTCTTCCACGCCTGCGCCCTCATCCACGACGACATCATGGACAACTCCGCCACCCGCCGCGGCCGCCCCACCGCACACCGGGTCCTCGCCGCGCGCCATCGGCACCATCCCGACCCCCGGGAGCTGGGCGCCAACGCCGCCATCCTCCTCGGCGACCTCGCCCTGGGCTGGTCCTACGACCTGCTCCACCCGGCCGACCGGTCCCCGGCCCAGCCGGCCATCCCCTGGCCGGTGCTCAACACCATGCGCACCGAGACGCTGATCGGCCAGTACCTCGACCTGCTCGCCACCGGCCCCCGCGCACCGGAGCTCGACACCGCCTGGAAGGTCATCCGCTACAAGACCGCCAAGTACACCTTCGAGCGCCCGCTGCACCTCGGTGCCCTGCTCGCCGGCGCCGGCCAGGACCAGTTGCGGGCCCTGTCCGCCTACGCCCTGCCGCTCGGCGAGGCGTTCCAGCTGCGCGACGACCTCCTCGGCGTCTTCGGCAACCCCGACGACACCGGCAAGCCCACCCTTGACGACCTGCGTGAAGGCAAGCACACCGTCCTTATCGCCACCGCCTACCAACGGGCCGACGCCGCACAGACCCGCCGCCTCACCGCGCACCTGGGCAACCCGCGCCTGGGCCAGGAGGAAGCCCGGGAACTGCGCGCGATTCTCCGCGCGACCGGTGCCGTGGCCACGGTCGAGCAGCTGATCGCCGACCGGCACCGACGGGCCCTCGACAGCCTCGAGCACGCCGACCTCCATCCGGCCGCGACGGCCGTCCTGCGCCACCTCGCCACGGAGACCACCGTCCGAGCCGCATGAGCGCCACGCCCCCGCCCCTCGACCGAGGATCGAGATGATCACGTCGCACACCACACAAGCGCAAACCCGGACTGTGCCCGGTGCTCTCCCGCTCCTGGGACACACGGTCGGCTTTGGTGCCTGGCCGCTGAAGTTCCTGGCGTCGCAGCGGAAGCTGGGAGCCATCACCTCCATATCCCTCGGTGCCAACCAGGCCCGCATCGTCAACGACCCCGCACTGGTACGCGAGTTGCTGGTCTCCCGCACCAAGGACTTCATCAAGGCCGGGCCGTTGTACGACATCAGCAGCGAGTTCGTCGGCAACGGGCTCGCCATCAGCGAAGGCCCGTTCCACCGTCGGCAGAGGCGACTGATGCAGCCCGCCTTCCAGCGCTCCCGCATGCCCGACTACCACTCGACCATGCGCACCGCGGCCGAGGCGATGACCGGCCGCTGGTACGACGGAAAGCGCGTCGACATATGGAACGAACTGTTCCACCTGGCCGTCTCGGTCATCGGGAACATGCTCTACGAGGACCGCTTCTCGGACCAGTCCACCAGCCGGATCGTGTGGGCCGTGGCGACCGCGTCCAAAGGGATCGGCTGGCGCAGCGTCATCCCACTGCCGTGGTTGCACACCCTTCCCACCCCCGAATACAAGAGCTTCGCCCGCGCCCAGCGGACACTCCACGCCGTGGGGGACCGGGCGGTCGCCGAACACCGCACCCGCGAGAGGGACCCCGAACACTTCCTGTCGCTGCTGATGGACGCACGCGACGAGAAGGGGGAACCGCTGACCGACCAGCAGCTCCGAGACGAGGTCGTCACCCTCTTCTCCGCCGGCAGCGCGACCGTCGCCACCTCCCTCGCCTGGGCGCTCCACCTGCTCAGCATCACCCCGGAGGCGGAAGAACGCCTCCACGCCGAGGTCCGCGACGTTCTCGGCGGCCGACCGGTCACCGCCGCCGACCTGCCGCGGCTGGAATACCTGGGCCGCGTCCTGACGGAAGTGCTGCGCCTGTACCCGCCGGCGTGGCTGCTGCCGCGCATCACCCCGGCGGACACCGAACTCGGCGGCCACCGCATCCCACGGGGCACCCACGTCTTCTTCAGCCCGTACTCGATCCACCACGATCCCCGGCTCTACCCGGACCCGGAACGCTTCGACCCCGACCGCTGGCTGCCCGAGCGCTCCGCCGACCGGCCCCGTGACGTCTACCTGCCGTTCGGCGCGGGTGTCCACCAGTGCATCGGCAACAACTTCGCCCTCACCGAAGCCCACATCGCCCTGGCCACGATCACCGCCCGCTGGAGGCTGCGCCCGGCGCCAGGCACCACCGTGCGCACGCGGAGCCGCGCTCTCCTGGAACCCCACGGCCTGAGGCTGATCGCCGAAGAGCGCGCCGACCGCAGGCGTTCCGCCGCCTCCGGCGCCTCGCACGCCGACGCACCCCGCTGCCCCTACACCGGACACGGCTCACACCCCGCCCCGAGGAGCGACATCGATGAGTGATGAGACCAACCCCTGCCCGGGAATCGCCCCCGACACCCGGGTCCACTTCCCCGCCCTGTCCCAGCGCTTCACCTGCGGCCTGCACCCCGAGTACTACGACATCCTCCGACGCCACGAGGAATGGGTGTACCGCCATCTCTTCCCGGGCAGGCCGGATGCGGCCGCGCGGATCCTGCGTGACAACCTCAGCGCGATGTTCGTCTGCATGTCGTACTACAACCTGGACACCGAGCGGGTGCTGGACATCTGCAACCTGACGGACTGGCTCTTCATACACGACGCCGACGTCGCCCGCCTGCGCACGGCGCCAGGCAGCTCGGACGGCGCCCGGCAGGCCTCCGTCGACGGCTACCTGGGCCGTCTTCGGGGCATGCTGGAAGGCGGCCCGGCCCCGGATGAGCCGTGGGCCATGGAGAGCATCCACGATCTGATAGACCGCTTCCGTGCCAAGGCCTCTCCGGTGCTCTTCAACCGCCTGGCCGAGGCGTTCGGCTACTACAGCACCGTGACCATCGGCTCCGAGGCGTCGGACCTGCTGAACCAGAAGATCACCGATCTGGACAGCTACATGGAGATGCGCGCGGTCCGCGGGAGTTCCGCCACCCTCTTCTACCACGTGGTCACCGAGTACGTCCTCGGCGTCGACCTGGACATCGAGGCGCTCCGCCATCCCCTGGTCGACCAGTACTGGCGAAGCATCATGGACCACTGGTACCTCCCGAACGACCTGCTCTCCTTCCGCGCTGAGTGTGCGAGGGGCGACCACAACAACGCCGTGTGCGTGCTGCGGCGTTTCGAGGGGCTGTCCCTGCAGCAGGCGTTGGACAAGGTGGCCGAGCTGATCGACGACCGGCAGGACCGGGCCGTCCGGCAGTACGCGGAGATCTGCGCCTCGCCCCTGGCATCCAGCCCCGGTCTGCTGGACTGCCTGGAGACCTTCCAGCACATCAGCGCGGCGAACCAGCGCTGGTCGTACATGGCGCCCCGGTACCACGGAGAGGGCTTCGTGTGGAACGGGGTGCTCAGCGGCGAGATGCGGCTCACGCCCGACCACACCTACTTCCCCGACGTGCCCCTGACGGCATGACGGACGGCCGCACGCAGCGACCGACCGGCGCCGCCGAGCATCCAGCCCACACCGCCCACGACCGCAGGAAGGCGAACCCGCCGATGAACCAGACCCCGACCTCGTCCTACGTGCCGGAGAAGGAGGAAGTCGCGGAGTTCTACGACACCGCGATCCCGATGATCAGCCGCCTGGTCGGTGACAACGTCCACGTGGGGTACTGGACGTCGCCGGAGGACCCGAGCACGTTGCAGGAGGCCACCGACCGGCTGACCGACCTGGTGATCGAGCGACTCGGGGTCGCCCCGGGGGAGCGTGTGCTGGATGTCGGGTGCGGCCTCGGCGCCCCGGCGATCCGCCTTGCGAAGGCCGCCGGGGTGAGTGTCGTCGGCATAGCGACCAGCCCCGGGCTCATCGCCGCCGCCACCGGTGCGGCACGCAGCGCCGGAGTGGCCGACCGGGTCACCTTCGAGGTGGTGGACGCCGAGCAACTGGCCTATCCGGAGGCGTCGTTCGACGCCGTGATGGCCATCGAGTCGCTGGTGCACATGAACGACAGGAGCCGGGCGTTCCGCAACATCGCCCGGGTGCTGCGGCCGGGCGGAAGGCTCGTGCTGACCGACCGGGTGGAGAAGCGGACGCCGACCGAGAGGGAACGCGAGGTCATCGACAACTACCGCCGGCTGTCGAGGAACAGTCCGTTCATGAAGCTCGACGAGTACATCAGGGCGCTTCTGGACGCCGATCTGCTTCCCACGGAGTACCGGGACATCACCGCCGAGACCCTTCCGCACCAGATTCACGTCCTGGAGGCCATCGAGCGGCACAGCGCGGAGTCGGACGACCCGTCCGGCGCCGCCGTGCTGGCGACGGGCAGGTCGGTGTTCACGGACCTGTTCGAGGCGGGGCTCCCCACCAACATGCTGCTCGTCGCGGAGCTTGCCGCGCCGCGCGGGCGCTGACCCGAGGCCGGCGGTGACGGGAGCGGCCCGTCACCGCCGGCGACGACGGGCGGCGGCCCGGGTGCCGAACGCCTCACCCGATCGCGCGAGCCGGTGCCGGCTGTGCCGCCTGGGGCTGTGCGGACCGCGGGCCCCCGCCCGGGCGGCGTCGCAACGGAGGGCGGAGAATGGGCCGATGGCGACCTTACTGGCGTTCCACGCCCATCCCGACGACGAAGTGCTGCTGACCGGCGGCGTGCTCGCACGCGCCGCGGCCGAAGGCCACCGGGTGGTGATCGTCGTGGCCACCGACGGCTACATGGGCGCGGCCCCGGAGGGCGAGTCGCCGCGCATGGGCGAACTGCGCGCGAGCGCCGCCGTGCTCGGGGCGCACCGGGTCGTGCACCTGGGGTACGCGGACAGCGGCCACGGTGAGGTGCTCTACCCCGACCCTCCGGGCCGGGCGCGATTCGTCAGCGCCGACCCGGAGGAGGCGGCCGAGAGGCTGGCCGCGGTCCTCCGCGAGGAACGGGCGGACCTGCTCCTGAGCTACGACGCAGGCGGCGGGTACGGCCATCGCGACCACGTCAGGGTGCACGAGGTCGGCAGGCGCGCCGCCCGACTGGCCGGCACCCCGCGTGTGCTGGAGGCGACGATCCCGCGCGACGTGGTCGCCCGGCTCCTGGCGCCGGCACGCCTGTTGAGGATCCCGTTGCGCCACGACCCGGAGGCGCTGCGCACCGCGTTCAGTCCGCGGGAGGCCGTCACGCACACGATCGACGTGCGCCGGTTCGCCCGGCAGAAGCAGGCCGCGCTCGCCGCTCACCGGTCCCAGTGGGCGGGCACCGGCCGGATGGCCCCCGTTTTCAGGGCACTGGCCAGGCTGCCGGTTCCGCTCTTCGGGCTGCTGCTCGGCCGGGAGTGGTTCGTCGAGGCCACCGTGGAGCAGCGGTCGAGGACCGCGCGCATCGGCGAGCCGGGATCGCGCCCTTGAGCAGTCACGCCATCCTGTTCACCATCGGCCCGGCAGCGAGAGCGGAGCAGCGGTGACCTGGGATCCGGCAGTGGAACGGGACAGGCCCTACGTGGCCGTGGTCGGCGCGGGCGACGCGTCGGCCGAGGAGGCGAAGACGGCCGAACGCGTCGGCGGCCTGCTGGCCGGTCGCGGCGCGGTGGTGGTCTGCGGCGGCCTGGGCGGAGTGATGGAGGCGGTCTGCCGCGGCGTCCGGGCGCGCGGCGGGACGTCGGTCGGCCTGCTGCCGGGCAGGGACCGAGCCGCCGGCAACGCGTTCCTGTCCGTCGCCCTGCCGACCGGCCTGGGCGAACTACGCAACGGCCTGGTGGTGGCCGCCTGCGACGCGGTGATCGCGGTGGGCGGGGGATGGGGGACGCTCAGCGAGGTGGCGCTGGCGATGCGGACGGGCAAGCCGACCGTGGCCGTCGGCGGCTGGGACGTCCGCCCGGCGCGCGCCGACGGCCTGCCCATGCCCGTGGCGGCCGCTTCGGCCGACGAGGCGGTGGAACTCGCCCTCGGGCTCGCCGGTGCCGGGCCGCGGCGCACGGGCGAGGAGTAGCGGCGAGCGGCGGCGCTCCGTCGCCCCCGGGCCGTGCCCGGCCGCCCAGCCGGGCAGGCGTCAGTGTTCCTGGGCGGTCGGGCGCAGCATGATCTCGTTGACCGCGGCGTGCGGGGGCTGGGTGACCATGAAGGTGATGGCCCGGGCGATGTCGTCGGCGCGCAGCCACCTGTTCTGCGGCACGCCGCGGGCAGCCGACGCGGCCGCGGTGTCGGTGGTCATCTCGGTCGAGGTCATGCCCGGCTCCACCACCCCGACCCGGACGCCGCGCCCCGTCACCTCCTGGCGCAGAGCCTCGCTGAACGCGCAGACCGCGTGCTTCGTCGCCGTGTACACGCTGTTGTTCGCACGCGCAACGCGGCCCGCGACCGAGCTGACGGTCACCAGGTCGGCGACCGCGCGCGGACCGTCCGCCGCCGCGCGCAGCAGGTGCGGCAGGGCCGCATGCGAAGTGTGCAGGACCGCCGTGAGGTTGAGGTCGACCATCCGCTCGAACTCCGCGGGGTCGCCTTCCTCCAACGGGCCCGGGGCCACGTAACCGGCGTTGTTCACCAGCACGTCCAGTCGGCCGTAGCGGTCCGCCGCCTCCTCGACGGCCCGGCGCGACTGCGCCGCGTCACGCAGATCACACGTGAGCGCCAGGCTGGAGCCGCCCAAGTCGCGGATGGCGGCGGCCAGTTCCTCCAGCCGCTCGGTGCGCCGGGCGGCGAGCGCGACAGCGGCGCCCTGCCGGGCCAGCGCCAGGGCGGTGGCCGCCCCGATGCCGCTGGAGGCGCCGGTGACCAGCGCCGCGCATCCCGCCAACGGCATGCCGACCGCGTCGCTGACATACGCATCCGCCGCGGCGCCGACCCGATCCGCTGCCGTGGCGTTCCCCGCGGTCGCGGCGTCTCCGGTGTTCGAATCGCTCACCCTGGTTCCCCTGATCGTCGCGGGCGGTTGTGAAGCGTACACATCCTCAGCGCGCGGATCGGGCAACCCGCGGGCGATGTCGCGATCGGCCGCTCACATCGGGGTCGAGCCGTCACTCCTCGGGGAAGGCCAGGTCGAGGCGGCGCAGGCGGTCGGGGTCGGCGAGGATGTCGATCGCGGTGATCCGGTCCTCGGCGATCGTGAAGCTGAGGACCGACATCGGCTGCCCGTTCGCCGTGCTGACGATGCCGGCGACGCCGTTGACCAGTGCCGGCTGTGCGGTGTAGGCGCTCGCGAACCGCTGGAAGGCGAGCGCCTGCCCGGCCACCGCCGCCGCGCCGCGGACCACTCGCAGCCCGCCCTCGGTCACGGCACCGGTGTCGGCGCGCAGCACGACGTCGGGGGCGAGGACGGCGACCAGCGCGTCGAAGTCACCCCCGCGAGCGGCGGCCAGGAACGCGTCGACGACCTGCCGCTGGCGGACCGGATCGGCCTGGGGAGCGGGGGCCGTGCCCTGCACCCGGCGGCGGGCGCGGCTGGCGAGCTGCCTGGTCGCGGCCGAGGTGCGCCCCACGATCGGTGCGATCTCCTCGAACGGCACCCCGAACATGTCGTGCAGCACGAACGCCAGCCGTTCGGCGGGGCCGAGCGACTGGAGGACCACCAGCAGCGCCAGTCCGACCGAGTCGGCCACCAGCGCCTCCTGCTCGGGGTCGATCCCGTCGGCGTGGCTGACGACCGGGTCGGGCAGGTGCGTCCCGGCCGGCTCCTCGCGGCGCGAGGTGCGCGAGCGCAGCATGTCCAGGCAGACGCGCCCGACGACCGTGGTCAGCCAGCCGCCCAGGTTCTCCACAGCGCCGGTGTCGGATCGGCTCAGCCGCAACCAGGCCTCCTGGACGGCGTCTTCGGCCTCGCTGAGGGAGCCCAGCATCCGGTAGGCCACCGCCTTGAGACGGCCCCGGTGGGCCTCGAAGCGGTCCGCCAGAAAATCGTGTTCGTTCATCGGTCACATCCCCGTGTCGCGTTCCGTCATAGCAGTGACGAAGCAGACCCGGCCGGTGTGACGGGCACCGGCGCTGAAGACCTGTGGAGACGCCGAGCCCCAGGACGGCCCGCCGGCCGAGCAAGAAGGCGGAGGACATCGGCGCGGGGTCGGGCCGTCCGTTCTCGTTCAGCGTGGAGATCAGCACCACCGGGGTGCCGACGTACAGGATTCCGGGCTCGATCCGCGTGTGTGCCGGGGTGGTTGTCGGCACAGCGACTACTGTCGTCCTGAAGATCGCCGATCGCCGCCGGCGATCGGACGTCGTGGTCCACGGTGCCCACGCAGTTCCCTTCCGGTCATCGGTCGTTGGGATTACGGCTTACTTCACAGCTTGTCGTGGTCACCTCATGCGCCTAGGTTCACCGGTCGGTCGATCCACCCCTCGGCCACTCCTCCGATCGATCGACGGGAGTTGCGACGATGAGACGACTCGTGCGCCTCGGGATTGCCGCCACGGCGGTGCTGGCCGTCGGCGCCGGTGCCACGTACGCGCTGACCCCGCACAAGCACGCAGGCCCGAGCGGCGACGGCACCGCGGTGACGCCGGTCGGCTGGCGGGTGACGCCGGCTGGCGCGCAGACCGCGTTGGGCGTACTGCCGACGAGTTCCGCGCTGAGCCCGGACGGGAGACTGCTGCTCGTCGTCAACGCGGGCGACACCGAGAGCCAGACCGTCCAGGCGATCGACCCGGCGACCCACCGCGTCGTCCAGACCCTCGGGTACAAGGCGCCGGACGGGCTCTACGCCGGGGTGGCCTTCAGCCCGGACGGCAGGCACGCCTACGCCAGCGCGGGCGGCGGCAACACCATCCACGTGTACACCGTCACCGGGCGCCACCTCACCGAGGAGACCCCGATCGCCCTGCCGACGAAGAACCCGGCCGGGCAGAACGTGAACATGTACCCGGCGGGTCTCGCGGTCACCCCGGACGGCCGACGGCTCGTGGTCGCCGACCAACTGGCGGACGCCGCCTCGGTGGTGGACCTGGCCTCACACCAGGTCGGCACGGTCCCCGTCGGCCACAACCCTTACGGCGTGGCGCTCTCCCCGGACGGCCGCACAGCGTACGTGAGCAACCAGGGCGCCGACACCCTCAGCGTCCTCGACATCACCGGGACGGCGCCGCGCGTCAGCCGCACGGTCACCGTGGGCACGCACCCGAACCGCCTCCTCGTCGACGCGCACACCGGCACGCTGTATGCGGCCGACAGCGAGACCGACTCGGTCAGCGTGGTCCCCGAGGGGGCGAGTGCGCCGCGCTCGACCATCGACCTGTCGCCCTACCGGGGCGCACCCGTCGGGTCGAACCCCGACGGGCTGGCGCTCTCCCCGGACGGCCGCACGCTGTACGTCGCCAACTCCGGCAACAACGACGTGGACGCGGTCGACACACGCACCGGCCGGGTGCTGGGGATGATCCCGACGGCCTGGTACCCGACGTCCGTCGCCCTCTCGGAAGACGGGCGCACGCTCTTCGTCACCAACGCCAAGGGCCTCGGCGCCGGCCCCAACGACGGCCCCGGCTACCCGAACCCCACGGTCGGCGGCAACGGCGCACCGAACGAGTACACCGGCACGATGATGACGGGCAGCCTGTCCTCCATCCCGGTCCCCGGCCCGGGGCGCCTGGCCCGCTACTCGCGGCAGGTGGCGGCCGACGACGGGTTCGACGAGCGCAGCAAGGTGCGCAGCGCCGTGTCGGACAACCCGGTGCCCGCCCGCGTCGGCGACCACTCGCCGATCAAGCACGTGATCTACGTCGTCAAGGAGAACCGCACCTTCGACCAGGAGTTCGGCAGCCTCGGCAAGGGCGACGGCGACCCGAAGCTGAACCTCTTCGGTGACGACGCCGCTCCCAACTCCCGTGCGCTCGCCCGCCAGTACGTGACGCTGGACAACTTCTACGCCGACGCGGAGGTCAGCACCCAGGGCTGGAACTGGTCGGTCGGGGCCAACTCCAACCCGTACGTCGAGCAGACCTGGACGGGCGACTACTCCGGGCGCAACCACCCCTACGACTACGAGGGCGGCAACTTCGCCACCGCGATGAACCGCGACCCGCTCGACTCCTACATCTGGGACCGGCTGGCCGACCGGCACATCACGTTCCGCAACTACGGGTTCTACGAGACCGACAACAAGATGAACACCGGGGCGAACGCCGCCGATCCGCGGCTGGTGGCGGCGACCGACCCCGGCTTCTACGGCTGGGACCTCAACTGCCCGGACTCGACGGGTACCTTCACCCCGCGCATGACCTGCAACCCGCGCATCGACGAGTGGCAGCGGGAGTTCGCCTCCTACGAGGCGCACGGCGACCTGCCGACCATGGAGTTCCTGCGCCTGCCCAACGACCACACCGCCACCACGAAGCCCGGAGCGCCCACCCCGGCCGCTTACGTCGCCGACAACGACTACGCGCTGGGCCGGCTCGTCGACACGGTCTCCCACTCCCGCTACTGGAAGTCCACCGCCATCTTCGTCGTGGAGGACGACGCCCAGAACGGCCCCGACCACGTCGACGCGCACCGCACGATCGCGCAGGTCATCAGCCCGTACACGCGCACCGGCCGGGTGGACTCGACGTTCTACTCGACCGTCTCGATGCTGCGCACGATCGAACTGCTCGTCGGCATCGGCCCGATGACCCAGTTCGACGCAGAGGCCACCCCGATGTTCGCCTCCTTCACCAGCCACCCGGACTTCGCACCGTACTCCGTGGTGAAGCCGGACCAGTCGGTGCTGAGCGCCGTCAACGGCACGAACGCGCCCATGGGCGCCCAGTCGGCGCGCCAGGACCTGACCCAGGAGGACCGCCTCGACGACCGCACGGCCAACGAGGAGATCTGGCAGAGCGTCAAGGGAGCGGGGAGCACGATGCCGGCCCCGGTCCACAGGAACGGCGTCCCCGCGTCCCGCCCGCGGCCGGACGGCGACGGCTGACGCTCGCGGTACGGCGGGCGGCCCCCGGAGATCCTTTCAGGGGCCGCCCCGTCCGCGTTCCGGGCCTGTGTGAGGGGCCGACCGGGCGGCGGAACACACGTGTTCACCGCCGTCCGGCGGCCTCCTCGTGGGACGTCCGCCCCGCGTCGGCGGCCGCCTGCTTCTGCGCGGCGGCGGAGGCGGGCCTGCCGCAGAACACCGGTTCCAGAACCTGTCGTTCGGCGGCGAAGACCTTCGGGTTGTTGGAGGCGTCGGCCGAGACGGTGACCTGCCGGGCGCCGTCCTTCGTGGTGTAGGTGTACGTCTGGTAGCCCTCGATGATGCCGTCGTGCCCGAAGACGCGGACGCCGCAGGACAGGTCGTACTCCCGCAGACCCAGTCCGTAGCGGGAGGTCGCGCTCACCGCGATCGTCCGCTCCATCTGGGCGAGTTGTGCGGGCGGCAGCAGGCGCCCGGTGGTCAGCGCGTGCAGGAACCTGTTGAGGTCCGCCGTGCTCGATATCGCCGCCCCCGCGCTCCAGATCCACGAGGCGGTCTGGTTCGTCGCGTCGAACAGCGGGTTGGCGCGATTGTCGTCGGTCAGGTAGCCGACGGCGTGCGGTCCGTCGATGGTGGTCCGGGGGACCACGAAACGCGTGTGGGTGAGCCCGAGCGGCTCGATGATGCGTCCGCGCAGCACGCTCGCGTACGGGCGGCCCGTGACGTGCTCGACGAGCAGGCCGAGGACCACGAAGTTGGTGTTGGAGTAGTTGTACCGGCTCCCGGGCGGGAACTGCTGGCCGTGCCTGACCGCGTCTGCGACCAGGTCGCGCGGCCGGTAGATCCGGTAGCGGAACTTCTGGTAGGCGGTGACGGTGTCCCCGGTCAGCAGGTCCTCGGTGTAGTCGTACAGGCCGCTGGTGTGGTCGAGCAACTCCCGTACGGTGACCGCCGAGCGGGCCGGCAGCACGCCGGACGGCAGGTACCGGTTGGCCGGGGCGTCCAGAGCCACCTTGTGCTCCGCGACCAGCTGCAGGACGAGCACCGCGGTGAACGTCTTGGTGATGCTGCCCACCCGGAACAGCCCGGCCGTATCGACCGGCTTGCCGGTGGCGAGGTCGCCCGTGCCCACGCCCACCGTCGCGTCGTAGCCGCCCTTGCCGGACACCCTGGCGAATGCGCCCGGTGCACCCGCTGCGACGACGGCCTTGAGCGACGCGCGCAGCGCACCCAGGTCCACGCTGTCCCCGGCGGGCTGTCTGTGGGCGGTGGTGGCGGCGGAGGCGGCGGAGGCGGGCGCGGCCACCGCCAGCACCGAGCCCAGCGTTCCCATGGCCACCGCGCCCGCGATCGCACGCCGGGCGGAGCCCCTGGGCGTGCGGGAGGCGAGCGCGGCAAGACGTCTCTTCACGAAGTCCTCATTTCCGTAGCGAGGTCGATGGTCGTACCGGCCCCCGAATCATCCCGCGGCTCGCCGCCCACCGGGAGAGCGCCCCGGTTTCGCCTCCGTTCGGGTGACGCGGGCTCCTCATGCCGACGTGCGGCGGTCGGTGACCGCGAAATTTGCGTTATACCCCGCAGGGGTATAACTTCGCTGCTCGGACGTTACCCCTCTGGGGTATGTAACGGGAGGGGTGCGGTCATCCGCGTTCCGGGCATGTCCGCCTATCCGCAGGAGCCGACACATGAGCACCGTCACACGGGACACGCCGACCGCCGGAGAGGGCGCCACCGGTGCCGTAGTCGACCGCGTCGAGCTGGCGATCGGCGGGATGACCTGCGCCTCGTGCGCCGCGCGGATCGAGAAGAAGCTCAACCGCATGGACGGCGTGCGGGCCACCGTCAACTTCGCCACCGGGAAGGCGAGGGTGGACTTCGCCCCCGGCGTGCGGGTGGAGGACCTGATCGCCACGGTGGAGAAGACCGGCTACACCGCCGAACTCCCGCGGCCCGAGCCCGAGTCCGTGCCGGCCGCCGCGGACCCGGGGGCCGCCGGGACGGGGCACCAGGGCGGTGAGGCGGACGGGGTACGCCGGCGGCTGCTGGTGAGCGTGGCCCTCACGGTGCCGGTGGTCGTGCTGTCGATGGTGCCGGCCGTGCAGTTCACCTACTGGCAGTGGCTCGCCTTGGCGCTGACCGGCCCGGTCGTGGCCTATGGCGGGTGGCCGTTCCACAGGGCCGCCGCCGTGGGCCTCAGGCACGGCGCGGCCACCATGGACACCCTGGTCTCGCTGGGGGTAACGGCGTCGTTCGCCTGGTCGCTGTACGCGCTGTTCCTCGGCAATGCTGGCCGGACGGGGATGCGGATGCTGCTGGAGGGCCGGCACCCGGTCACCGGCCAGCCGATCCGCAGGTGGGGCCCGAACGGGACGATGGTGGGCGCGATCGACGTCACCCTCAGCCCGGAGGAGGTCGCGCACCCCGAGCTGCTCAAGGACAAGGT
>CAYNNX010000140.1:0-17080 GCA_964398515.1 uncultured Streptantibioticus sp. | reverse complement strand
CCGCCCCCGGGGGGGGGGGGGGGCCCCGCCCCCCCCCCCCCCCCCCCGCCCCCCGCCCCCCCGGCGGGGGGGGGGGGGGGGGCGGGGGGGGCCCCCCCCCCCCCCCCCACTTCGGCGTGGTCGGCTCAGTGGAAGGAGTCGCCGCAGGCGCACGAACCCGTGGCGTTCGGGTTGTCGATCGTGAACCCCTGCTTCTCGATGGTGTCGACGAAGTCGATGGAGGCGCCGCCGAGGTAGGGGGCGCTCATCCGGTCGGTGACGACCTTCACGCCGCCGAACTCCTTCACGACGTCGCCGTCGAGCGAGCGCTCGTCGAAGAAGAGCTGGTACCGCAGGCCTGAGCAGCCGCCGGGCTGGACGGCGACACGCAGCGCGAGGTCCTCGCGGCCCTCCTGCTCCAGCAGGGTCTTGACCTTGGCCGCGGCGGCGTCGGACAGGATGATGCCGTCGCTCGCGGCGGTCTTCGCGTTGGTCTCGTCCTGAACCGTCATCTGCTTCACTCCCGGGTTGTACGGACTACGGACTACGGGCTACCGACGCCACCAACCGACGACGCCCCGGAAAAATTCCGGACCGGGCTCGGGCCGGGCTCGGCCTTGCGCTTCCGGTTTCTCCGTTTCCGTCTTCATGCTCGCACACCCTCGGCGGGACGGTCACGCCGTGCAACCCCACTACCGCCGTCAGGGGAACGCGTCACTTCGACGGGATGTCCATCGTCAATCTGACGCGAAGCGGTTATGATAGATAGCGTCAATTAGACGAAAAGGGGTTTGCCGAGCCTTGGTCGAGCCTCGTCGAGCCTTGTCGAGAGAAAGGGCGCCACGCCCGTGACCACCACCGAACCGCTGGACGTCCAGCCCACCCCGCTCGCCCTGCTGCTGCTCGGCCGCGAGGCCGACCCCCGAAGCGAGCGCGGGGTGGAGTGCCCCGGCGACCTGCCCGCCCCCTCCGACCCCGATCTGGTGGAGCGCGCCCGCAAGGCCAAGGCGAGGCTCGGGGACCGCGTCTTCGTACTCGGCCACCACTACCAGCGGGACGAGGTCATCGAGTTCGCGGACGTCACCGGCGACTCGTTCAAGCTCGCCCGGGACGCGGCGGCCCGCCCGCAGGCCGAGTACATCGTCTTCTGCGGTGTGCACTTCATGGCCGAGAGCGCGGACATCCTCACCGCGGACGGCCAGCAGGTGATCCTGCCGGACCTGGCTGCGGGGTGTTCGATGGCCGACATGGCCACCGCCGAACAGGTCGCCGAGTGCTGGGACGTGCTCACGGAGGCGGGCGTCGCCGACGTCACCGTCCCGGTCTCGTACATGAACTCCTCCGCCGACATCAAGGCGTTCACCGGGCGGCACGGCGGCACGATCTGCACCTCCTCCAACGCCAAGCGCGCCCTGGAGTGGGCGTTCTCGCAGGGGCAGAAGGTGCTCTTCCTGCCCGACCAGCACCTCGGGCGCAACACCGCGGTACGCGACATGGGCTTCTCGCTCGACGACTGCGTGGTCTACAACCCGCACAAGCCGAACGGCGGGGTGACCGCCGAGCAGTTGCGCGCCGCGAAGATGATCCTGTGGCGCGGGCACTGCTCCGTGCACGGCCGCTTCAGCCTGGAGTCGGTCGAGGACGTGCGCTCCCGCATCCCGGGCGTCAACGTGCTGGTGCACCCCGAGTGCAAGCACGAGGTGGTGACCGCGGCCGACTACGTGGGCTCGACCGAGTACATCATCAAGGCCCTGGAGGCCGCCCCGGCCGGCTCGGCGTGGGCGATCGGCACCGAGCTCAACCTGGTGCGCCGGCTCGCCAAGGCCCACCCGGACAAGCAGGTCGTCTTCCTCGACAAGACCGTCTGCTTCTGCTCGACGATGAACCGCATCGACCTGCCCCACCTGGTGTGGGCCCTGGAGTCGCTGGCCGACGGCACGGTCGTCAACCGCATCCAGGTCGACAAGGAGACCGAGCACTACGCGAAGGTCGCGCTCGAGCAGATGCTGGCCCTGCCGTAGGCCCGCCAACCCCTGCCACGATGGGCGCATGCTGCTGCGCCCGTTACGCGACACCGCCGACGACGCCTGGGCCGTACGCGCCGTCGCCGCCGCCTCCCTCGGCGCCCTGCACGCGCTGACCGGGGGTGGCGGCGCGGCGCGCCGGTGCCCACCGGAGCAGGCCACCCGGTTCGACGGACGCGTACGGCACCTGGCCCGCACCGATCCGGCCGGCTGCTGGCTGGCGGAGGACCCGCAGGCCGGACCGGTCGGCGCCGCGCTCGCCTCCCGGCGCGAGGGGCTGTGGGCGCTCTCGCTGCTCGCGGTCGTGCCGAACGCACAGGGCAAGGGCGTCGGCACCGCGCTGCTGGCCCGGGCCCTCGACCACGGCCGCGGCTGCCTGCGCGGCATGGTCCGCTGCGCCGACCACCCGGTGACGGCCAGGCTGCTGCGGCGCTCGGGATTCGCGCTGCATCCGGCGATGCGGCTGAGCGGTGTTGTGGACCGGGCACGGCTGCCCGCACCCGACGGAGCGGTGCACGACGGAACGCCCGGCCACCGCGATCTGCTGGACTCGGTGGACCGCGGGGTGCGCGGCGGCGCCCACGGGCCCGACCACGATGAACTGCTCCGCCACCATCGGCTGTTGGTCACCGACGACCTCGCGGGCAGCGGGTACTGCTACCTGGGCCATGGCAGGGTCGAACTGCTGGCCGCGACCTCCCGGCGGCTGGCCTCCCGGCTGCTGACGGCCGCGCTGCTGTGCGTACCGCAGGGGGAACGGGTGCGCGTCCCCGGCCTGACGGCCGATCAGCAGTGGGCGCTCGACGTGGGTTTCTCGGCCGGGCTGGAGGTGTCGGCCACCGGGTACGTGTGCCTGCGCGGCATGCGGCCGCCGGCTCCCTACGTCCCCTCGGACGCCTTCCTGTGACGCCCTGCTGTGACCTGATGCACGCGCGCCCCTCCCGGTCGGCCGGGAGGGGCGCGCGTGGGTGCCGTGGGTGCCGTGCGGGCCTGGTCAGCCGGGGATGAGGCCGTCCTCGCGGAGCATCGCGCGGACCTCGGCGAGGGTGGCGTCCGGCGAGGGCAGGACCAGCTCGGACGGCTCCAGCGAGTCGTCCGGCAGCGGTTCGCCCAGTTCGCGCACGGCGTCGAGCAGGACGCCGAGCTTGGTGCGGAAGCCGCTCTCGTCGCCCTTCTCGATCTCGGCGAGCAGCGCGTCGTCCAGCTTGTTGAGCTCGTCGAGGTGGCTGTCGGCCAGCGTCAGCTGCCCCTCCCCCATGATCCGTACGATCATGACGTCTCCCTTCGAGGTGGGTACCCGACCGGGCTCAGCTCTTGTCGAAACGCGGCCGGTCCTGCGGCTGCTGCTGCTTGGACTCGGCGGCGTGGCCGCCCTCGATGGCCTGCTGGCCGCCGGAGCCGCCGGCCAGTTCCGCCTTCATCCGCTGCAGCTCCAGCTCCACGTCGGAGCCGCCGGAGATGCGGTCCAGCTCGGCCGTGATGTCGTCCTTGGCCAGCCCGCTCGGGTCGTCCAGCGCGCCGGAGGCGAGCAGCTCGTCGATCGCGCCGGCCCGCGCCTGCATCTGCGCGGTCTTGTCCTCGGCCCGCTGGATCGCCAGGCCCACGTCGCCCATCTCCTCGGAGATGCCGGAGAACGCCTCGCCGATCTTGGTCTGCGCCTGGGCGGCCGTGTAGGTCGCCTTGATGGTCTCCTTCTTCGTGCGGAACGCGTCCACCTTGGCCTGGAGCCGCTGCGAGGCGAGGGTGAGCTTCTCCTCCTCGCCCTGGAGCGTCTGGTGCTGGGTCTCCAGGTCGGTGATCTGCTGCTGGAGCGCGGCCTTGCGGGTCAGCGCCTCACGCGCCAGGTCCTCGCGGCCCAGCGCCAGCGCCTTGCGCCCCTGCTCCTCGAGCTTCGACGACTGCTGCTGGAGACCGGAGAGCTGGAGCTCCAGCCGCTTGCGGGACGTGGCGACGTCCGCCACGCCGCGCCGCACCTTCTGCAGCAGCTCGAGCTGCTTCTGGTACGAGTAGTCGAGCGTCTCGCGCGGGTCCTCGGCCCGGTCCAGGGCCTTGTTGGCCTTCGCGCGGAAGATCATCCCCATCCGCTTCATGACACCGCTCATGGGCCTCGCGCGCCCCCTTCGATACGACATGCTCCGGCACCTGTGTTGACCCCTACAGTACGGGCCCCGGTTCCATTACCGCACCGTTCGGCCGCCGATGCGCTCATCCTGAGGGACGATCACTGCCCGGTGGCCTCCGGCGCAGGGAGTAGGTGCCCACCGGGCTGGGGCCACGGGAGCACAGCACGTACCCTTGGCCTTGTGTTCCGACGTCGTTCCCAGGATGAGCAGGCCGCGGCCCCCACGGTGACCGCGGACCGGGTCGAGCAGCAGCGCCGCGACCCGCAGTCCCCCAAGGGCCGCCCGACCCCCAAGCGCAACGAGGCGCAGTCGCAGCGGCGGTCGCGCGCGACCGTGCCCGGCGACCGCAAGGCGGCGGCCAAGCAGGCCCGCGAGGCCCGCCGGATCGAGCTGGCCAAACAGCGCGAGGCGCTGGCCAGCGGCGACGAGCGCTATCTGCCGGTGCGCGACAAGGGCCCGGTGCGGCGACTGGCCCGCAACTACGTCGACGCGCGCTACCACGTCGCCGAGCTGTTCCTGCCGCTCGCCGTGGCGATCCTGGTGATCAGCATGGTGCCGAACATGAGCGTCAAGAACATCTCGCTGCTGCTGTGGCTGTTGCTCATCGTGCTCATCGTCGCCCAGTCCGTCTTCACCGGCTTCCGGCTGAAGAAGGTGCTGCAGGAGCGCTTCCCGGACCAGAACCGGCGCGGCGCGGTCGCCTACGCGCTGATGCGCACGCTCCAGATGCGCCGGATGCGGCTGCCTAAGCCGCAGGTCAAGCGCGGGGATCAGGTCTGAGCGGGTTCTCGGGCGGCGCGGGGGCGTGGCTTTCGGGGCTTGCGGGGCTGCGCAACCTCGTGCGCCAGGAGCTGGTCGCCCGGCAGCTTGACGAGCAGATCGGCGCCCGCTTCGCGGTGGGACGCCGCCTGAGGGTGCTCGACGTCGGACTCGGGCAGGGCACCCAGGCGCTGCGGCTGGCCCGCGGCGGACACGAGGTGACCGGTGTGGAGAGCGATCCGGCGATGCTGGACGCGGTCCGCACGGCGCTCGCCGCCGAACCGGAGGGCATCCGGGAGCGGGTACGGCTCCTCGAGGGCGACGGCCGTGAGACCGGGCGCCTGTTCGATCCGGGCAGCTTCGACGTGGTGCTCTGCCACGGCGTGCTGATGTACCTGCCCGACCCCGACCCGCTGCTCGCCGGGATGGCCCGGGTGCTGGCCCCCGGCGGCCTGCTGTCGCTGCTGGTGCGCAACGGCGACGCGCTGGCGATGCGGCCCGGCCTGTCCGGCGACTGGACGGCGGCGCTTGAGGCGTTCGGCACGACCGCGTACACCAACCGCATCGGGCTGCCGGTCAGGGCCGACCGGCGCGAGACGCTGACGGCGACCCTCACCGCGATCGGCGCCCCGCTGCTCGCCTGGTACGGGGTGCGGGTCTTCACCGACACCGCCTCCGACGACGCCGGCCCGCCCGAGGAGCCCGGCGCGCTCGACCGGCTGCTCGCCGCGGAGGAGCGGGCGGGCCGCACCGATCCGTACCGTTCGGTGGCCGCGTTGCTGCACTTGTGCGGCGTACGGGACTGACGCACGGCGGTCCGCTCGCGCAGCGATCCCGCAAAAGGGACACTCCGGGCATGAACGGAACACGTAGCCGCATGACGGCGGCGGTGGGTGCGGCGGCACTGCTCGCCGCATGCTCGCACGCGGGCAGGCCGGGGCCGGCGCGGACCTCCGGCCCGCCCGGGGTCTCCGCGGGCGCGACGCCGACGGTGAGCAACCAGCTGCAGGACGAGTACCAGAAGGTCGTCAAGGACGTGCTGCCGTCGGTCGTGCAGATCACGTCGGGCCAGGCGCTGGGCTCGGGGGTGGTCTACGACACCGCCGGGGACGTCGTCACCAACGCCCATGTGGTCGGGAACTCCACGACGTTCAAGGTCGCGCTGGCGACCGGCGGCGGCGCACTGGACGCCAGGCTCGTCGGCAGCTTCCCGGCCGACGACATCGCGGTGATCAGGCTGAACACCACGCCCAAGGCGCTCAAGCCTGCCGTCTTCGCGGACTCGTCCAGGGTCGAGGTCGGCCAGATCACCCTGGCCATGGGCAACCCGCTGGGCCTGTCCAGCAGCGTCACCCAGGGCATCGTCTCGGCGGTCGGCCGCACGGTGAGCGAGGGCGGCCCCGGCGGCGGCACGGGGGCCACGATCGCCAACATGGTCCAGACCTCCGCCGCGATCAACCCGGGCAACAGCGGCGGCGCCCTGGTGAACCTCTCCAGCCAGGTGATCGGCATCCCGACGCTCGCGGCCGCCGACCCCGAGCTGGGCAGCGGCCCGGCCCCCGGCATCGGCTTCGCCATCCCCGCCTCGACGGTGACGAAGATCGCGGGCCAGCTCGTACAGAGCGGCAAGGTCACCAACTCCGGCCGCGCCGCGCTCGGAGTCACCGTCCGCACGGTACTCAGCGGCAACTTCGAGCCGGCCGGCGTGGCCGTCGTCTCCGTCCGCCCCGGCGGCGCCGCGGACCGGGCGGGCATCCGCCCGGGCGACGTGATCACCAAGGTCGGCGGCACCGCGATCACCACCGCGTCCTCGCTCTCCGAGGCCCTCGCCACCCACAAGCCGGGCGACCGGGTGGACGTGACCTACGTACGCGACGAGACGATCACGACCGTGGCGGTGACGCTGGGGCAGCTGTAGCGCGCGCCGCGTGTCACTCCGCCTCGGCGAGGCTCATCGGGCCGTAGATCTCGGTGGCGTCCTCGAAGAGGGTGACCTGGGTGACGCCTCCGTCGAGGAGGTCGCGCCAGTTCTCGCCGAGCCAGGACTCCGCGTCGCCCTGGGTGGTGAACTCCTCGGGATCGACCGCCGGAGCGGTCTCGGTACCGTCCGACTTCTCGAACCGCCATGTCCACGCCATGCCGAGCCCCTCTCCACCGTCGGTTACCTGCGCAGGTTAACGTACGATCACCGCCGGATCACGGCCGCCGCGGCGAGGAGTGCGCGCCGCCGGGGATGTGCGACGCTCCCGGCCGCCGTGGGCGACGATGGGCCCATGGAGATCACGCTGCTCGGGACCGGCGCACCGGACGGTCTGCCGGTGCCCGGCTGCCCCTGCGCGGCCTGCGCGGCCGCGATCGGTACGGCGGCCCGCAACCCCACCTCGCTGCTGGTCGACGGGGCGCTGCTGCTCGACCTGCCCCCCGGGCCGGCGCTCGCCGCAGCCCGTGCGGGGCGCACCCTCAGCGGCGTGCGGCAGGTGCTGCTCACCCATCCGCAGGCCGGACCCCGGGTCGACCTGCCGCCGGGGCTGCCGACCCCCGGCCGGGTGCCCGACGGCGAACGGCTCGCGCTGCTCACCGGCCACCGGGTGCTCGCGGTGCCGGTGGACGCGCCGGGGACCGGCTACGAGGTGACCGGGGCGTCCGGCGGCCGCCTGCTCTACCTGCCCGCCGGATGCGGCCCGGCCGGCCTGCTCGCGAACGGGCCGCGCCCGCACGGCGAGCCGGTGCCGCACGAGGTGGAGCCGTACGACATGGTGCTGCTCGACGTGGTCGGCCGGCCCGACGCGCTCGCCCGGCTGCGGGAGGCCGGCGCCGTCGGGCCGACCACCGACGTCATCGCGGTCCACCTGGGCCACGAGGGGCCGCCCGAGCGGGAGTCGCACCGCGAACTCGAAGCGGCCGGGGCCCGCGCGGTGCCCGACGGGTGGTCGCTGACCGTCGGCGAGTACGAGGCCGTGCCGGACGTCCCGCGGCGCACCCTGGTGATCGGCGGCGCGCGCTCCGGCAAGTCCGCCGAGGCGGAACGGCGCCTGGCGACCTTCCCGGGGGTCGTCTACGTGGCCACCGGCGGCACGCGCGACGGCGACGAGGAATGGGCCGACCGGGTCCGCCGCCACCGCGACCGGCGGCCCGCGAGCTGGCGCACCGAGGAGACGTGCGATCTGGTGCCGCTGCTCGCCGCGGACGGGCCGCCGCTGCTCATCGACTGCCTGGCCCTGTGGATGACGCGCGTGCTGGACGAGGCCGGGGCGTGGCAGGGCGCTCCCGGCAACGAACGCCAAGTCGCCGAGGCGGTCGCGGAGTTGACGGCCGCGTGGCGGTCGACGCGGCGCACGGTGGTGGCCGTCAGCAACGAGGTGGGCTCCGGCGTGGTCCCCGCGACGCCGTCGGGCCGCCGGTTCCGCGACGAACTGGGCCGCCTGAACGCGGCGATCGCGGCGGAGTCGGACCATGTCCTCCTGGTGGTCGCAGGCCTGGCGCTACCGCTGCGCGGCTGAGCGGTGAGGCCTTCGGCCCGATCGCGGTACCGCTGCCGCCGGGCCGAGCCGTCAGCCCCGGTCCCGGGGTCGGGCGTGCCCGCCCAGGCCGATTGCCCACCCGCCCACCCGTTGCCGCGATCGTTACGGCACCGCCCACGCCTCGCGCCTCTGGCGACCCCCGGCGCGGCCCGGCCCGAAGACGGCCAGGCGACAGCCCGAACCGACGAACCCGGCAACGGGCGGGAGAGCAATCGGCCAACGGCGACCACGACACCGGGCGCTCGGGGAACCCCGAGACCATCGGCCCGGACGGGCACGCCCGACCCCAGCGGAGCGCGACCCCGGGACCGGGGCGGACGGCCCGGCCCGGCGGCAGGCGTTATCGTTCGGGCGGTGAGCGGATTGGACCTTGATGACTTCGCAGCCCTGATCGAGCGGCCCGACCCCGGCGTCCGCCATGACGCGCAGGAGCGCCGCCGCCGCACCGGCACGCCCGGCGGCGCCCTCGGCAGGCTCGGCGAGCTGGGCGACTGGCTCGCCTCCGTACAGGGCCGGGTGCCCGTGAAGCCGGTCGAGCGGGCCCGGCTCGTCGTCTTCGCCGGCGACCACGGCATCGCCGCCCGGGGCGTCTCCGCACGCCCGGCCGGCACGGCCGTCACCGTCGTGCGCTCCCTGCTCGACGGCTCGGCCCCCGCGGCCGTCCTCGCCCGCGAGTACGGCGCGCAGATCCGCGTCGTCGACATGGCGCTCGACTGCGATCCGGGCGAGCTGCCCCAGGACGTCGTACGCCACCGGGTGTGCCGCGGATCGGACCTGATCGACACCGCGGACGCGCTGTCGGCCGAGGAGGCCGAGCAGGCCTTCCGGGCCGGTGTGGCGATCGCCGACGAGGAGGTGGACTCGGGCACGGACCTGCTGCTGCTGGGTGACGCGAGCGTGGGCGGCACCACCGTGGCCGGCGTGCTGATCGCCGCGCTGTGCGGTATGGACGCCTCGGTGGTCACCGGGCGCGGTTCCGGCATCGACGACCTGGCGTGGATGCGCAAGTGCGCCGCGATCCGCGACGCGCTGCGCCGGGCCCGGCCGGTCCTCGGCGACCCGCTGAAGCTGCTGGCGGCGGTCGGCGGTGCCGATGTCGCCGCGGCCACCGGGTTTCTGCTGCAGTGCGCGGTGCGCAAGGCCCCCGTCGTCCTCGACGGAGTCGTCTCCGCGGCGTGCGCGCTCGTGGCGCAGCGGGTGGCGTTCCGGGCACCGGACTGGTGGCTGGCCGGGCACTCCTCGGGCGAGCCGGCGCAGGCCAAGGCGCTGGAGCGGTTGTCGGCGGAGCCGCTGCTGGATCACGGCGTCCGGCTCGGCGAGGGCACCGGGGCACTGCTGGCGCTGCCGCTGCTGAAGGCGTCGGCCGCGCTCGCCGCGGAGCTCCCCGAGACCACCGAGGCGTAGGGCCGGCGGCTGACGCCGTCAGCCGCCCCGGCATTCGGGCGTATCCCGTAAAGGGCGCCATAAGATCGCCCTTTATGGGACTGCTCGGTGCGAACCGCGACCATCCGCGGCGCTGCGGCGCCTCGTTCGCCGTCTGGATATCTGCGGGTGGTCGCGTTCCTCGATCTCCTGGGCGCCGTGTGGGCGTCGTTCGGGCAGAGCGTGCGACACCACAACGTGGCGGAGCTGTACACCCCGTACCTGCTGACCGCGGGGTTCACCTCGGGGCTCTTCGCGCTCTTCCTGGCCGTGACGATGCGGCGCGGCAAGCGGGCGGCGTGGATCCTCAACCTGGTGCTCGGCGGGGCCTTCGTACTGGCCCTGGCGGCGGTGACGGCCCTGCCGGAGATCCGCGGGCACGCGCAGAACCGGGTGACGCTGGCGCTCTCCGCCGCGTTCCTCGCAGCGCTGCCGACCGGCCGCGGCTCCTTCCGAGCCAAGGGCGACCGGTCCAACCCGGCGCCGGCGCTGGGGGTCGCGGCGACCGGCACGGTGATGTGCGCGGCGGTGGGCACGCTGCTGGTCTCGGTCACCGACGCGCGTTCCGGTGCGCCGCTCGGCGACCGGGTCGCCTACACGCTGCTGCGCGTCGTCTCACCCACCTCCGGCGGTACGGGTTTCGCCCACATCACAACCCCCGCATGGGTGAATGTCGTCATCAACATCATGAGCGCGTTCCTTTTCCTGCTCGTGCTGTACGCGGCGTTCCGCGCACCGCGCGGCCGCGGGCTGCTCGGGCCGTCGGACGAGGCGGAGTCGCGCGCGCTGTCGGAGCAGCACGGCGGGCGCGACTCGCTCGGCTACTTCGCGCTGCGCCGGGACAAGAGCGTGATCTGGTCGCCGACCCGCAAGGCCGCCGTCGCCTACCGCGTGATCGGCGGGGTGACCCTGGCCTCCGGCGATCCGATCGGCGACCCTGAAGCCTGGCCGGGAGCGATCGAGCCGTGGCTGGCGGAGGCACGTGAACACGGTTGGACGCCCGCGGTGATGGGGGCGAGCGAGGAGGGCGGAACGGTCTACGCGCGACACGGGCTGAACGCGTTGGAGATCGGCGACGAGGCGATCGTGGAGTCGCCGAGTTCACCTTGGAGGGGCGGGCCATGCGAACCGTACGCCAGGCCTACAACCGCGTACACAGGGCCGGGTACACGGTGCTGATCCGGCGTCACGGGCAGGTCGCGGAGGCCGAGATGGCCGCGTTGCTGCGGCGCGCCGACCACTGGCGGGGCCGCGAGAGCGAACGCGGCTTCTCCATGGCGCTCGGGCGGCTGGGCGACCCCGGTGACGGCGGTTGCGTGATGGTCGAGTGCCGTGACGCGGACGGCTCGCCACGCGCGCTGCTCAGCTTCGTGCCGTGGGGCTCTGACGGGCTGTCACTGGATCTGATGCGCCGCGACCGCACCTCGGACAACGGGCTGGTCGAGTTCATGGTGATCGAACCCCTCCAGCGCGCCCAGGAGATCGGCGTCAAGCAGGTCTCGCTCAACTTCGCGATGTTCCGGTCGGTCTTCGAACGCGGTGCGCGGCTGGGCGCGGGTCCGGTGCTGCGGATCTGGCGGTCGCTGCTGACGTTCTTCTCCCGGTGGTGGCAGATCGAGTCGCTGTACCGGGCCAACGCCAAGTACCGGCCGGTGTGGGAGCCGCGCTTCCTGCTGTTCCGCAACCCCGGCGCACTGCCGCGCATCGGGATCGCCGGCGCCCGCGCCGAAGGCTTCCTGGCGGCCCCCGGCCCGCTCGCCCTGCTGCGCCGCAGGCACCGGCCGGCCCCTGGGCGGGCATGAGCACGACAGCGGCGCGCATGCGCCGCGCGGCTTACCGCGAATGGGGGGCGCTCTTCACCGCGGTCCGGGACGCACTGATACGCAGACGGCTTCGGGCGGTGCCGCTCACGCTCGTCGCGGTGGTGCTCATCTTCGTCCTCCAGGCGGTGCAGCACACCCGGTGGGGTGACGACCTGGTCAACCGGGCCGGGGTGGTCAGCGCGTCGCTGCTGTGGTGGAAGGCGGTGCTGCGCACGCCGCTCTCGCTGTTCGTACCCGCCCTCGACCTGCCGGTGTGGGGCGCCCTCGCCCAGGTCCTCGTCGTCTTCGGCATCGCCGAGATCACCCTCGGCAAGGCCCGCACCCTCCTCGTCGCCTACCTGTCGACGATCGCCGGGACCACGTACGCGCGCTGGGGCGTCTCGCGGGGGCCGCACGCGGTGCTGGGGCTCGGGCAGTTGGACGGGTTCATCCGCGACACCGGCCCGTCGGCCGCGGTCGTCGCGCTCGCGGTCTGCGTGGCCTGGCGGTACCGGGCCTGGTGGACCGCGGGCGTGGTGGTGGGTTCGATGGTCGGCGAGGTCGCGCTCTGGCCCAACCTGGCCGGCTGGGAGCATCTGGCCGCGCTCACCGCCGCCGCCCTGTGCTGCCTGGTGGACGACGCGTTACGCCGGCGCCGCAAACGCCGAACCGACCGCCCGGCCGCATCCGGCCTCCCCCGCGGTCTGTAGCCTTTCCCGCCATGTCACAGCAGCCGGCCGCCGCCCGCGCCACCGCCGCCGAAGGACTGCGCTTCGCCTTCGGCACCCTGACCGTCCTGCCGGTACGGGTGGAGCGGTGGGACCGGTCCGCGGGACGGGCCGGAATGCTGGCGGCGCCCGTCGTCGGCGTGGTCGCCGGGCTCGCGGCCGGCGCGCTGGGCGGGATCGTCGCCCTGTGCGGCGGCGGCCCGGCACTGGCGGCCGTCGCCACCGTGGCCGTACCCGCCGCGCTCACCCGCGGACTCCACCTCGACGGACTCGCCGACACCGCCGACGGCCTCGGCAGCGGCAAACCGGCCGCAGAGGCGCTGCGCATCATGAAGCAGTCCGACATCGGCCCCTTCGGCGTGCTCACCCTCGTCCTCCTGCTGCTCGCCCAGGTCGCGGCGGTCTCCGAGGCGTACGGGCGCGGCTGGGCGTACGGCGCCCTGGCCACCGCCGTCGCCGCGACGACCGGGCGCGCCGCGATGACGCTCGCCTGCCGCTCGCAGGTACCGCCGGCCCGCCGGGACGGCCTGGGCACGGCCGTCGCGGGTACGGTCCCGGCCCGCGAGGCCTGGTCGGCGGCGGCGCTCACGGTCGCGGCGGCCGCGGCCGCGGGCACGCTGTTCACCGCATGGGCCGCCGTCCACCTGGCGCTCGCGGCGCTGGCCGGACTCGCCGCCGCCGAACTCCTGCTGCGCCGCTGCACGAACCGCCTCGGCGGCGTCACCGGTGACGTGTTCGGCGCCCTGTGCGAGACCGCGGTGACGGCCGCGCTCGTCGTGCTGGCGCTGGGTTGACGTCCACCTGGCGGCGGCCACCCGCGTCCCGGGCCCGGCGAACCGCGTATCCCCGGGCCCGCGCCGAGCCGCTCCCCGCCGCCAACTGCCCTGCGAGCGGCTCGAGTCGGGGTGCCGACGGCCCGCGGCGCCGCGCTCCCGCGGCCGGCTCCGGCCTCGCGCGGACCATACCTGACACACCGTCAGGCACTTGGTGCGGCGGGCGCCGGGCCCCTCGGCCCGGGTGATGCCCGGGCGCCGCCGCCACCGCGTTCCCACGCCGCGCCCCGTACGGGCGTAGGCTCGCGAACAGCCGAGGGCCGCCCGGCCGCACGCCTGGCAGCGGGGAATACGATGCAGCGGGCAGCGGCCGGCCCACCCCACGGCCGAAAAGCGCAACAGGACCTCGACGGAAGAGGAACCCCGATACCGTGACTGCACTGACTCTCAGCACTTCCTCCGCCGCGGCACTGCGCGCGGACGCCGTCGTGGTGGGCGTGGCCAAGGGCCCCAAGGGCCCGGTGACCGCACCCGGCGCCGAGGCGGTCGACGAGGCGTTCGACGGAAAGCTGGCCGCCACGCTGGAGACCCTCGGCGCCTCGGGCGGCGAGGGCGAGGTGACCAAGCTTCCGGCGCCGGCCGGCGTCAAGGCCGCGGTCGTGCTGGCGGTCGGTCTGGGCGACGCCCCCGAGAGCGGCGAGAGCTACTCGGCCGAGGCGCTGCGCCGCGCCGCCGGCGCCGCCGCCCGCACGCTGGCCGGCTCGAAGAAGGCCGCGTTCGCCCTCCCGGTGTCCGGGCCGCAGGACGCGGCGGCGGTGGCCGCAGGCGCCCTGCTCGGCGCGTACGCGTTCAACGCCTACCGCGGCAACGGCGGAAACGGCGACAAGCAGGACAACGGCGTCAAGCAGCCGCTGGCCGAGGTGGCCGTGCTCGGCGGCAAGCCGCGCGACAAGGCGTACCGCGCCGCCGTCGACCGGGCGATCGCGGTGGCCGAGGAGGTCAACCGGGCCCGCGACCTGATCAACACCCCCTCCAACGACCTGTACCCGAAGTCGTTCGCCACCACCGTCCAGGCGGCGGCGAAGGAGTACGGCCTGAAGGTGGAGGTGCTCGACGAGAAGGCGCTCGCCAAGGGCGGCTACGGCGGCATCCTGGGCGTCGGCCAGGGCTCGGCCAACCCGCCCCGGCTGGTCAAGCTCGCCTACACCGCGGGCAAGGGCGCCAAGCACCTGGCGCTCATCGGCAAGGGCATCACCTACGACTCGGGCGGCATCTCGCTCAAGCCGGCCGGCCACAACGAGACCATGAAGTGCGACATGTCCGGCGCCGCTGCCGTCTTCGCCGCGGTCGTGGCCGCCGCCCGTCTCGGCCTCGACGTCAACGTCACCGGCTGGCTCGCGCTCGCCGAGAACCTGCCCTCCGGGACCGCCATCCGCCCCGGCGACGTGCTCACCATGTACTCGGGCAAGACGGTCGAGGTGCTCAACACCGACGCCGAGGGCCGCCTCGTCCTCGCCGACGCGATCACCCGCGCGAGCGAGGAGAACCCCGACGCGATCATCGACGTGGCGACCCTCACCGGTGCCATGGTGCTTGCGCTGGGCCACCGCCGGTTCGGGATCATGGCCAACGACGACGACTTCCGCAGCGCGGTCCACACCGCCGCCGAGGAGGCCGGCGAGGACGCCTGGCCGATGCCGCTCCCGGCCGATCTGCGCAAGGGCATGGACTCGCCGGTGGCCGACATCGCCAACATGGGCGACCGGATGGGCGGCGGCCTGGTCGCCGGGCTCTTCCTGAAGGAGTTCGTCGCCGACGGCACGACCTGGGCCCACCTGGACATCGCGGGTCCGGCCTTCAACGAGTCGGGCCCCTTCGGCTACACCCCGAAGGGCGGCACCGGCTCGGCGGTGCGCACCCTGGTACGCATCGCGGAGCAGACCGCCGAGGGAACGATCCTCTGAGCTGCCCGCCCGATGTACCGCACGGCCCCGGAACGGAATACCTCCGGGGCCGTGTCTGTTCGCCCTCAGCGGAGTCCGCTCGGGCTACTTGCCAGTAGCCCGTGGTGGTGCACGTATCGGACGTCTCACACCCGGCCCCGCGTCCCGGCAGCCGTCAACAAGTGCGAAGATGTTGTCTCGGCACGACAGGGCCCTCTTTTGAACAACGTTTGAACAAGCGGCCGAACCTAAAGCCGCCGCCCGGTCAGGGACCGGCTCCGGCGTACCCATGCATGGAGGACGTGACGTGGCGAACGACGCCAGCACCGTTTTCGACCTAGTGATCCTCGGCGGTGGCAGCGGCGGCTACGCCGCCGCTCTGCGCGCGGCTCAGCTGGGCCTGGACGTCGCCCTGATCGAGAAGGACAAGCTCGGCGGCACCTGTCTGCACCGCGGCTGCATCCCCACGAAGGCTCTGCTGCACGCCGGTGAGATCGCGGACCAGGCTCGCGAGGGCGCCCAGTTCGGCGTCAAGACCTCCTTCGAGGGGATCGACATCGCCGGCGTCCACAAGTACAAGGACGACGTGATCAGCGGCCTGTACAAGGGCCTGCAGGGCCTGGTCGCCTCCCGCAAGGTCACCTACGTGACCGGCGAGGGCCGCCTGTCCTCCCCCACCAGCGTCGACGTGAACGGCGAGCGCTACACCGGCCGCCACGTCCTGCTGGCGACCGGCTCGGTGCCCAAGTCGCTGCCTGGTCTGACCATCGACGGCGAGCGCGTCATCTCCTCCGACCACGCCCTGGTCCTGGACCGCGTGCCGAAGTCCGCGATCGTGCTGGGCGGCGGCGTCATCGGCGTCGAGTTCGCCTCGGCGTGGAAGTCCTTCGGCGTCGACGTGACCATCGTCGAGGCCCTGCCGCACCTGGTCCCGGTCGAGGACGAGAACACCTCCAAGCTGCTGGAGCGCGCCTTCCGCAAGCGCGGCATCAACTTCTCCCTCGGCTCCCGCTTCGCCGGTGTGGAGTACACCGCCGACGGGGTGAAGGTCTCGCTGGAGAACGGCAAGACCTTCGAGGCCGAGCTGCTGCTCGTCGCCGTCGGCCGCGGCCCGGTCTCGCAGGGCCTGGGCTACGAGGAGGCCGGGGTCGCCATGGACCGCGGCTACGTCCTCGTCGACGAGTACATGCAGACCAACGTGCCCACCGTCTCGGCCGTCGGCGACCTGGTCCCCACGCTCCAGCTCGCGCACGTCGGCTTCGCCGAGGGCATCCTGGTGGCCGAGCGGCTCGCCGGCCTGAAGACCGTGCCGATCGACTACGACGGTGTGCCCCGCGTCACGTACTGCCACCCGGAGGTCGCCTCCGTCGGCATCACCGAGGCCAAGGCCAAGGAGCTGTACGGCGCGGACAAGGTCGTCACGCTCAAGTACAACCTGGCCGGAAACGGCAAGAGCAAGATCCTCAAGACCGCCGGCGAGATCAAGCTGGTCCAGGTCCGGGACGGCGCCGTGGTCGGCGTCCACATGGTCGGTGACCGGATGGGCGAGCAGGTCGGCGAGGCCCAGCTGATCTACAACTGGGAGGCGCTGCCCGCGGAGGTTGCCCAGCTCATCCACGCGCACCCGACGCAGAACGAGGCGCTGGGTGAGGCCCACCTGGCGCTCGCGGGCAAGCCGCTGCACTCGCACGACTGACCCGAAACCGCGCCTGATCAAACGCAGGGCCCGCAATCCGCACAGATCGTTAGGAGCAACAGAAACCATGGCGGTTTCCGTAACCCTGCCGGCGCTCGGTGAGAGCGTGACGGAGGGCACCGTCACCCGTTGGCTGAAGGCCGAGGGAGAACGCGTAGAGGCCGACGAGCCGCTGCTCGAGGTCTCCACCGACAAGGTCGACACCGAGATCCCGGCACCCGCGTCCGGCATCCTGGCCTCCATCAAGGTCGCCGAGGACGAGACGGTCGAGGTCGGCGCCGAGCTCGCCATCATCGACGACGGCACCGGT
>CAYNNX010000139.1:5279-17107 GCA_964398515.1 uncultured Streptantibioticus sp. | reverse complement strand
CCGGCGATCGCCGCGGGCAACACCGTCGTGCTCAAGCCGTCGGACACCACCCCGGCCTCCACCGTGCTGCTCGCCGAGATCCTCGGCGGCATCCTGCCCAAGGGCGTCTTCAACGTCGTCTGCGGCGACCGCGAGACCGGCCGCCTGATGGTCGAGCACCCCACCCCGGCGATGGCCTCGATCACCGGCTCGGTCCGCGCCGGCATCCAGGTCGCCGAGAGCGCCTCGAAGGACGTCAAGCGCGTCCACCTCGAACTCGGCGGCAAGGCCCCCGTCGTGGTCTTCGAGGACACCGACATCGCCAAGGCCGTCGAGGACATCTCGGTGGCGGGCTTCTTCAACGCCGGCCAGGACTGTACGGCCGCCACCCGCGTGCTGGTCCACGAGTCCATCCACGACGAGTTCGTCGCCGCCCTGGCCAAGGCCGCCGCCGAGACCAAGACCGGGCAGCCGGACGACGAGGACGTGCTCTACGGTCCGCTCAACAACGCCAACCAGCTGGCGCAGGTCTCGGGCTACATCGAGCGGCTGCCGTCGCACGCCAAGGTGGAGGCGGGCGGCCGCCGGGTCGGCGACAAGGGCTACTTCTACGCCCCGACTGTCGTCTCGGGTCTGGAGCAGGACGACGAGATCATCCAGAACGAGGTCTTCGGCCCGGTCATCACCGTGCAGAAGTTCACCGACGAGGACCAGGCCGTCGAGTACGCCAACGGCGTCGAGTACGCGCTCGCCTCGTCGGTATGGACCAAGGACCACGGCCGCGCCATGCGGATGTCGAAGAAGCTCGACTTCGGCTGCGTGTGGATCAACACCCACATCCCGCTGGTCGCCGAGATGCCGCACGGCGGCTTCAAGAAGTCCGGCTACGGCAAGGACCTTTCGGCGTACGGCTTCGAGGACTACACGCGCATCAAGCACGTGATGACGTCGCTGGACGCGTGACGCCTATCTGAGGCGCAGGGGCCCCGGATCACCCCGAGTGACCCGGGGCCCCTGCGTATCGTTGAACCGTGCGGCCGCCGCACCCGGCGCGGCGGGGGAGGAGCGCCAGGTGACCGTCGAGTTGACCGACAGGATCGAGATGGCCGACGACAGCTACGAGCTCAGCCAGCGACGGCCGGAATCCCCCTCTACCTGATCGTCGATCCGTACACCGGGAAGTGCCACGCCTTCGGAGGCCCCGAGCAGGACGCCTACGAGAACGAGCTGACGGTCAAGTTCGGCGACCCCCTCGACCTGAAGCCGCTCGGCCTCGACCTCACCCTCTCGACCGAGAAGTTCCCCCGGGACTGATCACAGGCGCACCCCGGTGGGGAACGCGGCCGTGTACGCGTCGATCTCGGCGGCCAGCGCCGCCTTTCCGGCCGGGTCCAGGAACGACGCCTCGACCGCGTTCTTCGCCAGCGCCGCCACCCCCGCCTCGTCCAGCCCCAACAGCCCTGCCGCGACCGCGTATTCGGTGTTGAGATCGGTGCCGAACATCGGCGGGTCGTCGCTGCCGATGGTCACCAGCACCCCGGCGGCGACCATCTCGGCGATCGGGTGCTCCTCCAGCGTGGCCACCGCGCGGGTGGCGATGTTGGACGTCGGGCAGACCTCCAGCGGGATGCGGTGCTCGGCGAGGTGATCGAGCAGGCGGGGGTCTGCGGTGGCGCTGGTGCCGTGGCCGATCCGCTCGGCGCCCAGCTCGCGCAGCGCGTCCCAGATGGTCTGCGGCCCGGTGGTCTCGCCCGCGTGCGGGACGCTGTGCAGCCCGGCCGCTCGCGCCCGGTCGAAGAACGGCTTGAACTGCGGCCGCGGCACGCCGATCTCCGGGCCGCCGAGCCCGAAGGAGACCAGTCCCTCCGGCATGTGGTCGAGCGCGATGTCCGCGGTGACCCGGGCCGACTCCAGGCCCGCCTCGCCGGGGATGTCGAAGCACCACCGCAGCACGGTGCCCAGCTCCCGCTCGGCGGCCACCCGGGCGTCCTCGATCGCCTCGATGAACGCCTCGGCCGCGATGCCGCGCTTCACGGAGCTGTACGGGGTGATGGTCAGCTCGGCGTAGCGGATGTTCTGCCGGGCCATGTCCCTGGCGATCTCGTAGGTGAGCAGCCGCACGTCCTCCGGGTCGCGGATCAGGTCGACGACCGACAGGTAGACGTCGATGAAGTGCGCGAAGTCGCGGAAGGTGAAGTACTCCGCGAGCGCGGCCGGATCGCTCGGTACCCTCGAGTCCGGGTGGCGCGCGGCCAGTTCGGCGACGATACGCGGTGAGGCGGAGCCGACGTGGTGGACGTGGAGCTCCGCCTTGGGCAGTCCGGAGATGAAATCGGCCGGGCCGAAGGCGGCGGCCGGGGCGGAGCGTGCGGTCATGGTCCCTCCCTGGGATCGGCGATCGGCTCATGGTAAACACCACCCCGCCTGCGGTTCGCGCCCGTAAGCTTCCGACTCCCGACCGTGACCCCGTTTCCCGTCACCACCGAAGGGCTCCGATGTCCGACGAGCAGCAGCGGTCACAGCGCCGTGACCCGTGGGCACCGCCGCCTTCCGCCGCACCGCAGGCCCCGTACGGGCCGCCGTATCCGTATGCCGCCTGGCTCCACCCGGCGCCCCGCAACGGCCCGGGGACGGCGGCCCTGGTGCTGGGGGTGGCCGGCACGGTGGCCGCGATCACCTGCTTCGGGGTGGTGGTGGGGCTGCCGCTGGGCATCCTCGCGGTGGTGTTCGGGGCCGTCGGGTGGCGGCGGGCGCGGCGCGGGGAGGCGACCAACGGCGGCCAGGCGCTGTCGGGGGCGATTCTCGGCGCGGCCGCCGTGCTGCTGTCGATCGCCATGATCGCGCTGGTGGCGACCTCGGTGAGCAGCGGCTGGTTCGGCTTCGGCGGCCCGGACGTCTCGCTCGTCTCCGGCCGCGGCGGCTACGACCGTCCGCTGGGCGCGGGGGGCGCCGCGGTCTTCGAGGACGGGACACGGGTGACGGTCTCGCAGCCGCGGGCGTTCACCCCTCCCGCGGGCGCCGACGGCTACAGCGCGGGCGATCGTGCGTACCGCTTCGAGGTGACCGTCCGCAACACCGGCGGGGCCGGTCTCGGCCTGGGCGACTACACGTACTACGCGACCGCCGGCGACGGGCAGGACGATCTGCAGCTGATCTCGACCGACACCGGTGAGCTGGCCGAGGACTTCCCCGCCACCCTGGCACCGGGGCGCACCGCCACCGTGGTCTTCGCCTTCGACGTGCCGCCGGGTCAGTCGCCGCTGCGGTTCGACTTCGAGCCGACCACCGGCCACGAGGACGCCAACTGGCAGCTGGAACTGCACTGATGACGCGCCGCCGAGCGGCCGCCGGACGTACGGCGGGTCCGGGCCGCCGTCGACCCGGACCCGCCTCTGTGCGGTGATGGATGGTCAGTTGACGTTCAGTGCCGTGTCGTCGATGACGAAGCTGGTCTGCAGGCTGGAGTCCTCGGTGCCGGTGAACTTGACCGTCACCGTCTTCCCCGCGAACGAGGAGAGGTCGAAGGACTTCTGCACGTAGCCGGTGTTGGCGTTGACGTTGGAGTAGGTGGCCAGCGTGGTGGAGTTGGCCTGGACGGTCAGCTTGTCGTAGGCGGTCGAGCCGCTCTCGGCGGTGTCGATGTGCAGCCAGAAGCTCAACGTCGCCTTGCAGCCGGTCGGGACGGTCACCGTCTGGGAGAGCGTGTCGGTGTGGGTGGTGCCGTAGCCGTCGAGCCAGGCGTCCCAGCTGCCGGAGTGCGCGGGCTCACCGGGGTCGTTGCTGATCACGCCGGAGGTGGCCGACCAGGGCGCCGCGCTGCCGGTCTCGAAGCCCGGGTTGCCCAGCAGCTGGGCGGCCGAGCAACCGCCGCCGGAGCCGGTCACGGTCCAGCTGAACGAGGTGCTGCCGGAGGCGCCGGTGGAGTCCTTGGCGGTCACGGTCGCGTTGGAGGTGCCGGTGGCCGTCGGGGTGCCGCTGATCAGACCGGTCGAGGAGTTGATGGACAGCCCCGCGGGCAGGCCGGTGGCGCTGTAGGTGAGCGTCTGCCCGGAGGCCGAGTCGCTCGCCTTGATCTGGAGGGAGACGGCGGTGTTCACCACGGTGCTCTGGTTGCCCGGGTTGGTCACGGTGACGGTGTTGCCGCCGGTCGAGCCGCCCGTGAAGGCGGCGGTGCCGTTCGGGGTGCCCAGGCCCGTCGGGCCGTCGTAGCCGGCGCCCGCGGTGCACAGGTACGACGGCGAGCAGGTGCCGTTGGCGCCGCTGGTGACGTCGTTGAGCGCGGAGGTGTGGGCGTACGGGTACGAGGCCGGGTCGGTGTTCGCCGCCGGGGTGCCCGCCAGGGCGTAGACGGAGGCGATGATCGGCGAGGAGGCGCTGGTGCCGCCGTAGACGTTCCAGCCGGAGCCGCCGTAGGTCTGGTACACGGCGACACCGGTGGCCGGGTCGGCGACCGCGGAGACGTCGGCGACGGTGCGCTTGGAGCAGCCGGTGTCCTTCTGCCAGGACGGCTTGGGGTCGTAGGCCGAGCAGCCGGAGCCGGCGCCGTTGCCGCCCGCGCTGCTGCCCCACACCGACTCGCTCCAGCCGCGGGAGCTGGAGTCGCGGCTCAGCGAGGTGCCGCCGACCGCGGTGACGTACTGGGAGGCCGCCGGGTACTCCACGCCGTAGCCGCTGTCACCGGAGCTGACGGTGATGGCGACGCCGGGGTGGTTGAAGTACTGGCTGTCCGAGGTGGTGTCGGTGGAGTCCTCGGAGCCGCCGTAGGAGTTGGAGACGTACTTGGCGCCCTGGGCGACGGCCTGGTTCACCGCGGTGCCCAGGTCGGCCATGCTCGCGCTGTTCGCCTCGACCAGCAGGATGTGGCACTGCGGGCAGACGGCGCTGACCATGTCGACGTCGAGGGAGATCTCGCCGGCCCAACCGGTGTCGGCGCTCGGGTAGCTGGTGCCGCCGTTCTGGTCGATCTTCTTGAAGCAGCCGTTGGCCGTGGTGCACGCGGGCAGGCCGTACTGGCTGCGGTAAGTGGCCAGGTCCGACTCGGCGTTGGGGTCGTCCTGGGCGTCGACGATCGCCACGGTGGCGCCGGAACCGGCCGAGGACGGCAGGTTGTAGGCGCTTTGCAGGTCCGAAGGGCCGTAGCCGGAGGGGGTGGCGTCCGGGGTGAGGCTGAGGTGCTGCGCCAGGTCGGTACGGGCCTCGGCGAGGCACGCCATCCGGCCCGGCCCGCTGGGCTTGGCGCACAGGTGCCGGGTGTGCACGGCGGTGTGCGGGCTCGCCGGCGCCGCCGCGGTGTGCTGGGGCGCGGCGGAGGCGGCCGACGGGGTGGCGGCGAGCATGCCGCCGGTGACCAGGGCCGCTGCGGACAGCAGCGCCATCGCGGCGGATTTCGCCGCGGGTCTGCCGGAGTGTCTCTTGGTACGCAAATGACTGCCCTCCAGTGGGGGATGCGCAGACAGGGATTGGTCCTGCGCATGACAATGCGAGGGTGCTGTGGGGCCGCAGGTACTGCGGATGCGGCAGGTGCGTATGGTGCGTACGGTCGGCCGATCAATGGTGCTGCGGTGCTGCCGTGCTGTGGTGCCGGGCGGAACGGCGCGGTGCGGGGGCGCGGTCGGGCGGTGAACTGCGGAACCCGCGGCGCTCGTTGAGCGGCGGGCCCCTGAATGCCACCCCGGACAGTGGTGGCTACTGGCGATGAAAGTAGCGAAGACGTCATCCCGTGACAACCAGGAAAGTGCAAATCCTTTGCGCCACCTTCATGGCCAGGGCGTATACGGTGTCCTGCCATGGAGCCGGACGAAGAATCCGTCGGCCACCTCGTCTCCCTGGGGTTGGCCAGATACGAAGCACGCGTGTATCTCGCGCTGATCAGGCGCGAGTCGTACACGGCTGCCGAGGTGGCCCGTGAGGCCGATGTACCGCGCCAGCGCATCTACGACGTGCTCGACGCCCTGGTGCGCCGGCGGCTGGCGCAGCAGCATCCCGGGCGGGTGGCGACCTTCTCGGCGGTCGACCCGGAGCTCGCGCTCACCCGGCTCATGGCCCAGCAGCGCGAGGCCCTGGACCGGATGGAGCGGATCTCCACCACGCTGGCCGGGGCCCTGCTGCCGATATGGTCCGACGGACGGTCGCACTCCAACCCGCTGGACTACATCGAGGTGCTGCGCGACCCCAAGACGATCGGCGAGCGGTTCGCCGACATCCAGGAGCAGGCCAACCACGAACTGCTGAGCTTCAACAAGCCGCCGTTCATCTCCCCCACCGAGAACACCGCGGGCATGAAGGCCGTTCGCCGGCTGCGCCGCGCGGGCGGCACGGTCCGGGCGATCTACACCTACGAGGTGCTCGGCGACGCGGACATGATCGAGAACGTCGACCAGTTCGGCAGGGCGGGGGAGGAGGCCCGGTTCACCCAGGAACTCCCGCTCAAGCTCGTCATCGCGGACGCGTCGATGTGCCTGTTCGACATGCCCGACCCGGTGGCCGGCACCGGGGCCACCACGGCGCTCTACATCGAGCACCCGGCACTCGCCGGATGCCTGCGCCTGGCCTTCCAGACCGTGTGGGACCAGGCGGTCACCCAGGAGGCCCTCCGGGAGGGCGGCGCCGGCTGACGGGCGGGCCTCCTCAGCCCCGGACCGCCTCCAGCGCCAGCAGCGCCACATGCAGGGACAGGCACGACTCGACCTGGTCCAGGTCGGTCCCCAGGATGCGCTCCACCTTGCGGAGCCGGTCGTAGAACGAGGGCCGCGACATGTGGGCGGCGTCGGCCGCGGCGGACTTGTTGCGGCCGCTTGAGAGGTAGACGGTCAGGATGCGCACCAGGTCCGTGCCGTTCTCGGCGTCATGGGCCAGCAGCGGGCCCAACTCCCGTTCCACGTAGGTCTGCAGCCGCGCGTCGTCGCGCAGCAGATGGAGCAGGCCGCGCAGGCGCACGTCCGGCAGGCGGTAGTAGGTCCCCGCGGTACGGGCGTCGGTGTGCAAGGCGGCGTCGGCGACCTGGGCCGCCTCCAGCAGGGTGCGGCGCGCGTCGCGCAGCGACCCCACCGAGGAGCCGGCCGCCATCACGAACGAGGCGGCGGGCGACGCGGGCTCCAGCAGCCGGTCCAGGGCGGCGGCGAACCCCTCCAGCGCCGCGTGCTCCTCGTCCCCCGGGCCCAGCGAGACCAGCACCCCGATGCCGCCGTCGTCCAGCCCGCCGATGAGCGCTGTCAGCCCCCGCTCGCGTACCGCCTGCGCCGCCGTCTCCGTCAGGTCCCGCAGCCGGGCCTGCGCCTCCAGGGCGGCGGCGGCCGGACCGCCGCGCAGCCGCAGCATCACGCCCACCAGGCGCCTGCCCTCCAGCGGCACGCCCAGTGCCCGGGCCCGCAGCGCCACGTCGGAGACGGTCAGCGCGTGGGTGAGGATGCCCGACAGCAGCGTGCGGTGGGTCTGCCGCTCCAGCGATTCGCGGTCGCGCTCCAGCAGGCGGTTGAGGGCCAGCGCGGAGGCGCCGCGCTCGATCAGCACCGTCAGGGCGCCGCGCGGCGGCTCGGCGTCCGGCTCGCCCACCACCACCAGCCGGCCCCAGTCCCGGCCGCGCGCCCCGACCGCGGTGACCAGCCAGCCCGAACGCCTGTCGTACCCGGTGCGGGCGGTCGTGCGCACCCCGCGCGAGCGGCGCTCCCAGCCGTCCAGCAGCGCCTGCGGGTCGCCGCCCGCCGCGTCGAAGGCGAGCACCTGGTGCGAGAGGTTCTCCAGCACCACCGGGGCCCCCGCCATCCGGGCCACCTCCCGGACCACCTCGGCCGGCTCGGCGCCCTCGACGGAGAGCTCGTTGAACGTCTGGTGCACCGCCTCAGACGCGCGCAACTCGGCGAGCTGGGCGTTGACCACGTGCTCGTGCACAGCCTCGGTGACGGCGACGAAGCGGACCTCGGTGCGCAGCTCGACCAGCGGCAGCCCGCGCCGCTCGGCGGCCCGCACCAGGGGGCGTGGCAGTTCGTCGGCGTACCTGCGGCCCAGCTCCACCACGAGCCCGGCGGCGCCCACGTCGGCGAGCTCGCCGATGTAGCGGGCCAGCGACTCCCTGTCGGCCGGGAGCATGACGCCGGTGGTGAGCACCAGTTCCCCGCCGTGCAACATGCCCGCGATGTCGGCGAGTTCGCTGATGTGCACCCAGCGCACGGGGTTGCCGCATCCGCTCGCCCCCGCCACCACCCGGGGGTTGCCGCGGCGGAGCACGTCGAGTTCGAGCACCTGGGCGACGGTCGGGTACACGGTGGACCTCCGGTCGGGTCGGGCGGTACAGGGCGCGGAACCGGCTGCGGCTACGGAGTGTAAAGCTTTCCGGCGTACGCCTTGCGCACTGTCGGTTGATCGCCTACCGACGCTCCGGCATCGTCCTGGAAGGCAGAGACAGATTCCGTCGAGTGACAAGAAGGAGACAACGGAATCCCTTGTTGACGCAAGGCTCCTCTGTCAGGATCGCCTATCAATGCGGCCGGGAGCCACGCAGCCCGAATCGCACCGGAGGAGAGCGTGATGGACCACAGCCGGGAAGCCGCGACCGAGGTCGCACGGAGGTACGGCGCGGGGGCCCAGTACATCGCCGGGAGCCTGCGGCCCGGTACCGGCGGGAGCTCGCACCCCGTCGTCGACCCGGCCACCGGCGAGACCGTCCTCACCGTCGAACTCGCCGGGCCCGACGACGTGGACGCGGCCGTCGCCGCGGCCCGGGAGGCGCTGCCGCAGTGGGCGGGCGCCACCCCGGCCGAGCGCTCCGACGCCCTGCACCGCTTCGCCGCCGTGCTCGCCGAACGGGCCGCGGACCTCGCCCTGGCCGAATCCCTCCAGTGCGGCAAGCCGCTCAGGCTCTCCACCGGGTTCGACGTCCCCGGCACGATCGACAACACCGCCTTCTTCGCCGGAGCCGCCCGCCACCTGCAAGGCCAGGCCGCCGCGGAGTACTCCGGCGACCACACCTCGTACGTGCGCCGCGAGCCGGTCGGCGTGATCGGCTCCATCGCGCCGTGGAACTACCCGCTGCAGATGGCCGCCTGGAAGGTGCTCCCGGCCATCGCGGCCGGCAACACCATTGTGCTCAAACCATCCGAACTCACCCCGCTGACCTCGCTGATGTTCGCCGAGGCGGCCCGCGACGCGGGCATCCCCGCGGGCGTGGTCAACATCGTCACCGGTGCCGGTCGCGACGCGGGAGAGCACCTCGTCGGCCACCCGGACGTCGCCATGACCTCCTTCACGGGCTCGACCGGGGTCGGCAGGCGCGTCGCGCAGATCGCCACCCGGACCGTCAAGCGGCTCCACCTGGAGCTCGGCGGCAAGGCGCCCTTCGTGGTCTTCGACGACGCCGACCTCGAGGCCGCCGCCCACGGCGCGGTCGCCGCCGCCCTGATCAACACCGGCCAGGACTGCACCGCCGCGACCCGCGCCTATGTGCAGCGCCCGCTCTACGAGGCGTTCACCGCCGCGGTCGCCGACCTGTTCGCCACGGTGACCACCGGCGACCCCTTCGACCCGGCCACCGACCTGGGACCGCTCACCTCCCACGCCCAGCGCGACCGGGTCGCCGGCTTCGTCGAGCGGGCCCGTTCGTACGCCACCGTCGTCACCGGCGGCACGGCGCCCGACCTCAAGGGGGCCTTCTACCGGCCCACCCTCGTCACCGGCGCCCCGCAGGACAGCGAGATCGTCCAGGCGGAGATCTTCGGCCCCGTGCTCGCGGTGCTGCCGTTCGACACCGACGACGAGGGGCTGCGCCTGGCCTGCGACACGCCCTACGGCCTGGCCGCCTCCGCCTGGACCCGCGACGTCTTCCGGGCCAACCGCGCGACCCGCGAGATCAAGGCCGGCTGCGTATGGATCAACGACCACATCCCGATCATCAGCGAGATGCCGCACGGCGGCTTCAAGGCGTCCGGTTTCGGCAAGGACATGTCGGCCTACTCCTTCGAGGAGTACACGCAGGTCAAACACGTCATGTTCGACAACACGGCGGTGGCCCGCAAGAGCTGGCACCGCACCGTATTCGCGACGGAACGCCCCGATCACCTCTGACCCGATCACCGACGGCGTCCGATCGCCCGCCTGATGACCCAGAAGGTGTGAGAACCCATGGACCCAGCCCGCTCACTGGCCGACGCGCAGCCGACGCCGTACTGGCTGGAGTACCCCGGCAGGCCGCGGCCGAACGCCGCGCTCGTCGGGGACGAACGCTGCGACCTGCTGGTGGTCGGCGGCGGCTACTCGGGGCTGTGGACCGCCCTGATCGCCAAGGAGCGCGACCCCGGCCGGGACGTCGTCCTGGTCGAGGCCAAGGAGACCGGCTGGGCCGCCTCCGGGCGCAACGGCGGCTTCTGCGCCGCCTCCCTCACCCACGGCCTGGGCAACGGGCTGCAGCGGTGGCCCGGTGAGCTGGCGAAGCTGGAGGAACTCGGCGCCCGCAACCTCGACGCCATCGAGGAGACCCTCGCCCGCCACGGCATCGACTGCGACTTCGAACGCACCGGGGAGATCGACGTCGCCACCGAGCCCCACCACCTCGACGACCTGCACGCACTCGCCGAGCAGGCCGCCCGGCTCGGCATCGAGCTCGAACTGCTGGACCGCGACGCGGTGCGCGCCGAGGTCGACTCGCCCACCTTCCTCGGCGGCCTGTGGGACCGGCGCGGCGTCGCCGTCCTCCACCCGGCCAAGCTCGCCTGGGGGCTCAAGCACGCCTGTGAAAGCCTGGGGGTGCGCATCTACGAGCACACCCCGGCCACTCGGCTCGCCTCGAACGAACGCGGCCTCGCGGTGCGCACCCCCTACGGCCGCGTCTTCGCCGACCAGGCCGCACTCGGCTCGGGCGTCTTCCCGTCCCTGGTCAAGCGGGTCCGCCCCTACGTGGTCCCGGTCTACGACTACGCGCTGATGACCGAGCCGCTCGACGACGCGCGGCTCGCCTCCATCGGCTGGAAGAACCGGCAGGGCCTCGGCGACAGCGCCAACCAGTTCCACTACTTCCGGCTCACCGCCGACAACCGCATCCTGTGGGGCGGTTACGACGCCGTCTACCCCTTCGGCGGCCGCGTCGCCGCCGAACACGACCAGCGCCCCGAGACGTTCCGCAAGCTCGCCGCCCACTTCCTCGACTGCTTCCCGCAGTTGGAGGGCGTGCGCTTCACCCACACCTGGGGCGGCGCGATCGACACCTGCGCGCGGTTCGCCGCGTTCTTCGGCACCGCCCACCGCGGCCGCGTCGCCTACGCCGCGGGGTTCACCGGGCTCGGCGTCGGCGCCACCCGCTTCGGCGCCGACGTCATGCTCGACCTGCTGGGCGGCGAGACCACCGAGCGCACCGAGCTGCGGATGGTACGCAGCAAGCCGCTGCCGTTCCCGCCCGAGCCCCTCGCCTGGACCGGCATCGAACTGACCCGCCGCTCACTGGCCCGCGCAGACCGCAACGGCGGCCGCCGCAACCTGTGGCTGAAGACCATGGACGCGCTCGGGCTCGGCTTCGACAGCTGAGCCGCCGCGGGGGCCTTCGCACCGTGGGCGGGCGAGGGGGATGGCGCCGTCGGGCTCCGGCCCCGGGTGCTGTGGGGCGCCGGGCCGGACGGGCCCCTGGGATTTCGGGGTTGCCCGGGGCCGCCGGGCGTCGCCGGGGGGCTCGGGGGCTCGGGCGCGTGGGTCGGGTTGCGCGGGGAGAGGCCGCGTCGGCGGGGGCCGGGGTGTGTGGCTCGTGGTGTTCCGTCCCGGCCACCGGCGTCGCGCGCCGCCCCGGACGGGTCCCGTGGGCGCTGGTTCCCGGGTGACCTGGTGGCCGCCGGGCGTCGTCGGGGGCTCGGGCGCGTGGGTCGGGTTGCGCG
>CAYNNX010000139.1:0-5179 GCA_964398515.1 uncultured Streptantibioticus sp. | reverse complement strand
ACCTGGTGGCCGCCGGGCGTCGTCGGGGGCTCGGGCGCGTGGGTCGGGTTGCGCGAGGCGGGTCACCCCGCGCTCGTGGTGCTGCGCTGCTTCACCGGCCGGCTCGGAGCTGGCGGGCGCTGGTGGGGCGTGGCCGGGTTACGCGGCCGAGGTGTTCCCCCTCGTCGGGCCACCGGCGTCCCCCCGGCATCTCGTGCGCCGCCGACGGGCCCACGGCAGCCATGCCGGGCTGTAAAGCGACCCCGGGGAAACCCGACACTGTGATGCTTGTCGGCCTTGGCGGCGCTCGCAAGACTGGACGGTGAGGGCTTCGGACAGCAGCCAGGCCGAGAGCTCAGCGGCTCGTCGGCCCGACAGGTCGAACAGGAAGGTCTGCCGTGACCACCAAGCACATCACGCACTGGATCGACGGCCGGGAATGGTCCGGGTCCGCCGAGCGGCGGGGCGACGTGTACGACCCGGCGACCGGCAAGGTCAGCGGGCAGGTGGACTTCGCGTCGATCGCCGAGGTCGACCAGGCGGTCGGCGCCGCCGTCACCGCCTTCGCCGAATGGCGCGACGCCTCGGTGGCCAGGCGCACCCAGGTGCTCTTCGCCTTCCGCGAGCTGCTCAACGCCCACCGCGACGAGCTGGCCTCCGTCATCGTCTCCGAGCACGGCAAGGTGCACTCCGACGCCCTCGGCGAGATCGCCCGCGGCCTGGAGGTCGTCGAATTCGCCTGCGGAATCCCGCAGTTGATCAAGGGTGGCTTCACCGAGCAGGCCTCCACCGGGATCGACGTCTATTCGATCCGCCAGCCGCTGGGCCCGGTCGCGATCATCTCGCCGTTCAACTTCCCCGCCATGGTGCCGATGTGGTTCTTCCCCATCGCCATCGCGGCCGGCAACACCGTGGTCGTCAAGCCGTCCGAGAAGGACCCGTCGGCGGCGAACCTCCTCGCCCGGCTGTGGAAGCGGGCGGGGCTTCCCGACGGCGTCTTCAACGTCGTCCACGGCGACAAGGTGGCCGTCGACCGCCTCCTGGAGCACCCCGACATCAAGGCGGTCTCCTTCGTCGGCTCCACCCCGATCGCCCGCTACGTCTACGAGACCGGCACCCGTTACGGCAAGCGCGTCCAGGCCCTGGGCGGCGCCAAGAACCACATGCTGGTGCTGCCGGACGCCGACCTGGACCTGGCCGCCGACGCCGCCGTCAGCGCCGGGTTCGGGGCCGCAGGCGAGCGCTGCATGGCCGTCTCCGTCCTGGTCGCCGTCGATCCCGTGGGCGACGAGCTCGTCGCGAAGATCAAGGAGCGCATGGCCGTGCTGAAGGTCGGCCCCGGCTGCAACGGCGACTCCGAGATGGGCCCGCTGGTCACCGGCGCGCACCGTGACAAGGTCGCCTCCTACCTGGAGGCGGGGGTGGCCGAGGGCGCCACCTTGGCGGTGGACGGCCGCACCCACCCGATCTCCGGCGACGACACCGCCGACGGCTTCTGGCTGGGCCCGACCCTGTTCGACGACGTCAAGCCCGGCATGTCCGTCTACGACGACGAGATCTTCGGCCCGGTCCTGTCCGTCGTACGCGTCGGCACCTACGACGAGGGCCTGGAGCTGATCAACTCCAACCCCTACGGCAACGGCACCGCGCTGTACACCAACGACGGCGGCGCGGCACGGCGCTTCCAGCGCGAGGTCGAGGTCGGCATGGTCGGCATCAACGTGCCGATCCCGGTGCCCGTCGCCTACTACTCCTTCGGCGGCTGGAAGGCCTCCCTCTTCGGCGACACGCACGCCTACGGCCCGGACGGCGTCAACTTCTTCACCCGCGGCAAGGCGGTCACCCAGCGCTGGCTCGACCCCTCGCACGGCGGGGTCAACCTGGGCTTCCCGACGCATTCTTGATCCGGTCGATGCGCCGCGGCACAGGCCCGGCCCGTCCCTCCTCGCCCGCCCGCCGGCGAGGAGGGCCCTGCGGCGTCAACCCGGGCTTGCCCACCGGCTTCTGACGCACCATCGGGTCGCGGCGAGCAGCAGAGCCGACAGGCACCAGCTCGCCAGCACGTCAAGCGGCCAGTGGTAGCCGTGCCACACCAGCCCGGCGCCCACGGTGAGAACGAGCAGCGCCGCGGTGGCCGCCGACAGCCGACGCACCGCCGCCCGCCGGACCGAATGGGCCAGGGCCAGTGCCGCCAGCCCGTAGGCCGTGGCGGCGGTCATCGCATGCCCGGAGGGGAAGTACCCGGAGTGGGCGACCAGCCGGCCGGTACCGGGCGCGGGCCGTGCCACGAGCGCCTTCAGCGCCACCACCGGCGGCGCCGCGCTCGCCATGGCCACCGCCTGCACGGCAAGCGGACGCCACCAGCGCGCCCGTCCGGCCCGCCGGTGCCGCCAGGCCGCGTACACCAGGGCGCACGCCAGCACCGGAAGCGCGACCGCGGTGTTCCCCAGATCGGCGGCGAACCGGGCGGCGGGGGTGAGGAGCGGCTCCCGGGCGGCCGCCCGCAGCACGTCCGCGTCCGCGGCGCGGTCCCAGCGGTAGAGCGGACCATGAGCCGCCACCTGCCAGACGGCCAGGGCCGACGACAGCGCGCAGACCACGCAGACCACGCGCAGAAGCAGGGAAAACGTCGGCCGCCCCGGAACAGGGGGGGAAGTTCCAGGGCGGCCAGTACGATCGCCGGACCGCACGCCCCGGGGGGTTTGGGACGAGCGGCCGATCGATCGGCGAGGATTGCCGGAGCACACGGCCCCGACGGTGTTGTGCGCGAGGGCACTGCTTTGCCGACGATGGGGAGTCGTCGACGGGATGTCACCCGCGGTCGCCCGCGAGCGGGGTGTTTCCTTCATCTGCGACCACCCTAGGTCACGGGCGGTGCGGCAGGGAGAGGTGTCATCCCTCCCTCATCGGGTCCGCACAGGTTCTTCACGACGTTCCTGCACCCATGCCCCGACCGCCGCACCGCTACCGTGCGTTACCGGACGGCCGAGGGGCTCTCACCGCCCCGCGAAGGCGTTCTCGATGATGTCCAGGCCCTCGGTGAGCAGGTCCTCGCCGATGACCAGCGGCGGCAGGAACCGCAGCACGTTGCCGTAGGTGCCGCAGGTCAGGACCACCAGGCCCGCGGCGTGGCAGGCCTTCGCCACGGCGGCGGCCGCCTCCGCGTTGGGCTCCTTGCCGCCCGGCTTGACCAGCTCGACCGCGATCATGGCACCGCGGCCGCGCACGTCGCCGATGATGTCGAACTTCTCGGCCATCGCGGTCAGGCGGCCCTTCATGACCTCCTCGATCCGCTTGGCCTTGGCGTTGAGGTCGAGCTCCTTCATCGTCTCGATCGAGCCGAGCGCCGCCGCGCACGCCACCGGGTTACCGCCGTAGGTGCCGCCGAGGCCGCCCGCGTGGGCCGCGTCCATGATCTCGGCACGGCCGGTCACCGCCGCCAGCGGCAGACCGCCCGCGATGCCCTTGGCCGTGGTGATCAGGTCCGGGACGATGCCCTCGTCCTCGCAGGCGAACCACTGGCCGGTCCGGCAGAAACCGGTCTGGATCTCGTCGGCCACGAAGACGATGCCGTTGTCCTTGGCGAACTGGGCGATCTTCGGCAGGAAGCCCTTCGCCGGCTCGATGAAGCCGCCCTCACCCTGGATCGGCTCGATGATGATCGCGGCCACGTTCTCGGCCCCGACCTGCTTGGAAATGACCTCGATCGCCTGCTTCGCCGCCTCCTCGGCGCAGTTCTCCGCACCGGTCAGCCAGCGGTAGGGGTACGCCAGCGGCGCCCGGTACACCTCGGGCGCGAACGGGCCGAAGCCGTGCTTGTACGGCATGTTCTTCGCCGTGAGCGCCATGGTCAGGTTGGTGCGGCCGTGGTAGCCGTGGTCGAAGACGACGACCGCCTGGCGCTTGGTGTAGGCGCGGGCGATCTTGACCGCGTTCTCCACGGCCTCGGCGCCGGAGTTGAACAGCGCGGTCTTCTTGGCGTGGTCGCCAGGGGTCAGCTCGGCCAGCTGCTCGGCGATCTCCACGTAGCCCTCGTACGGGGTCACCATGAAACAGGTGTGGGTGAAGGCCTGCAGCTGCTCGGTGGCCCGCCGCACCACGGCCTCGGCGCTGTTGCCCACCGAGGTGACCGCGATGCCGGAGCCGAAGTCGATCAGCGAGTTGCCGTCCACGTCCTCCAGCACGCCTCCGCCCGCGCGGGTGACGAACACCGGCAGGGTCGTCCCCACCCCGTTCGCGACCGCGGCCGTCTTGCGGGCGAGCAGTTCCTGGGACTTCGGACCGGGGATGGAGGTGACAAGACGGCGCTCCTGCGCCAGCGCGGGGCCGCCGGACAGTTCGGTCATGGGGGCTTACTCCTTGCGATCACGGTCTTTTCCCGCAGGGTAGGCCGCGCGGACGACGCAGCGCATACGCCGATAGGGAGCAGTGGCGCAGGGGTCTTTCGACGTGACGGACAGTCGGAGCCGGTCCGGGCGCCCGAAGTGGCGCGACCGGCTCGGCGTCGCCCCATCCCCGGGTGTTCCTCAGTAGATTGGGCCCACCGGAACGAAGATCGATCGGCTGGGCAGGCGAGGGGCAGCGATATTCATGGACGGCATGGACATCGAAGGCGCGCACGGCTACGACCACCGCGACACCGCCCCCGCGGTCTCCTCCGTCCCCTCCGTCCCCCGCCCCGCCGCCCCGCCCCCGATGCCCGCCGTCCCGCCGTCCGAGACCTTCACCACCTGGCTGCGCACCCCCCGCCGCGCCGACGCCCCCGGCATCTACGCCTACGGCCACGTCCCCCGCCCTCCCCAGGACCACGACCGCGTCCCCGACCGCCGCCTGGTGGGCGGGGCGGTGGGGGCGCTGGTGGGAGGGGGGGTGGTGTGGTCGCTCTTCCTCGACTACGGCAAGGGCCTGCTGGGCATGCTCCCGTCCTGGTGGCTCACCGGTGGCGGGATCACGTTTCTGGCCACCCTGTTCAGCTTGATCGATGCCTTGGTCCTCATCGTGGCCTGGGTCTGGATCTTCGGTCGTTTCGGCCGGTGGCGCGAGGTCATCCGTCGATACGTCGTTCCTTACGTCCGGCGGTACGCCCTCCCGCTCCTGCGCTCCTTGCGTCCAGCCGAGGCCCCTGCGCCCGATTCCTCGCCTGCTGCCGACCCCGCCGACTGGCCCGAGTTCCGTGCCGCCGGGCAGCCCGCCGTGGCCG
>CAYNNX010000138.1:14735-17133 GCA_964398515.1 uncultured Streptantibioticus sp. | reverse complement strand
CGGACCGCCAGAGCTTCCCCGGCGGCCTCGACACGGGCGCCGACACCGGGTTCACCCACACGTTCGCCACGGAGGTGGGGTGGGGCGGCCGCCGGCACCGAGGCGGGCCGCTCACCATTCACCTCAGCACCGGTGACGCCCCCTACGAGCGCATCGCCTGGACCGACCAGCGCGGCTGCTGCGCGTCGATCGGTCTCACGCCGGACGGCGACTCCTTCCAGGGCGGGTAACAGCGCGTCACCGAAGGACCCGTCGGCTACCGGGGCGTGGCCGTCGAGCCCGAGCCTGCGGTCGCGGCCGCGTCGGCGTAACCGGCCGTCCCGTCCACCCTCTCTGAGGAGCTGGACGAGCTCGGCCAGGCCCTCACAAAGCTCGCCGACACCGCAGCCAAGCAGTTCGCCACCTGGTGGAGGAAGCGGTGACCGGTTCCGGCCACCACCGGTCATCCGGCCCGGGGCGGCGCAGGCGTGCGCGCCACTCGGCAGTGATGTCCCGCACGCTCGCGCAGACAGCTTCCGTTTGCCCGAACAGACGTCGTCCAGCGCGTCCACGCCGCCCGGAGCCGGGTAGGCTGCCTGGGCGCTTCCGGTTGGTGCTGGAGTCCCAGCGTGCCGGTGGTGGCCAACCCTCGCTGGGCTCAACGGCGCAAGAGGTAGCTGGTCAGGTGGGAGCGGGCGTTGTCCGCGCTGAGTCCGAGCGCCCTGCCGATCGTCTCCCACGACAGCTCATCGGCCCGGGCCGCCCAGGCGGCTTTCCTTCCGATACGGTCGGTGAGGCTTTTCAGCGCAGCCAACGATGCCTGGTAGCGAGCGCAGGTCGTCGTGAACACCAGCGGGTGTCCCGAGGGGTTGACGACATGGGCGAGGTGCCCCGACTCGCCATAGGCGCAGGCCGCCAGGGCCGTGCCTTCGGGGCTGGGGCTGGAGGTCCATGAGCCGCGGTGCGCTGATGCGGGCAACGTGGCGGTCCACGGCGACGCGGTATCCGCCGTGGTGGACGATCCGCTCCGGGGCGCCGCCGCTGGTGTAGGCACATGCCCGCCACCTGGTTCAGGAGCCAGCGGCTGCTTTCTGGATACGGGTGGCGAAGATCCCGGCCAGCGTGTGAAGGGTGGCCGGATCCATTGAGCCGCCCTCCAGGAACGTGGTGGCGACGACCGTGCCCGCGCACATGGTGAGGTAGATGCCGTTCAGGCCTCCGGCATTGCGGTAGTACGCGTGGCTGGGGAGGTCGCTCACCGGGGGGACATCCGCTTTGGCGTATTTGGCCGACCATGCGGCCTCCTTGCGGCAGGCGTCCTGAGCGGTCTTCCGGTCGGCGAACGCGTCAATCTTGAAGTCGGCATGCTCGCCGACGTCTTCGAACTCCGCCACGCCATTCGCAACGCGGGCACAGTGCCAGGCGGCGTCCGGACCGCACTCCGAGGGATCCTTCGGCTCCGCGATGTATGCATCACCGCGCTTCGGCGTCCACTCGCGCATCGATGCCGGGTCGGGAAGGGCAAGACGCAGCTTGTTCTTGTCGTTGAAGACCGTATCGAAATCCATGTTGCCGACCGGCTTACCGCCGGACCCCGCACCCGATGAAGCGGCCGTAGCAGTCGGCTTCGTGTCCGCCGCTGCCCCGTGGTCACTGCCACTGCAAGCGGTGGCAAAGGCCGCAAGCACCACCAGAGTCGCTGCCCGGGCAGCGATGCCGGACCTGGCCTTCATTCCCCGTCCCCCTTGGTTCAGCCGACGACAAACCCCGTGATCCGTCGCACCGTCAGATGATCCTGACAGTAGACCGTCGCGTGATCAAATCGGATCACCGCGAGCTGCGGAGACGCGCTCCCCCTCGGGCGCCATCACATCGCGTCCGCCGAACACCACCCCTTCCAACCAACAGCATCAGGCGTTCGTCACGGCAACTCCCGGCCATCCGCCTCGCACGCCACGCTCCCCCGCGCGGCCGGCGCGAGGACATCACCTTCCGGGTGCGACCCACCGGCGTCAGCCGCGACGAACTCTTCATCGCGCCCATCATCGGCGGCAACGACGCTCCGGCGGGATGCGGACCGGCCGAGTGGACCGACCAGGACCACCGACGCGCCTGGTTCGTCACCACCCGCCGCACGCATCAGGACATGACCGAGCGGGTTGGGCCGAGCTCGGCATTGAGGCCACGTAGCGCCAGACGCCGGAGATCGCCCTGCCCGCCTCGCGGTGGTGAGGCGGTACGGGTCGGCGGAACGGGTCTGTAGCCCCTGGGGTTCGAGGAGCCGGCCCTCTGGGACGGGCTTCAGTAGAGTTTGACCTGGAGCTGCAGGGCAGGCAGACGCGGATCGCTTGTGTGGGCATGGTCGATCCGGACCGTGACGGCGTAGACCTTGTCGGAGCCGTACACGGCACAGACCGTC
>CAYNNX010000138.1:0-14635 GCA_964398515.1 uncultured Streptantibioticus sp. | reverse complement strand
CGTACCGGACTTCGGGTCCTTGCAGACGAGGGCCGGGACGTTGATGGTCTTCACCCCGGCCCCGGTCGGGGAGACCGGAGTGGCGGGCGGCCCTCCACTGATTTGCCGGTCGGGGCCCGGGCCATCATGACCACCGCCGTCACAGGCGGACAGGGCCAGCATGCAGAGCACGATTGACGCAACAGTTCGAAGCAGAGATTGTGACAGCCCGCCAGGGCTCACCAATGCCCGTCGCGGGGATACCGCCCCCTGAGCACGGTGCAGTCACTCATCACGCCCCGGTCCCCCGTCCGATCGCGGTCATGCCGAGCACGAAGTCCCGGTGCCCCTCCGGCGGCGGCCCGCCGAGGTCGTGCCTGTCGCTCTCCGCCGTCACGGCCGTCACGCGTTCTCCTCCGCGTCGGCGAAGCCCTCGTGGATCTCCTTCGGGCCGAACGGCCAGGTGCCCTCCACCCGGGCCCAGACCAGGAAGGCGACCGCGCCGAGCACCGCCCAGCCCAGCGACCACTCGATGGGGTGGAGCCCGGGGTTGTTCTTGTCGGCGAAGACGTAGACGGTGATCCACCCCACCAGCGCGACGAGGCTGGGCAGCGGGTAGAGCCACATCTTGTACGGGCGCCGCAGGTTCGGCCGGCGCCTGCGCAGCACGGTGACGGCCGCGATCTGCGCGAACGACTGCACGATGACCATCACCGTGGTCAGGAAGGTGATCAGTACGGTCAGCGGCGGGGTCTTGGAGGAGATGGCGACGTGCCGGCTCAGGTAGAACGCCAGCGCCATGACCACGCCCATCGTCAGCAGGCCCAGCGTGGGAAAGCGGTGCTTGGGGTGGAGCCGTCCGAACTGCCTGAAGAACACCTTGTCGCGCGCCGCGTCATAGGGCACCCGGGAGCCGCCAAGCAGCCCGGCGAAGACCGAGGTGAAGGCGGTGACGAGGATGAGCACCGTGATCACGTTGGCGGTGCCGCGCCCCCACACTTTCTGCAGGACCACCGCCGCCACCGACTGGGACGCCGGGTTGTCGGGGTCGAGCATGTCCTTCCAGTTGACCACGCCGAGCACGCCGACCTGCATAAGCAGGTAGATCGCCATCACGCCGAAGATCGCGTAGAGGATGGAGCGCGGCAGGACCCGGCCCGGGTTCTTGATCTCGGCGCCCATGTACGCGGTGGTGTTGTAGCCCAGGTAGTCGTAGATCCCGATGGTCAGGCCGCTGGCGAAGCCCAGCCAGAACTCGCCGGTGCCCAGCGTGAAGGCGTGCGGTGGGTAGGTGAAGGCCTGGTGCGCGGAGAAGCGCGAGAACGCGGCGAAGACCACCGCCAGCACGCTCACCATCATCACCACCCACAGCACCGAGGTGAGCCTGCCGATGGACTCGATGCGCCGCCAGAGCAGCACCACCACTGTCACACACATGGCCAGCCCCACCAGGTCGCCCTGGCCCGTGGTCATCGACGGCCACAGAAATGTCAGGTACTGCACGAACCCGGCCACGCCGGTGGACATGATCAGCGGGATGAAGAGCATCGCGGTCCAGGTGAACAGGAACGGCATCAGCCGCCCGGTGCGGTACTGGAACGCCTCGCGCAGATAGATGTACGACCCGCCGGCGCCCGGCATCGACGCGCCCAGCTCCGCCCAGACCAGGCCGTCCGCGATGGCCAGCAGGGCACCGGCGATCCAGCCGGTGATCGCCTGCGGACCGCCGAAGGCGCTCACCATCGAGGGGATCGTGATGAAGGGGCCGATGCCGACCATCTGGCTCATGTTGATGGCGCTCGCCTGGAACTGCCCGATGCGGCGGACGAAGCCGCCCTCGGCCTGTGGCGGCGCCTGGTCCCTGACGGCCACCCGCCCCACCCCCTCGCTGGTGTGGATCCGCGCCGGTACCCCGCTGGCACCCCGCGCCAAGGAAGCATCAAGTTAGTGTTTTTAACTAAAACGGGTCAAGGGTGGAGTCGGAATCGTCAGCGGCGGTCTCGTACGCTGGGCGACAAGGGAGGCGGCCGGGATGTTCAAGGGGGCGATCCTGAACAGGGTGAACAGCACCAACGGCACGCACGAGCCGGATGACGGCGGGGCGCAGCGGTGGCACCGCGGCGTGCTGCGCAGCTTCAACGAGCGTGTGCTGCTGGACGCGCTGCGCGCCGCGGGCACCACCTCGCGGGCCGAACTCGCGCGTTCCACCGGCCTGTCCAAGCCGACCGTCTCGGCCGCGCTGGCCACCCTGGAGCGGGCCGGTCTGGTCCGCCAGACCGGCCAGGTCAGCCGCGGCCAGGGCCGTGGCCGGGCCGCGGTGCTCTACGAGGCCAACCCCACCGCCGGTTACGTGATAGGGGTCGACATCGGCCGAGCCCGGATCCGGGCGGCCGCCGCCGACCTGGACGGCACGGTGGTCGGCCGCCGGGACGCCCCCAACAAGGCGCGCACCGCCGGCGCGATGGTCCGTGCCGCCGTCGGCCTGGCCCGTGCGGTGGCCGAGGAGTCCGGGCTGCAGTGGTCCCAGGTGGTGCACACCGTCGTGGGCAGCCCAGGTGTCACCGACCCCGGAACGCACCGCGTGCGGTACGCGGTGAACCTGCCCGGCTGGGGCCGCAGCGGCCTGTTCGATCGGCTCCACGCCGAACTCGGCACCGGGCTCGACCTGATGAACGACGCCAACCTCGCCGCGCTCGGCGAGTACGCGCTCGGCGCGGGCCAGGGCGCCCGGCTCTTCGCCTACCTGTGGATCGGCACCGGACTCGGCGCGGGCCTGGTGGCCGACGGCAAGCTGTTCCGCGGCGGGCACGGCGCGGCCGGTGAGATCGGCTACCTGCCGATGTTCCCGCTGCCCGCCGAGGGCGAGCCGCCCGCGCAGGCGTCGGCGCGGCACGCCGCGCTGGAGGACGCGGTCAGTGCGGACGCGGTGGTGCGGCTGGCCCGTGCCATGGGCCTCACCTCCGGCAAGACCGCCAAGGACGTCTTCGCCGCGGCGCGCGCGGGCGACCCGACCGCGCTGCGGGTCGTGGAGCGGGTGGCCGGCCGGCTCGCCCACACCGTCGCCGCGCTCGCCGCCGTCATCGACCCCGAACTCGTCGTGCTCGGCGGCGGCATCGGCCGCAACACCGACCTGTTGCTGGGTCCGCTGCGTTCGGCGCTGCGTGAGTTGACCCCGCTGCGCCCTCGGGTGGTTCCCTCCGCGCTCGGCGACGACGCGGTGCTGCTGGGCGCGGTGGCGACGGCGGCGGAGGCGGCGCGCGACCACGTCTTCGACACCCGCAGCGGCTGAACCTCGATGCGTCGGCGGTGTCGCGGGTTGACTTAGTAAGGGAGCTTTCCTGAATCATAGGGGCACGGCAGGCGCCGCGCGCCCGTGGCTTGCTGATGGCCCAAGAGGACAGCACCGAGCGAGAGTGGCTCGGCGCTTCCTCGTAACCGTTCTCGGTTGCCTGAGCGGCCGATTCGGCGTCGGCGAGCGCGTTGTGTCCTGCGCGGATCGTGGTGAGGATGCTCGTGCGTGGCGCGACACCGGGCCGAGCAGTGGTCGCGGGCCAGGGCCTGCGTCAGGTGCTCAGCGCCGCGGGCGGGACGGACTCGTTCCTGCGGCGGGTCATCACCGGGTTGGGGACGTTCGAGCCGGGCTCGCCGGAGGGGCAGACCGAGCAGTGGCTCCGGTCGAATGACGCGGATCCGGTCGCGCTGCTCCATGTGCTGGATTCGGTCGTCGCCACGCCGATGGTGGCGGTCGGTCAGATCAGGGTGCCGACACTCGTGGTGGTGGGCGCCGACGACGAGCGCGCCGCTTCGGCCGACCACTTGGCCGCCACGCTGCCGTGTGGCACCCGGGCCGTCGTGCCCGGAGATCACTGGACAGCGGCCGTCGCGCCGGAACTCGCCGCGGTGATGCTGGACTTCATGGCCGACCGGTAAGTGCCGCGTCTGAACCTGATCCTCACACGCCGACGTTCTGAACGCACATCCGATTGCCGTCACCCGGTCATCAAGCACACGCATGGACGGTCGGTTCCCCGATCCGCTCGGCGAAGCCGGCGGTCTGGACGAGCCCCACCACCGGAATATCCTCAACGTCCACGCCCAGCACTACAACGGTCATCGCCACCACCAAGTCCGAGAACAACGTTCTCCACTTGCCAACAGCCAAGTCGCACCACCGGCCGACACCAGCACCCCGCCACACCTACTCCGTACTCGTCCTCGGCGGCCTGATCAACCAGTACGGGTACCTGGCCTTGCCAGTGGCGATGAGTTTCCGAACGGCACAGGTGTGGCAGCCTCCTTCCGTCGATCGCGCGCCTGGTCAGAGCGGTCCGCCGGGCCGCGGGAAGGAGAACCCAGGATGGAACCGGTCATCATCGGGAGCGAGCGGAGCGAAGTCGGTCTGCCGGCCGGTATGGAGGTCCTGCGCCGCGGCGGCTCCGCAATGGACGCGGTCGAGGCGGCCATGCGGCGCTGCGAGGACAACCTCGCCGACCACTACGTGGGCACCGGCGGGCTGCCCAACGCGCAGGGTGTCATCGAACTTGACGCCTCCCTGATGGTCGGGTCCAGCCGCCGCTTCGGAGCGGTGGGCGCCCTGCGCGGCTACGCCAACCCGATATCGGTCGCGCGCGCCGTGCTCGAACAGCTGCCGCAGCACTGCATGCTGGTCGGCGAGGGTGCGGCCCTCTTCGCGCGGGAGAACGGCCTCCCGACGGCCGAGCTGCTCACCGACGAGGCGCGCGAGATCTGGCGCGAGCAGCTGCTGGCCGCCGGTGCCATGGCGGGCGACGCGGGGCGTGAGCTGGGTTCCGTCGAAGGCGAGAACACCGCCGCGATCGACGGCGACCTCCGCTACCGCCAGGCCGCGCTAGAACTGGTCCGGCGTCTCGCCCCGCACGAGGGGCCGTGGGGGACCATCAACATCATCGCACTCGACGCCTCGGGGGAGATGTGCGTCGGCGTCTCCACCTCGGGCTACCCGTTCAAGTACCCGGGACGGGTCGGCGATTCCGCCATCCCCGGTGCGGGCAACTGGTGCGACCTGCGTGCCGGCGGCGCGGCCTGCACCGGCCGCGGGGAGGTTAGCATTCGCGGGGGGACCGCCCGCACCATCGTGGACCAGCTCGCCGTCGGCCACGACCCGGCCGAGGCCTGCCTCCTGGCGCTCGCCGACGCTGCGACGCTGCCCGACGAGTTCCGCGCCGAGCTGCGCGCACTGGCCCTCACACCGGACGGCCGCCACGGCGGTGCGGCAGGCCAGGCGGGCAGCGTCTACGCGGTGATGACGGACCGCTCGACCGAGCCGGAGCTGCGCCCCCGGAGCGTGCTGTGAAGATGATCCCGTAGCGCTGCCGTGGCGAAGCCCGGCGCGCGATGCTCGTACCGGCGGCGCCCGCTGGTCGACGGAGCGGCAGGCGGCGTCGGGAGCATCGCCGTGCAGCCGGCGACGGTGCGCGGGGCCCGCGTCATCGGGACGGCCCGCCCCGAGAGCCACGCGTTTCTCTCCGGCCTCGGCGCGACACCCGTCCCCTACAGGCCGGGCCTGGCCGAGCGGGTCCGCGTCCTCGGCGGCGCGCGGATCGACTTCGCGCTCGACATTGCCGGGGCAGGCTCGCCGGCAGAATTCATGGCCATCACCGGCGATGCGCGGCTGTGGTCACCCTTGCCGACGTCACGGGACCCGCTCGCGGAGTGCGCCTCACGCGCGGCCAGTACGGTGGAGAACCGGACGGACGCCACGGACTTGCGCAATCGATGCCGGCGCCGGGAGACATCGGCCGAATCAAGCCCCTACAGGAGGAGGTAGAAAGGTGCACATGCCAAAGCGCACACCTCTCACCGCCTCCTCGTCCGGCAGCGAGGCGCGCGGTGGTGCGGCCGACGAGGTCGTCACCGCCGTCCTGACCGCCTCCCGACTGCTGATGGCGCTCTCCGCCCGCTCCCTCGCCGCCGTCGAGGACACCCTCACGCTGCCTCAGTTCCGCATGCTGGTACTCCTCGACAGCCGCGGGGCGATGAACATCTCCCGCCTCGGTGAGCACCTGGATGTCCAGCCGTCCACCGCCATGCGCATGGTCGACCGCCTCGTCTCCGCAGGCATGCTCGACCGGGAACCCAACCCCGACAACCGCCGCGAAATCTTCGTCACCCTCACCGACACCGGACGCCGAGCAGTGCGCGAGGCGACCCAACGGCGACGGGCGGAGATCGCTCGCATCGTCGACGCCATGCCCACCGCCCAGCGCGCCGGCCTGGTAGCGGCACTGCAGGCGTTCACCGACGCCGGCGGCGAACCGCTCGCCCCGGATTCGCGCACCGGCATCGGCTGGTGACCTAGGTTTCGCCGACCGCAGGCGCCACATCGGCGTCGGCACCCTCGGCCTCCCGTCGGCCGTATGAGGCACCGCCCAAAGGTCTGCGACAGCACTTGCGGCCGGACGGCATACTGCACGCTGCCGATCCGTTACGAGCCCGTTCGCCGATCAGACACTCGTTGGCGGCGTCACTTCGTCGCTGCAGCCACGTCCCCGGATGCACAACGACCGCCCGCAGCGTGTCGCGCCCAGTCCGCCGGTGGACGCGTCACCGCCCCCGCTCGTCTCGTCGAGCATGGGGGTACTGGTAGCCGAGGCCGTGGAGTCGCCGGACGTTCAGGTGCGTGCGAGTGTCTTTCGCTCCAACCCGCGCAGCAGCAGGAGTGAGTTTGACGAAGGGAACGTGGTCGCGTCCGACCAGGTAGAAGTCTTCAGCAGTGCCGTCGACTTCCAGGCCGCACAGCCGCATCAGCCTGGCGGCGATACGGGGGTGTCGGGTGGCGTAGGCGGCCATGGCGCGGCCGGACGCCTCGGGTGTCAGCATGCAGGCGACAGCGGGGCCGCGGCGACGTGCTACTTGGATGGTGACGGCGGGGGTGTGGCGGATGTTGCGATACCAATGAGATCCGGGGCCGAACCCACAGGCAACCAGGTAGCTGTCGGATTGCGCGTCGTACCCGGCCACTTCGAGGAGCGTTTGACGTGGGCGCCCGGTGAGTCGGCCGGTGTGGGTGAGAAGCAGAAACCTCTTCCCGAGCAGCCAACCCATGTGCCACCGGTAGAGGTGGATCGGTGCGCGTGCCACAAGGCGGCGAAAACCGGTCGGCGGTGGGACGTCTTTGAGCTTGCGTGGCATGCGAACCCCATGTCTCCCTCGAGGCAACGGCGGCCCTGGTTCGAACCTGCCGCAGGCAGGAGAGGGCGCCGCGAGCGGCTACGTGTCTGTCCGGACCAAGGGTGAGCGGCGGGTGTCAGCGTCGTCCCATCCAGCGTCCGACCACCCTCCGACCGCACTGGACACACTGCGGTGCGCCGGCTTCTGTGTAGGGCGGCAGAACCCAGAAGCCACCGAGCTGAAAGTACTCCCGCACCTCCCCATTCGACGCCTCACAGTGGCGGACGTGGTAGCACCGCTGCCAGCGATGGCCGCACCCCAGGCAGACGAACTCGACGCAGTCGACGCTCTCCTCGACATACATGCGTCCCCCCTCCCTGGGCAGCCAGGCCACCCAATAGACATAGTATTGCTATAAGCAAAATTGGCACAAGGCAAAACCGGGGTCCGGATCGACCGCGCCGGCCGCCCCCGCCGCTCCTATCCCCCATCGCGCACGACAGGGCGCGGCACGGCGACCGCGCATGTCGGAGGCCAGTACCCGCTGAGCGAGGTCCAGGACGCGCACAGGAATCTGCAAGGGCGCCGGACCACGGGCAAGCTCGTACTCGCCCCCACCGTAGAGGCATGGGCAGGACATGCGGTGATGCGCTGCGTACCTCACCTCGGCCGGGGCCGTGCCCATCAAGCCCAACGTCAACTGGCCCAAACCGTAGAAGATCCGCTGCGACGCCGAGGTCGGCTCCCACCCAGGCTGCGTCTACCCCTACCCACTCCGACCTGATCCTGCCGGCCTCCCGGCTGCTGCCGGATCCAGTCCGTACCGATGGGTGCTTGATCGTCCTTGCGGCTGGGATGGCAAGCCATGAGCCGGCCCGCTCATCCGGCAGGGTGAGCGGGCCAGTTGTGGGGTCGGTGCCAAGCGGGGTAGTCCAGCTACGGCGAGTTCGGCCGCCTCCGAGTCCTGCCGACCCAGCAGTCAGCGTAGATCCGTGAACAGCCGCTGCATCTGCACGCCGGCCAGGTACGGCGAAAGCACCGTCACATCCACGTCTCGCACACCACCAGACTGCGTCGTAAACCCTGATCGACCGGCAAGGCCGCCACCCCGCTACGACAGTCTTGTGGATCCGCTCCCACCTGGGTCATCCAGACTCCCAGCCTGCCTTGTCGTCTTCGGCCTGCAGGAGTTCAGTGGTGATCTCGATGCCGAGCGCGTAGGCCGGCGCGCCCGAGGTGAGGAGTGAGGTTTCGGCGACTCCTGCGAGGTCGGCGAGGCCTGCGCCGGCATGGAGTGCTCCCCGGGCGTGGATCCGGGCGGGGTCTGCCCGGCCGAGCGCCAGAAGCTGCCCGAAGTGGACGAGTTGCTGCACCCGCCCTCCCAGGGGGTTGTCGGTCAGGACGATGTGGCGCAGCGCCGTGAACGCCTCTTCCGCGTGGAGTCGGTGGAAGGTCCGGGCCACGCGCAAACGGTCCTCCACACCGTTCGGGACGGCTCCGAGCGTCGAGCGATAGCAATCCCGTATGGCCTCGGTACGCTGGGTGAGGTCGTCGCCTGTCATGACGAGACCCGTGCCATCGACGCTCGGACAGCCTCCAGGGCGCCCTCGGGAAAGTCCACGGCCCCGCCGATCGCCCTCGCGGCGATCTCCGCCTCGGCGCTTTCCTCGATCGCCATCACGAGGTGGGCGGCGGCCTCGGAGTCCGCGCCGAAGACCAACAGACCGTGGTTGGCCAGCAGGACCGCGGCCGTCGTCGGGCGTCGGTCCAGGACATCGGCGATTCCCCGGACCGATACGTCGGACCCGCGAGGCCCCCATGGCACCACCGGTACGTCCTCGGCCTGTCCGAAGCGCAACATCGGCTCGGTTCGGCACGGCAGCGGCCGGTGGGCCACCGCGAAGGCCGTCGCGGCGGGCGAGTGGGTGTGGATGACCGCGCCCACATGAGATCGGGCGCTGTAGACGACGCTGTGCATGGCGATGATCTCGGCGCTGGCGGACTGCAGGCCTCCCTTCAGAACCCGCCCGTCGAGGTGGACGGTCGCCAGCTGTTCGGGCTGGAGGTCGCGGACCCACCCCGGGGACAGCAGGAATCGCTCGGCGTCGAGTCTCACGCTCAGGTTGGCGTGCCCGGAGTGCGACATCACCCCCGCCACGAAAAGCTGCCGGGCAGCCTCGACGAGTTGGTGAGCCCGCTCCTTCACTTCAGGTGTGTCTGTCATTTCATCCTCTCGGAAGTCTTCTACACAGCGGCCGCTCATCCGCCGCTGTCCCGCGTAAGGGCAGCCTCCAACTTGAACTAAGGTTTAAGTCAAACGTCCCGACGAGGAGAGCAGGAGCGGAGCCGTTGCGCATAACGATCGGCCGACTCGCCAAGATCACCGGGGTGCCCGCGTCAGCCATCCGGTTCTGGGAACGCCACGGTCTGCTGCCTCCGCCTGAGCGCCAGAGCGGGCAGCGACGCTATCCGCCGGAGGCCGCGGAGCGGATCGTGCTGCTACGCAAATGCCAGCAGGCTGGACTGACCCTGGCCCAGATCGGCGAGTTCCAACAGGACCGGCCGCGCAGACAGGCGATGATCCGTACCAAGCTCGTCGAGATCGAGCAGCGCATGGTCGATCTCGACCACGCCCACCAGCTCCTGGCCCATGCCCTCCAGTGCAGCGAGAAAGACATCCTCACCTGCCCGAAGTTCCAGGAGCAAATGGAGACGTGGCGCCGATCCTCTTGACGGCCACGCGAACACGCCGGTCCGCTCCACTCCGCAAACCCCGCAATGTTCCTGGAGTCGTTCGGCCACGCACTCGGTGTGGATGCAACTGCCGGTGGCCGGCAGCGTCAGGCCGTTTGGGGTTGCCGCAGCTGTTGTTCTGCCGACCCTCCAGCGCAATGTTCTGCTGGAACAGGTCCACCGCGCCGCGGCGGCCGGCGAAGAGGTGGCGCCGGCATGACCTGCGGCACACCCTCGTCCTTCAGCTTCTCCCCTACCTGGAGCAGCTGATGCACGGCGACGAGCCCGACCATGCCACCCGGTCCACCGGGAACAAGGGTGCACGTCTCGTGGGAGATTGACGAATTGCGCGGCCGAGGCCGTTTCTGCTGCCCTCGGCGGCCCAACCCCTTACGATCGAGGTGGCTTTACGGAATGAGGGAACTGTCCCTGCGGTGACAGCTCGGGGGGCCTGATGGATCCGGCCAGTGTCGGTACGACCGCTCGCATCGCCTCGTCGGTGGCGCGACCGATCATCGCCAAGCTCTTCGTCAAGGAGAGCCAGGGAGCGGGACTTGTCGACAAACCGGTGCGTGTGTCGCGGCTGGTGAGCTGGACCGGCGAGAAGCGCACCCTGAGCGGCCTGGACATGTGGAAGATAGCCCGGGAGCTGGTGAAGGCGGCTCTCGAGGCCAACCCGCATGAACCACCGGTCGCCTCGGACGAACGTGAAGCCCTGGCGGACGCACTCGCCGCGACGCTCAGCGCGCTCGGCGAGCTGGACATGGACGATGTCCAGGCAGTCCGGCTCGGCCGCCGGGAGTTGGCGCGCCGCCTGACCGCCGCGCGCCCGGAGGCCATCCGCGACCTGTCCGCGGACGCCACTGCCCTCCATGAGAGCCTGCTCGACCTGAGCTGTTTGCACATCCTGCACTTCTTCACCCAGCGATCGACCTTCGTAGCGCATGCCCAAGTGGCCCAGACTCGCATGCTCGACGAGACGCTGCACCTGCTGGATACCCTGGTGGACCGGATCCCGCGGCCCGGCAGCGCGGATCAGGAGTTCGAGACCCGCTATCTGGCTCACATCGAGCACAAGTACGGCAAGCTCAACATCTTCGGCCTCGATCTCAGTGACCCGGGCCAGGCACGCTGGCCGCTGGACACCGCCTACCTGAACCTGGAACTGGCCTCGCAGCGCAACGGCGGATCACCATCCGCAAACCGCCGCCGGGTAGAGGAGGCCCTTTCCGGCTGCAACCGGGCCATGCTGCGCGGCCTCGCCGGATCGGGAAAGACCACCCTGTTGCAGTGGCTGGCCGTCTCCGCCGCGCAGAACTCCTTCCCCGACGAACTGGCCACGCTGCGCGGCCGCGTGCCGTTCATACTCCCCTTGCGTGCGCTTGAAGCGGGGCTGCCACTCCCCGAGCATTTCTTGGGCGCTGTCGGCAACATTCTGCACGGCCTACAACCCGAGCACTGGGCCGACCGGGTGCTGAGCAGCGGCCGTGGCATGGTGCTGATCGATGGCGTGGACGAGGTGTCCGAGAGCGAACGCCCGGTCGTCCGCCGCTGGCTTCTGGACCTCGTCGACCTCTATCCGGAGACCTTCTTCCTCGTCACCTCCCGGCCGTCAGCCGTCAACGCAGACTGGCTGGCCGAAGTCACCTTCGCCGAGTTCAACCTTCTCCCGATGAACCGCCACGACGTCGACCGGTTCGTCCACCGCTGGCACGACGCCGTCTTGACCATGGTCGAGGAGCCCGAGGAACGGCAGGCGCTGGAACGCTGCCAGGATGCTTTGCGGAGCACTCTACGGCAGAAGCACGACCTGTACCGGCTGGCCACCAACCCACTGATGTGCGCGCTTATCTGCGCCTTGCACCGCGACCGGCTCACGCATCTTCCCGAGCGCCGCATGGAGCTGTACGCCGCCGCCCTCAACATGCTGCTCGTGCGCCGAGACAAAGAACGCGAGATCCCCGTTCCGGCAGGACTCGCGCCCACGGAGGAAGCGCAGGTCCAGTTGCTCCAGCGGATCGCGTACTGGCTGATCCGCAACGGGCGCTCCGAAGCAGCCCAGACGACCGCGGTGCGCATCATCCGCGAGAGGCTCCCGGCCATGCCGCAAATGGCGCCACCCGACCGCGCCGAGGACGTCTTCAACTACCTGCTGCTCCGCAGCGGCCTGCTGCGGGAGCCGTCCGTCGGCATGGTGGACTTCATCCACCGAACCTTCCAGGACTACCTGGGTGCAAAGGCCGCCGTTGAAGACGAGGACCTCGACCTGCTCGCCGAGTCCGGCCGTGACGACCAGTGGGAGGACGTGATCCGGCTCGCTATCGGCCACGCCCGGGACCGTGAACGCGCCTACCTCCTGCGCAAGTTGGTCCAGCTGGGTGACCAGACCGTCGAGCCGCAACTGCGCCGCCGCTACCACCTGCTCGCTGCAGCCGCCCTCGAACACGCCACGACCCTCGACCCGGCCGTCCGCGCCGCGGTCACGCTGCGGGCCTCCGCCCTGATTCCCCCCGACACCCCCGCCGACGCAGAACACCTCGCCACCGCCGGGGATATCGTCCTCGGTCTGCTACCCAGCCCTGAGCAGCTGACGCCGGAACAGGCCCGGGCGACAGTGATGACCATCGCCCGAATCGGCGGGGAGGCCGCGCTGGAACAGCTGGCTCGTTTCAAGCGCGTCGCCGACCGCACCGTACGTCAGGAAGTTGCCCTTTCCTGGCCCTACTTTGACGCCCGATCCTTCGCACAGGAGATCTTGGCCGGGCTCCCGGTCGACGACCTGACCCTGCACCTGTCCAGCTCTGAGCAGATCGCCTGCCTGGACGTGCTCGGCCGGGTTCCGCACTTGTCGCTCAGGGGCCAGATGCTGACTGACGGCCTCATCGACGCCGTCGCATCACTGAACGTCCACTCTCTGTCCATCGCGCCGTCCAGCGCGGTGTCGGTCACACTGCCGTCTCTGGCACCGCTGAGAGAGCTGCGCCGACTCACTGTCAAGTCATGTGATGTCATCACAGACCTGACCGCGCTCGCTGACAGCACGGCCGAGGAACTCGTCCTGCACCGGCTGCCCGATGGCGCGGACCTCGCCTTCCTCACCCGGGCCACGAACCTGCGGTCTTTGAGCCTGTCCTCCTCGCACGGTATTCCCATCCCCACAGCACCGCTGCCGCAGGTCACCTCACTCAACTTGGATGGTGTCCTGACGGGCGGAACGATCCCGAACCTTGGCGACGCCTTCCCTTCTCTCACCTCCCTGACTCTGCGCCTCACCTGCCAGAGCTACCAGGCTGCCGTCGATGTGTCCCCACTGCGAGACATGCTGCACGGAGACATTGACGTGACCCTTGTGGACGCCGGTAAGGTCCACGGCCTGGACGTTATCCCCAGTGATCGGATCTCGGTGCGACACGAGGGCAAAGCCAGGCCGGGGGGACAGACCAGACCCGGCATCCTGCGACGCTTCAGGGCGTGACCCCGGGCGAGGGCAGCAACAACTCACAGCGGCGGCGGCCTCGGCCGTGCACCCTCGTCCTTCCAGCACACCGTCCAGTAGCAGCGCAGCTTCCGGTGGCGATCATCTCTACCACTGGCGAGGCTCGTACGCGGGTTGACGGTACTGCGACCGCATCCGCGTCCGTGCTCCATTGCCTGCACTGATCAGCAGCGTGGTGATGACCAGCCCGATAAGGGCGTTGAGCACCGCAGTGGCGATGATCTCGGTGCTGGTGCCGATGACCTTCAGGGGGGTGACCACGGCGACGACGGTCAGCAACCCCATGATCCAGCCGAAGAAAATGGTGCCGCTCGGGGTGGTTGCGACCAGGAAATGCAGCAGGCCGGTCGCGGCCAGCGCGATGACGCCGGCCCCCACCGCGTAGGTGGTGGTGTTGGCGTCACCCCATAGCCCGTCGCCCATAGGGGCGAAGACGGCGAGGTGCAACAGGCCCCGCGCGACCAAGATGCCGACCTCTGCGACAAGCCCGGCCACCACGGCTGTCGCGAGGCCACCCGCCCACAACCGTCCGCCATCGATCCGCAGCTCGTTGCGCTCCGGGTAGCTGCTCGTCACTGGATTCTCCTCAATTCATGGTCGCCGATTGCCGCGTCAGTTGCCTGGCTTGCGAATCCCCCGGGGCGACGTCCTGCCGGGCTGAGGATGTCGTCCTGTGATCGCCCTCACGGTGTGACGCCGATGCGCAATGGCCTCGGGCACGATCAGCCGAACGCAGGGGAGGAATGGCACACACCCCTGGGATCAGTAGTCCACCTCTGCCTTTCTCTGCCGAGCGTCCTGGGGGGGCGCTGGTGACCTGGTTCAGGTTGGCACTCGGGATCGAGTGGCCAGCCACGCTAACGACGCTTCCCGAAGGTCACAGGTAGCTCTTGTGACGCTTCTGCAAAGGTTGGTCACAGGTGGCCGTGACTCGCCGCGCAAGCGAATAAGCAGGGTGCATCGGTGATGTCCTGAAAAGGACGTCAAAGCCGTCGTGCCAGGACACGCCGCCGTAATAGCAGCTGCCAACGGCCTTCCTGCCGGACCATGTCGACACACTCGATCTGGGCGAATTGCACAGCAACCATCCCGCTAACGCGTGTGGGCCTCCTCAGGCTACTCGCGTTGCGGCCCGCCACAGCCCTGCACATCGCCTGGATCGTCGGGCTGATCATCACCAGGCTCACGGCCGCGTCGTAAGGCAGGGCCGCGATCGTGGGAGCCGTACTCCTGGCATTCTTCGGCCTCGGTTCGCGTGGCGCCGAAGGGCCGCTGGAC
>CAYNNX010000137.1:0-17394 GCA_964398515.1 uncultured Streptantibioticus sp. | reverse complement strand
TAGATTCCGGTGGTGAGGACGGCGGTGAAGAACCACCCGTCGAAGCGGGCGTCCTTCGAGCGCACGGCGCGCACGCAACGGTCGAAGTCGGTATGCACGTTCTCCAGCATCCCGGTGCCCCCGGCCCGGGGCTGGCGGAAAAACGACATGGACGTGGCCGCCCGGCCGGCCGCGTGGAGGCGCATGCAGGCGGTTCGTGGTGTCGGAAAACCGCCGGACCCGGTCCATCTGATGGACTGCCCTCATGACCGATCTTTCCCAACTCGCCGAAACGGCCCGCCGCTTCCGCTCGCTGCACGACCCCGGTGCCGGTGCCGCCCTCGCCCTGCCCAACGTCTGGGACGTCGCCGCCGCACGCGTCGTCGAGGACGCCGGTGCGCCGGCGATCGCCACCACCAGCTCGGGTGTCGCCTGGGGCCTCGGTGCCGCCGACGGCGGCCACGTCGATCCGCGGGCGGTGCTGGAGCTCGTCGGCCGGATCACCGCCGCCGTGCGCGTGCCGGTGACGGTGGACATCGAGGACGGCTACGGCAAGGACCCGGCCGGCGTCGCGGAGACCGTGCGGGGTGTCCTGGCCGCCGGAGGCGTGGGCGTCAACATCGAGGACTCCTGCGCCGGGCCCGAGCCGCTGCGCCCGGTCACGGAGCAGGCCGAGCGGATCGCGGCGGCCCGGAAGGCGGCCGACGAGGCGGGCGTGCCGCTGTTCGTCAACGCCCGGATCGACACCTTCCTGCGGGGCGTGGGCGACCCCTCGGGGCGCGTGCGCGCGACGCTGGAACGGGCGCGGGCGTACGCCGCCGCCGGGGCCGACGGGACCTTCGTCCCCGGGCTGACGGACCTGGAGACGATCCGCTCCCTTGCGGAGGCGCTCGGCGACCTCCCGTTGAACGTCATGGCCGGACCGGGGGCGCCCTCGGTGCCCGAGCTGGCCGCGGCCGGCGCCCGCCGGGTGAGCCTCGGCGGCGGCATCGCCGGGGCGGCCTACGCCGTGGCCCGCCGGGCGGCGCGCGAGCTGCTGGACACCGGCACGTACACCGCCATCGAGGGCGGACTGAGCCACGTGGAGCTTCAGGGGCTGATGAGCGCCCCGGCCGAGTGACGGCCGAGGCGGCCGAGGCGGCTCAGTCCGTCACACGGCTGCGGTTCTCGTAGGCGAGCGCCTGGTACTCGGGGTGCCTGTTCATCCACTCCGCGATGAACGGGCAGACGGCGACCACCCGCAGGCCGGCCGCCCGCGCCGTCTCCAGTCCGCCGCGGGCCAGGGCCGCTCCGATGCCCTGGCCCTCGTAGGCCGGGTCGACCTCGGTGTGGAGGAAGGCGATCAGCTCGCGGCCGCGCAGGTACCGGGCGAAGCCCGCGAGATCGCCGCCGACCCGGGCCTCGAAGCGGTTGGCCGCGGGAACGTCGGTCACCTGGGCGGTCATGACTCGTACCCCTCCACCTGGTCGGCCGGGCGCACCCGGGCGCCGCCGGGGTCCTCGCCCGCCTCGGCCCTGGCCCGGCGCTGGCGCAGCAGGTCCCAGCACTGGTCGAGCTCGCGTTCGAGCTCCGCCAGCCGCTGCCGTTCGGTGGCGCTGTCGATGGCCCCGGCCGCGAACTGCTCGCGCAGCGTCCTCTCGTCGGCGACCATCGCGTTGATCCGGGACAGGATGCGCTCCTCCGCGTCCCCGGTGGGCTGTGTCATGGCGCACCTCCTCCGCTCCGCCCGACCCGCCCTCCGCCCGCACTGCGACCGCCCCACCACCGACTGTAGGAACGGCGCGCCCGGGGCGCGACCTGAGGGCGCAGGGGGCGGGGCGGCGGCGTGCCCTTGGTCACGGCGTGGAACCGATGCCCGGCCCCCCGACGTTCTCCCCCATATGAACCTGCTCGACCTGCTGCTGATACTGGCCGCGATCGGGTACGCCGTCTCCGGCTACCGCCGCGGCCTGGTCGCGAGCGTGATCCTGTTCGCCGGGTTCCTGGGCGGTGCGGTGGTCGGCGTGTGGCTGCTGCCGTACCTGCTGCGGCCGGTCACCGCCGGAACGGCGTCCGCGGCCGTCGTCGCCCTGCTGGGCGTGCTGGTCCCCGCGGCGATCGGCCACGCCCTGGCGGGACGGCTCGCCTGGAAGGTGCGGCAGGGGCTCGACTGGGGGCCGGTGCGCTGGGTCGACGGGCTCGGCGGCGCGGCGGCCGGGGCAGTGGCGCTGCTGGCGGTGGCGTGGCTGATGGCCAGCGTGCTGGTGACCGCCCCGATGCCGGCGCTGGCCCAGCAGATCCGGGCCTCCGCGGTGCTCGGCGCGGTCGACTCGGCGATGCCCGCGCAGACGCCCGCGTGGTTCACCCGCGCCAACAACGCGTTGTCCGGCGCGGGCTTCCCGCGCGTGTTCAACCCCTTCGAGCGCGAGCCCGTCACCAGCGTTCCGGCGCCGTCCGGGGACGCGGTCACCCGCGCCGCGACGGTCGCGGCACGCGACAGCGTGGTCAAGGTGCAGGGCGTCGCGGACATAGCCGACGGCGGGCTGCGCGGCCAGGAGGGCAGCGGCTTCGTCTACTCCGCCGACCACGTGATGACCAACGCCCACGTGGTCGCCGCCGTCCACGACCCGACCGTGCAGCTCGACGGGGTCGGCCCGAAGTACCCGGCCAAGGTCGTGCTCTTCGACCCGAACACCGACGTGGCGGTGCTCGACGTGCCGGGGCTGCCCGCACCCGCGCTGCGCTTCGCCGGGCAGGCACCGCGCGGCGCCCCGGCGGTGGTGGCCGGCTACCCCGAGGACGGCGGACTCGACCTGCGGGCGGCCGCCGTCGCGGGCCGTTTCACCGCCCGCGGCCAGGACATATACGGCGACACCACCACCAGCCGCGACATCTACCAGCTGCGCTCCGACGTCCGCCACGGCAACTCCGGCGGCCCGCTGCTGACCACCGACGGCCGGGTCTACGGCGTCGTCTTCGCCCGCTCCACCGCGGACGCCGCCACCGGCTACGCCCTCACCGCGAGCCAGGTCGCCGCGGACGCCGCACGCGGCGCCGACGCCACGCACCGCGTGGACACCGGGACGCGCGCCGCGCTGTGACCCCGCGGCCCGAGTCGTGCACGGGCGCGAGCCACGCCGTGTCGCACGATGTTCACCGGATGGTCATCCGGGCGCGGGCCGGTACCGGCAGGGTGGCCCGCGACAACGGCCGGCGGAAGGGCCAGGGAACGTGACGGTGTGGTGGCGTGGCGCGGCGTGGAACGGCCGCGGCGGCTGGTGGCCGCCGCTGATCGCCTGGGCGGTGACGCGGGCGGTGCTGCTGCTGGCGCTCTTCGGCGTCTGGCGCTTCCCCGGCGACGACGTCCGGCCCGACGTCGCGGTCATCTTCCACGGCTGGTACGAGCAGCTGCTCACCGGCCGCTTCCCCGTCGGCGACGTCAGCTGGCAGTACCCGCCCGCCGCGGCGGCCGCCTTCCTCGCCCCGGCCGTGCTGCCGTTCCTGCCGTACGCGCACGCCTTCTACCTGCTGACCTGTGCGGCCGACGCCACCGTCCTGGCGGCCTTGCTGCGGACCTCGCGCCGCGGAGGCGGCCTGGCCGGGCCGTGGCTGTGGGTGGCCGGGATCGCGGCGCTCGGCCCGCTGGCGCTGGCGCGTTACGACGTGATGGCGACCGCGGTCGCGGTGGCCGCGCTGCTCGCCGTGGGACGCCGGCCCAGGCTGGCCGGGGCGCTGGCCGGGGTCGGCGCGCTGGTGAAGGTCTGGCCGGTCCTCGTGCTCGCCGGGACGCGTCCGGGCCGCACGACGCGTCGTGTGTGGGCCGCGGCGGCGGTCACGGCGGCGGGTGTCGGCGCGGCCTTCCTGGCCTTCACCCGCGGATCCTTCGCGTTCCTGGCCGAGCAGCGTGACCGCGGGGTCGAGATCGAGTCGCTGGGCGCGCTGCCGTTCCATCTCGCCCGCCGCTTCGGCCTGTGGCACGGCACGGCCCGGCTGCACTACGGCTCCTTCGAGTTCCTCGGCCCCTGGGTGCGCACGGCCGCCGCGGTAGCGATGGCCGTGACGGCCGCCGCGTTCTGCTGGCTGGTGTGGTGGCGGGTGCGGGCGCGGACGTTCGGGGACGCGGTGCTGTACGACGCCGCGTTCGCCGCCGTGCTGGTCTTCGTCACAACCAGCCGGGTGATCAGCCCGCAGTACATGATCTGGCTGCTCGGCCTGGGCGGGCTGTGCCTGACCCGCCGCTCGACGGTCCAGCGGCTGCCGATCGCGCTCGTACTGGCCGCCTGCGTCTGCACGGTGCTGGAGTTCCCGATCGGCTTCGGCCCGGTGGTCCGCAGCAACCTGCCCGGCATCGCGGTGCTGTTCGCCCGCGACGGGCTGCTGCTGGTCGCGACCGTGTGCGCCTGCCGGAGGCTGCGGCGCAGCACCGCACCGCGGCCCGGCGCGCCGGAGGAGGCGGCGCCTTCACCGGTCCCGGCGGAGGCGGCCTGAGGGGCGCCGGGCCTCACACGTCAGGCCGCGGCTCGGCTTCCCGGCCGTGCTCGTGGAGCCAGACGTCCAGCTCACGGCGTACGCGGCGGTCCATGGCCATGGTGACCTCGGCCTCCACGACGTTCCTGGCCAGCGGGCGCAGCCGCTCGAGCGCTCCGGCGAGCCGGGCGGCCTCGCCCTTCGACAGCTCCCCGGCGCACGGCGCCGCGGGACCTATGACGTGGTCGCGGATGAGCACGGTGAACAGATCGGCCATCGCCTCCGCGTGCGCGCGCACCTCGCGCCCGGCCGCCAGCACGGCCGAGAGCGGCACGCCTTCGCGGACGAGCGCGGCGGAGGCGTCCAGAAGGCGGCGGCTGACGTGGACCACCTGCTCGCCGTCGACCGCGATGTAGCCGATCTCCAGGGCGGCGGCGAGGTTCTCCGCGGTGACCTCGGAGCCGAAGGAGTCGGCGAGCTCCTCCGGGGTGAGCCGCACCGGGGTCTCCTGCGACCAGGGGGCGGTGATCGCGCTCTCCAGGCCCAGGAGTTCACCGACGTCCCGGCCGTTCTCCCAGGCGGCGATCAGCTCCGCGATCCCGCCGAGGGTGTGTCCGCGTTCCAGGAGCGCGCCGATGGTGCGCAGCCGCGCCAGGTGGGCCTCGCCGTACCAGGCGATCCGCCCCTCCCGGCGAGGCGGCGGCAGGAGCTTGCGCTCGCGGTAGAAGCGCAGCGTCCGTACGGTGACGCCCGCGGCCTGGGCCAGCTCGGCCATCCGGTACTCACGCTTGTCGCCCACGGCCGCTCAGCCTAACCGCTGGCGCAGGGCCGGATCGCCCGCCGCGTCGCGGCCGGGATCACCGGTCGCGGGTGACGGACCTCAGGGCCCTGAGCACCGCCTGGGCGCGGGGGTCGGCGGTCACCGAGCGCTGCATGGCACAGGTGACGTAGGCGAACGCGGTGCCCGATTCGGGGTCGGCGAAGCCCAGGGAGCCGCCGCGGCCCGGGTGGCCGAAGGAGCCGGGGGCGAGCAGGGGGCTGCTCGGGCCGTGCAGCATGAAGCCCTGCCCGAAGCGGGTGCTCACGACCAGGACGCGGTCCGGGCCGTCGGATTCGGCGCTGCGGGCGGCGGTGAGGGTCGCCGGGGCGAACAGTGCCCGGTGGCCGTCGACCGGGCCGATCAGGGCCGCGTAGAAGCGCGACAGGGAGCGGGCGGTCGCTGTCGCGTTGGACGCGGGCAGTTCGGCGGCCCGGTAGGCGGGGGAGTTCTCGTCCGGAGCGGGGTCGATCGCCCCGAACGCGCGCCGCGTGAGCGAGCCGGGGTCGGCGTAGGCCTCGGTGACCGATCGCTTGGGGCGGGCGCGCAGGCCCTGGGAGGCGGGCGGCGGGGGCGCCTCGACGGCGGCGAGCCGGCCGACGCGGGCGGCCTGGCCGGGCGGCAGCCCGAACCACAGGTCGAGGCCGAGCGGCCCGGCTATCTCCTGGTCGAACCAGCGGCCCAGCGTGCGCCCGGTGGCCCGGAGCACCAGTTCGCCGAGGAGCCAGCCGAACGTCTGGGCGTGGTAGCCGTGCGCGCTCCCCGGTTCCCACTGCGGGGCCTGTGCGGCGACCGCCCGTGCCCCGCTGACGCCGTCCATCGCCTGCCCGGCGGTGAGCGGGACGTCGAGCGCCGCCACTCCGGCCCGATGGGTGAGCAGGTGCCGTACGAGGACGCGCTCCTTGCCGGCGGCCTTGAACTCCGGCCAGTAGGTGCCCACGGGGGCGTCGAGGTCGAGCTGGCCGCGCTGGTGGAGCAGGAGGAGGCAGGCTGCCGCCGGGCCCTTGCCCGCCGAGCGGATGATCTGGGCCGTGTCCTTCGCCCAGGGCGGGCCGTCGGGGTCGTCGGCGTGCGCCGAGCCGGCCCACAGGTCGACGACCAGGCGGCCGTCGCGGTGCACCGCCAGCGCCGCGCCTCGCTCGCCCCGCTCGGTGAAGCTCTTCGCGAACGCCTCGCGGACCGGCTCGAAGCCCTCCGCCACCGTCCCGTGGACGTTCACCACTGCCCGCTCCCGACCGCTCCTACGTTCCTCCCCCCTATGGTGCACGGGCCGCCGGGCGCGTCCCGACCCCGGGGCCGCCCTGCGGGTTTCACCCTCACGAGTTGCTCTTCGCAACCAACGCCAGAACCATGGAATTCGTGACAGATGGTGCGTATCTCCGCTTCCCTCATCTGCACGGCGACCGGCTCTGCTTCGTCGCCGAGGACGACCTGTGGGCGGCACCGCTGCCCGCGCCCGGGGCCACTCCCGGCCGGGCCTGGCGTATCACCGCCGACCGGACGCGCCTGGGCCCGCCCCGCTTCTCCCCGGACGGCCGCGCGATCGCCTTCACCACCTGGCGCAGCCTGGATCCCGAGGTGCACCTGGTCCCAGCGGACGGCGGCCTGGCGCGCCGCCTGACGTACTGGGGCAGCCCGGACGCGCGGGTGTGCTCCTGGACGCCGGACGGGCGCATCCTGGCGGTCTCCTCGCACGGGCAGCCGTTCTCGCACTACTCGTGGGCATACGCCATCACCCCGGACGGCTCGCCCGGCAAACGGCTGCCGTGGGGCCCGGTCTCCGACGTCTGCGTGGCCGACGTCCCCGAGGACGGCGGCGGTGAGCAGGAGCACCTGACGCTGATCCTCAACGGGACCCCGCCGCACGAGCCCGCGGCGTGGAAGCGGTACCGGGGCGGTGCCACCGGGCGGCTGTGGCTGCGCGGGAAGCGCCTGCTGCCGGATCTGCGCGGCCATCTGGAGTGCCCGATGTTCGTGGGGGACCGGATCGCGTTCCTCTCCGACCACGAGGGCATCGGAAACCTCTACTCGTGCCGCCACGACGGCTCCGACCTGCGGCGGCACACCGACCACGCGGAGTTCTACGCGCGCCAGGCGTCCACCGACGGGCGCCGGGTGGTCTACGCGTGCGCGGGCGGTCTGTGGCTCGTCGAGGATCTGGCGGGTCCGGCGGGCGTGCCGCGCCGGCTGGAGGTCACGCTCGGCGGACCGCGCACCGGCCGGCGCCGCTACCAGGTGCCGGCCGCGGCCAACCTGACCGGCCTCGCCTGCGACGCGACGGGCCGGGCCAGCGCGGTGTGCGTACGGGGCAGCCTGTACTGGCTCACCCACCGCGACGGCCCGTCCCGCGTCATCGCCGACCGGCCGGGCGTGCGGGTACGCCTCCCGGAGATGCTCGGCGACACCGGGCGCGTCGCGTTCGTCACCGACGCGGGCGGCGAGGACGCCATCGAGATCGCCGACCTGCCCGGACGGGCGTCCGTCCGCCACGCCGCCGGCGCCGTCGCCTCGCCCGGGACGCCCGCCCCCTCGGCAGAGGCCGAACCCGGGGCCGGACCCGAATCCGGAGCCGAACCCGAACCCAGGCCCGAGGCCGAGCCCGAAGCCCCCGCCGGCCCCGACCCCGGCCATCCCGTCCCGGGACCGGCGCCCACCGCCGATGCGGAGGAGGCAGGCCCGCCCGCCCCGCCCCCACGCCGCGCTCCCGGCGATCCGGGGAGCCCCGGGGGCCGCAGCAGCCCCTCCGACCCAGCGCCCGGCGCCCCGCGGCACCCCGGAGAACCCGGGAACCCCCGGAACCCCGAAGGCGGCCCCGAGCCCCCCGGCCCCGAGCCCCCCGGCCCCGAGCCCCCCGGCGCCCCGGGGAGCCCGGAAGGCCCCGGTCCGGCCGCCGGAGGCGCACGGCTGGCGCTGGGGGAGCTCGGGCGGGTCCACGAGCTCGTGGCCTCGCCCGACGGCACCACGCTCGCCGTGGCCTCGCACGACGGACGGCTGCTGCTGGTTGCCACCGGGGCGGGCGCGCCGGAGGCCACCTCCACCGACGAGGACGACTTCGAGACGCCGCCCGAACCGCGGGCACCGCTGCCGGCCCCCGGGACCGTCACGCTCGTCGCCCGCTCCGACAACGGGCCCGTGCGCGATCTCGCCTTCTCGCCGGACTCCGCCTGGCTGGCCTGGTCGCACCCCGGGATCGGGCGTTCCCTGCGCAAGATCCGGATCGCCAGGATCAAGGACCCGGCCAGCCCGGTGACCATCGACGTGACCAACGGGCGGTTCGAGGACGAACAACCGGTGTTCACGCGCGACGGCCGCTATCTGGCGTTCCTGTCCTGGCGCGGCTTCGACCCGGTCTACGACGTGCACACCGGCGACCTGTCGTTCCCGCTGGGCTGCCGCCCGTACCTGGTGCCGCTCAACTCGGCCACGCCGTCCCCGTTCGCGCTGCCCGTCGAGGGGCGCCCGGCCCACGGCGGGCTGGACTCGCCCGACACCGGCGTCGGGCCGGTGGCCGTGGAGGCGGCGGGGCTGCCGGAGCGCGTCACCCCCTTCCCGGTGTCGGCCTCGAAGTACTCCTCGCTGTCGCCGGTGCGCGGCGGTCTGGTCTGGCTGCGCTGGCCCATCTCGGGCGCGCTGGGCGAGACCTTCGCCAACCCCGCCGACCCCTCGCCCCGCCCGACCCTGGAGTTCTTCAACCTGACGGTGTCGCGGCGCACCGAACTCGTCCGCCACATGGACTGGTACGCGGTGAGCGGGGACGGCAGCCGGCTGGTGGTCTACGACGACGGGGAGCTGACCGTCGTCCCCGCCACCGAGCGGGCCGACGAGGACACCACGGTCGTCGTCGACATGCGGCGGATCCTGCACGAGGCGGACCCGGGCGCCGAGTGGCGGCAGGCCTACGCGGAGGCCGCCCGGATCATCCGGGACTACTTCTGGGACCCCGACATGAGCGGCATCGACTGGCCGGCGGTGGTCGACCAGTACCGGCCGCTGGTCGAACGGGTCGCCTCGCCCGAGGAGTTCGCCGACCTGCTGCGCGAAGTCCTGGGCGAGCTCGGCACCTCGCACGCCTACTGCACCCCCGCCCGCCGCAGCGAGGGCCCCGCGCAGTACCAGCGCCCGATCGGGCTGCTCGGCGTCAACCTGCGGCACGAGACGGACGGTTCGTGGGCGGTGGGCAGGATCCTGCCGGGCGAGTCCTCCGACTCCAGGGCGCGATCGCCGCTGGCCGGTACGGGGGTGCGCGAGGGCGCCGTCCTCACCCACGTCGACGGCCGCCCGGTGAACCCGCTGACCGGTCCGTACCCGCTGCTGTCCGGCGCGGGCGGGACCACGGTGGAGCTCACCTTCCGGCCGCCCGGCGCCGACGGCCACCCCCGGCGGGTCGCCGTCGTACCGCTCATCGACGAACGGCCGCTGCGCTACCAGGACTGGGTGGCCCGGCGCCGGGCGGTGGTACGGGAGTTGAGCGACGGCCGCTGCGGCTATCTGCACATCCCCGACATGGGCGGCTCGGGGTGGGCGCAGTTCAACCGGGACCTGCGCATGGAGGTCTCGCGCCCGGCACTGATCGTGGACGTGCGCGGCAACGCGGGCGGCAACATCAGCGAGCTCGTCATCGAGAAGCTCACCCGCCGCATCCTGGGCTGGGACCTGACCCGCAACGCGCAGCCGGTGTCGTACACCAGCAACGCACCGCGCGGCCCGATCGTGGCGGTGGCCGACGAGGCGACCTCCTCCGACGGCGACATGATCATCGCCGCGTTCCGGCAGCTGGGCCTCGGCCCGGTGGTGGGCACCCGCACCTGGGGCGGGGTGGTCGGGATGACGGGGCGGCACCGGCTGATCGACGGCACGGTGATCACGGTGCCGATGAACGCGGCCTGGTTCGACGCCTTCGGCTGGCGGGTGGAGAACGAGGGCGTACACCCCGACATCGAGGCGCTGCGCACCCCGATCGACTGGGCCGAGGGCCGCTCCTCGGTGCTGGCGGTCGCCGTACGCACCGCGCTGGACCTGCTGGAGAAGCACCCGGCCGCGGTCCCGCCGGACCTCTCGGGCCGCCCGGACCGCAGCCGCCCGCCGCTGCCGCCGCGGCCCTGACGGCGCTACCCCTCCTCCGGCCAGGCCGCGGCCGCCGCACGGGCGAGCGCGGCGAGGTTGCCGGCCTCCGACTCGAGCCACGCGCGGGCCTGCCGGGGACCGGTGAACGGCTGCGGCCGCCGCCGATCGGCGGGTGCGGGCACGCACGTGCGCACCGCGGTCGCGGTACGGGCCGCGTACCAGCACAGCAGGCGCACGCGGGCGGCCCGCAACTGCGCGGGATCCTCCTCGGCGTGCGCGAGTTCGGCGGCGTAGGGGCGCAGCAGTCCCGGCAGCCGAAGCCTGCCCGGGGCGTGCTCGATGATCAGATGAGCGGCGGCCAGTTGCCGCAGGTGGAATTCGGCCTGCCGCCGCGGCAGCCCGGCCAGGACCGCGGCGGCACCCGGATCCGGCTCGGCCAGCGGGGCGGCGCCCAGCAGCCGGAACAGCCGCCGGGCCGCCGGGGGCACGCCCAGGTACGCCCGGTCGAACGCGGTGCGGACCGCCGAGCCGCCGCCCGGGCCGGGAGAGAGCAGCGAAAGCCGGTCGCCGATGCGCAGTTCGGCCGCGTAGCCGCCCACGGAGGTGAAGGCGCGGGCGGCCAGATCGGCCGCGGCGGCGCACAGCGCGAGCGGCAGATGGCCGCACAGCTCGGCGAGTTCGGCCGCGGCGGTCGGCTCCGCGGCTATCCGGGCGGACCCGGCTATGCGGGCCAGCAGCGTCACCGAGTCCTGCGGGTCCAGCGGGCCGAGGGTGAGCCGGTGGGCGCCGTGGAACGCGGTCAGATCGGGCAGTTCGGCGCGTGCGGTGACCGCCACCGCGCACCCGGGTTCGCCGGGCAGCAGTGGCGTGACCTGGGCGGCATCGGTGGCGTCGTCCAGGACGAGGAGCACGCGCCGGCCCGCGAGCCGGGCCCGCAGCATCGCCGAGCGGGCCGGGGTCCCCGGCGGTATCGCGTCGGCCCCGGCGCCGGTGGCGTGCAGCGCGTCGGCCAGCAGCTCCCCGGGCTCGCGCGGGGTGCCGCACGGCCCGGTCAGGCTCACGAAGAGCTGCCCGTCGGGGAAGCGCGGGGTCAGGCGGTGCGCGGCCCGCACCGCGAGCGCCGTCTTGCCGGCGCCGGGAGCGCCCGTGAGCACCACGACGGGCACGCATCCGGCGGCCGGTGACGGCGTGCCCAGCAGCCGGGCCACCCGGTCGAGAGTCGTTTCGCGTCCGGTGAACCCCGCTGGCGAGGGCGGCAGTTGACGCGGCTCGCTCCACTCGGTGCGCGGTCCGGCGGCCACGCGCGCGGGGCGGCGTTCGCGCTGCGGAGGCCAGGCGATGTCGACGTCGGCGAGCACGCAGGCGTGCACCTCGCGCAGATCGGGGCCGGGCTCCACGCCCAGTTCGGTGTAGAGGATCCGGGCGATGTCGTGGTACGCGGTGAGCGCCTCGGCCCGTCGGCCGCAGCGGTACAGCGCGGTCACCAACTGGCACCAGGGCCGCTCCCGCAACGGGCGTTCGGCGGTCAGCGACCGCAGCCGCGCCAGGGCGGAGGCGGGTTCGCCCAGCATCAGCTCCAGGTCGCACAGGCGCTCGGTGACCCGGAGCCGTTCGTCCTCCAGCGCGGGTGCGTCGTCGCGCTGTATGGACTCGCAGGGCACGTCCTGCAGTGCGGCGCCCCGCCACAGGCCGAGGGCCTCGGTGAAGTCGCGTACGGCGCAGTGCAGTTCGCCCCGGGACACGCTCCGCTCGCCGGCCGAGGCGAGGGTGCGGAACCGGGTCAGGTCCAAGGTGTCGTCGGGGATGGTGAGGGCGTAGCCGCACGGGCCGGTCCGGATGAGGATGTCCGGGTCGCTGCCCGTGGCCGCCCGCAGGGTCCGGCGCAGCCGGGCGACGTAGGCCTGGACGGTGTTGCGCGCTCCCTGCGGGGGTTCCCCGTCCCACAGCTGCTTGATTAAACTCTCAACGGTCACCTCATGGTTGGCCTGGAGGAGCAGCAACGCGAGCACGGTGCGCTGCCGTCCGGCGGCGAGCGGGATCTTCCGCCCGGCATGCCGGATGTCCAGCGGTCCGAGCAGACCGAAGTACACAGCGTCAGTCGTCATGTGATTCCCCACCGGATGAGGTCGGCATCCGGGGTCCATCCTGCCTTGTGTGGATGCGGTGAAAACCGCGCGTTTTCCGCCAGGCGTGGCAGAAACGCCGCGTTCGTGCCCGTCCCCGCTGGTCACAGTGGGTGTCAGAGTGACGTCATCGCGCAGTCATTGACGCGTCATCGTCATACGGCACAGTCCTGACCGTGACGAACACGCGGCATGCGCCGGCCGGCCGTCATCGGCACACTCGTGTACGGGCTGATGCCTCCCCCGTCCGTGCCGAGGTGGCGGCTGGTCAGGTGCAGTCGCCGACGCCGGGGCATCCCGCCCATGCGGGCGGCGTCTCGTCCACCGCTGGGTCTTCGGCCGTTGGCCCAGCCGATCCACTGGTTCCGGCAGGGCGGAACCGGTGAGCAGGAAAGGGAGAGGGGCGCGCCCGTGGGGGGACGCGCCCTTCTCCGCAGGCACGTTGTCACACGACGGGCCGCACCGGCCCGCGGGTCGAGGACGCGAAGGTCACATCTCCATGTCGTCGATGTCGTCCTGGATGTCGTCGAGCGACTGCTGACCGCGGCCCGAGCGGCCGCGCATGTCGTCGGCGGCGCGGGAGCCGCGCTCGGGCATCTGCTGCTCCTCGTCCATCGGCCGGCCCTTGCGCTCGCCGCCGATCCGGCGCTTGGCCTCGTCCTGGAGCTTCTTGGCCTCGCCCTGAAGCTTCCTGCCCTTGTCCTGCATGCCCATGATCGCTCCTAAATGAGGTGTGGGGGAATGGGCCTCCCTCAGCGAACCACGCACCCCCCGCCCCCGCATCTCGTAGCGTCACAGCCCGTTACCGTCGGCGATAGTCGCAGCTCAGACAGGTGCCGACGGGACTACGGGCGGGGCTTGTGCCGCGCCGGGATCCCCCGCGCCGCCTCGTCTGCCCGCCCGCCCGCGCCGACGAGGCCGCGGCGGAGCCCTGCCGTGGCCCGCAACCCGGCCTCGGCGCGGCGCATCTCACGCTGCCCGACCGTGCCGATCGCCGACGGCAGATACCCGCGGACCGCCTGCATACCGCGCAGCCACCACTGCCCGTAGACGTGCGCCGAACGGCGTTCCACCCCGGCGGCGATGCGCTCCACGGCCGGGCCGAGCGGATAGGTGCGGTTCGCCGGCCACGGCAGCCGGGCGCGCAACTCCCGCAGCACGTCGTCCTCGTCGGCGCCGCGCACCATGTCGGTGTCGGTCCAGCTGAGATAGGCCACCCCCACCTTCACCCCGCGGTAGCCGACCTCCGCGCGCAGACTGTGCGCGAACGCCTCGACGCCCGCCTTGCTCGCGCAGTACGCGGCCATCAACGGCGCCGGGGTGAGCGCGGCGAGCGAGGCGATCTGCAGGTAGTAGCCGCGTGAGGCGACCAGGGCGGGCAGGAAGGCGCGGGCGGTCGCCACACTGCCGAGCAGGTTGACCTCGATCACCCGGTCGAAGGCGGCCGCGTCGGAGTCCAGGAACGGGCCGCCGGTGGCGATCCCCGCGTTGGCCACGACGGTGTCCACCCGGCCGCAGCGATCCACGATCTCCGCCGCGACCCGCTTCATCGCCTCGCGGTCGGTGACGTCGGCCGTCCAGAACTCGGCGCCCAACTCGCCCGCCACCCGGGCCAGTTCGGCAGGCTCCAGGCCGACCAGGGCCAGGCGGGCGCCGCGGTCGCGCAGCCTGCGGGCGAGCAGGGCGCCGACCCCGCGGGCCGCTCCGGTGACCACGGCGACCTGTCCGTCCAGCGTCCCACTCATGCGTTCCCGCCCTCCTTGGCCAGCGGTTTCTCCTTGCCCAGCGGTTTCTGCCCGGTCGGCGGCCGGGCGGCGGAGCGCTCGTCGGCCGCGTGGTCGTCCACCAGCCCGCGGATGACCGCCGCGACCGCGTCCGGGTCCTCGATGGGGGTCATGTGGCCCAGCCCCGGCAACTCGGTGAGGCCCACGCAGCGCGGCAGCCGGGCGGCGATACCGCGGGCGTGCACCGGCGGCGTGAGCTTGTCGGCGGTGCCGACGAGGACGGCGGTGGGCGCGGTGATCGCGGCGATCTCGGCGCCCAGGTCGAGGCCGGCCAGCACCCGCCCCCACGCGGCCCGCGGCCGCGGCCTGCAGGCGTGCACGATCGTGGCGGTCGCCGCGACCTGCTCGGCGGTCGCGAGCGGCGAGAGAACGCTGTACTTCAGGGCCGCCCGGGTGAGCCGCGTCTGCGGTCCCAGCGGTGCCGCGGAGACCAGCAGGTAGCGGTGGAAGGCGTCCCGGACCCGCCTGCTGCGGACCCGCGGGGGCAGCACCAGCGTCTCGCGCAGCAACTCCCGGCTGCCGGTACTGACCAGCGCCACGGCCGACGTCCGGGCCCGCACTGCGGACCGGCCGGCCGCCGCCATCAGCGTCATCCCGCCCATCGAGTGCCCGGCGAGCACGGCCCGTTCACCGTCCGCCAGGGCGTGCTCCAGCACGGCGGTGAGGTCGTCGGCGAGCGCGGCGGTGCTGTAGCCGCCGCGGGCCGGGATGCCGCTGCGCCCGTGGCCGCGCTGGTCGTAGGCGATCACCCGCAGGCCGGGCGCCAACTGCCGGATGACCGGCGCCCAGAACAGCGTCGAGCAGGCCCAGCCGTGGCTGAGGACGACGGCCGGCGCCGCCTGCGGCCCGTGCTCCTCGTAGTACACGCGGGTCCCGTCCGCCGAGGTGGCGCAGGCCGTACGGCGCGGGGTGGGCGCAACGTACCGGTTCACGCCGTCACCTCCTGCGCGGCGGCGGACACGGGGGTGGCGGCGGGCGGAGGCAGCAGGTGGTACTCGGCCGGGTCGACGCGCCCGGTGGCGCGGCGGAACTCGGCCGTCGTACCCGGCCACACCGTGGTGTTGCGGCCCTGGGCGTCCAGGTACCAGCTGACGCAGCCTCCGGTGGTCCACACCGTGCGGGCCATGCGCTCCTGCAACCGGTCGCTCCAGGCCCGCACCGCCTGCGGCTTCGCGTCGAGGGCGGCGGCGCCGGTGCGCTGCAGGGTGCGCAGGAAGTCGGCGACGTAGTTCAGGGTCGACTCGATCATCAGGATCATCGAGCTGTTGCCGAGGCCGGTGTTGGGGCCGATGATCAGCAGCAGGTTGGGGAAGCCGTCGACGGTGCTGCCGCGCAACGCCGCCATCCCGTCCTTCCAGTGCTCCGCCAGCGTGCGGCCGTCGGCGCCGGCGATGCGCTCGCCGATCGGCATGTCGGTGACGTGGAAACCGGTGCCGAAGACGATGGCGTCGACCTCGCGTTCGGCGCCGTCGGCGGTGACGATCAGCGAACCGCGCACCTGCGCCAGCGCGCTGGCGACGACCTCCGTGTTGGGCTGGACGAGCGCGGGGTAGTAGTCGTTGGACAGCAGGATCCGCTTGCAGCCGATCCGGTAGTCGGGGGTGAGCTTCGCGCGCAGCACCGGATCCTTGACCGCCCTGCGCAGATGCGACTTGGCCAGCTGCTCGGTGGCCTTCATCAGCTGCGGCCGCTTGACGAACGCGCCCACCTGGAACTCCCGGATCAGCCACAGCAGGCCGCGCCGCGCCTTGGCGGTCGCCGGGACCGTGCCGTGCAGCCACCGCTCGGCGGCGCCGATCGCGCGGTCCATGCGCGGCATGACCCACGGCGGGGTGCGCTGCAGCACGGTGAGCCGCTTCACCTCCGGCTGGATCGCCGGAACGATCTGGATCGCGGAGGCCCCGGTGCCGACCACGGCGACCCGTTTGCCCTTCAGGTCGTAGTCATGGTCCCAGCGCGAGGAGTGGAAGACCCGGCCGGGAAAGTCCGCAAGACCGGGTATGTCGGGTATTTTCGGGTCGGACAACGGCCCGGTCGCCGAGACCAGGACGTCGGCGGTCAGCTCCCCGCGGGTGGTCCGCAGCTCCCAGCGCGCGGTCGCGCGGTCCCAGCGGGCACCGAGCAGCTCGCACCCGAACCGTATGTGCGGCCGCAGCCCGAACGTCTCCGTCACGTGCTCCAGGTACGCGCGGATGTGCGGCTGCCCGGAGAACGTGCGCGGCCACCGGGGGTTCGGCGCGAAGGAGAACGAGTACAGGTGTGACGGAACGTCACATGTGCAGCCGGGGTAGCTGTTGTCCCGCCAGGTGCCGCCGACCGCGTCGGCCCGCTCCAGGATGAGGAAGTCGGTGATCCCTTCCCGCCGCAGCCGTACCCCGGCCCCGAGCCCCCCGAACCCGGTCCCGACCACCGCGACGCGTACGTGTTCTGCCTTCTCTGGCTTCGGCCTTGTCTCTGCCGGCCTTGTCTCTGCCATACGGAAGCCTGCCTCCTCCGGATCGCGCCAGTAGATGCTGGCATGATTGGGAGGGTAGGGCAGAACGGTTACCAGCGGTAGCCCCGCTGCGGGCCAGGCTGACGGGGGCGCAGGCGGCGGCACAGGTGAGTATCCGTACCCATGAGGGCGTCGTACCCGCGTGACAAACTGTGGTGGACAACGTCGCGGCGGGTGACCGACGTTGACCGATGCAGGGGGGAACGAGGGGTGTCAGCAGAGCCGGATCCGAATCCGTACGCCGCGCAGGGCAGGCGCAACGTCGCCGAGCAGATGCTCCGCGACGGCGTCAGCGGCCAGGAGATGGCCGTCGAGGTCGACAGGCTGATGGAGTTCAAGGCCCGTGTCGACGAGCAGCTGCGCACCCTCGGCGCCTCCGACGCCGCACCGTCCAGGATCGGCGACGAGCGGCTCCAACCCCGCCACCTGGGCACGGGCTTCGGCGAGGCCGACAGCCTCATGCGCACCTACACCAGGATCCACGACCAGCTCGAAGCCCTCTCCAGGCTCCTCGCCGACCAGATCGAGGCGATGAGCATCACCGTGCACGGTGCCGGGAACGACTATGTGAACGTGGACCAGGAGCAGCGCGACCGCGTGTGGGCGATCTACCAGGCAACGGCGCGGTACGACGCCGCGCCCGAGGGCCCGCAGCAGGCGACCGCGGCGCCCGCCGCGGCAGCCTCG
>CAYNNX010000136.1:0-17423 GCA_964398515.1 uncultured Streptantibioticus sp. | reverse complement strand
TCAGCGTAGTCCCGGTACATGTCCCGGCCGTCGTAGAGCACCCTGCCGAGGTTCGCCGGGCGCAGCCCGGTCAGCGCGTTGAGCAGCGTGGACTTGCCGGCGCCGCTCGGCCCGACCACCGCGATCAGCGACTTCTCGGCCACCGGGAAGGAGACGTGGTCCAGCAGCGTGCGCCCGCCGTCCACCGAGACCGCCAGGTCCTCCGCGGCCAGCGACACCTCACCGGTGTCCACGTACTCCTCGAGCTCGTCGCCGACCAGCCGGAAGTGCGAGTGGCCGATGCCGACGATGTCCCCGGTGCGGACCGCGCACCGCTGGATGCGCTGGCCGTTGACGTACGTGCCGCTGTGGCTGCCCACGTCCACGATCTCGTAGCCGCCGTCGTGCCGGGCCCGCAATTCGGCGTGGTACTGGGAGACGAGCAGGTCGTCGACGACGAGGTCGTTGTCGGCGGCGCGGCCGATGTGCACGGCCCGCAACGGAAGCGGACGCACCGCGGTGGGATGGCGAAACGATCCGGTGGGCGACGGGACCTCCGCGGGCGGCGGCGCGGGCGCGGGCGGCGCGGACCGCAGCGGGGGCGCCGGCGCGCGTGGCACACCGCTGAGCGTCGCCCAGGGCCCGTCGGACGGACTGCCGAAGCGCAGCACGGTACCCGGCCGCACCCGAAGCGATCGCACCCGCCGGCCGTCGGCGTACGTGCCGTTGGTGCTGTCGAGGTCCTCCAGCAGCCAGCCGTCGTCGCCGGGGCGCAGCACGGCGTGGTGCCAGGAGACCAGGGGGTCGGTGAAGACGATGTCACCGGCCGGATCACGGCCGATCGAGTAGGACTTGTGCGGCCGCATCACCTTCGAGTCGCCTTCGGACTCCAGAAGCAACTCGGGGGCGTGGGGTGCGAAAAGCCGCCTACCCATGATCCACATGGTACCGCCGCGACCGTGCCGCCGCCTGTGTGCAGGCCCCTGGCCGGCGGCGGGCGGGACGACGCGAGGACCGCGGCGGGCGAGGGCGCCGCGGTGCCGCTCCCGCGCGAGGTGTGGCCGCATCGCGCGGGAGCGGCGGGGGAGCGGGACCCGTGCCTGCGGTCAGTCCAGCTCGACCTCGAAGTCCCAGGTGACCAGCGGTTTCCCGGCGCTCTGCCAGACGAGCGTGGCGTGCCCGGCGGCGAAGGTGCCGGACAGCCGCAGGGCCGCCGCACGGCCCGGCGCGGCCGTGGCACACGGCTGGTCGGCGGCCAGCGGTATCGGGTGGCCGAGCTCGTCACGTGCCGCCAGACCGGCGGCGCAGAGCGTGACCGGCTCCGAGGCGGCGCGCAGGGTCACCGTCACCGTCCCCGCGCTTCGCCGGTCCGGCGCGGCCGGGGCCGACACCGAAGGGGGGACCGCGGCACGCAGCTCGGGGCCGCTCGCGGTGACCAGCACACTGCGGCCGCCCACCTCGACCCGCACGGTGTCGCCGATCGAGACCAGTTGGGCGTGGCCCGGCGATGCCGTCGGCGTCGCCCGTACCGCGGGCGGGGTCGGGATGGGCACCCGGCCGAGGTCCTGCCGCTCGGCGTGGTTGCCGGGCGAGCACGCGGTCAGCGCACCCGCCGCCACCACGCCGATCGCGCCGGCGGCGAACCGGGCAGGCCGGCGTCGGTGACCGCGCCTCACGGTGCCGTCCGCGCGGCGGCGCTCTTCAGGCTCTCCGTCGCCGCGTTCGCCCCGGTGAACTGCGGTCGTACGACGGCCGGCTGGTTCTGCGGCAGCACGGAGGTGGCCTCGTAGACCCCGCGGCTGCCGAAGGCCGCCGGCTGCATCGCGTGCCCGCCGGGGTTGTTGTACACGTCCGGCCCGAACGGGCGAAGACCGTCCATGGCCGCGTAGCCGAGATGGCCGTGGCCGTCGGTGCCGCCCCTGGTGATCCGGTACAGGTCCTCCATACTGCGCAGCCACGAGTAGTGGTTGTACGGCTGATCGCTGATGGTGCCCGGCTTGATGAAGCGGGAGATCAGCACGGAGCCGGTGATGCCCCCGCCCGGTGTGGTGTCCTGGCCGAACGCCTGGTGACCGGGTTGCGAGGTGTTCGGGCCGGGCAGCTCGTTGCAGCAGGCCACGATGGACTGCGAGGTGTCGGTCGGTACGTTGAGCGAGGGATCGGCGTTGCCGGTGTAGTCGGCGATGGAGTTGCCGTAGAGCTTGTACGGCGGGAACGCCTCGTCGAAGGTGATGTCGATCATCCCGTCGTCCTGGAAGGCCGGGGAGGCCGTGATCTGCGGGATGACCTTCTGCAGGAACAAGTCGGCGGCGTACAGCCCGCCTTGGTGGTTGTCCGGGTCACCGGAGAGGTTGTCGCCCTTGCACGTCGAGTCGTGGGCGTCGGAGCAGTTGTCGGGGGTGATCCAGGAGAAGGCCGGTGTGGTGGCCTCGCTCTTCAGGTCCTGCGCCAGTCCGGTCTCGGCGGGGTGGCCCTTCTCGGCGGGGCGGCCGCCCAGCGGGACGACCTTGGCGCAGTCGGCGGGGTTGTCGATGAGCGAGTGGAACCAGGCGGCCGGGTTGTGCTTCGCCACGTACTGGTCGGTGGGGGTGGCCGAGCCGGGGTCGGGGACGCCCTTGCCGGAGGGGTCGCCCGGGATGCCGCAGTGGTAGGGCTCCTCCCGTCCGGCGTCGTTGCCGAGGTCCTGCTCGTACTCCTTCCAGCTGATGTGCTTGGCGTCGAGCTGGTTGAAGAACGTCTTGACGCCGGCCGGGTAGACGCAGCCGGAGGAGGCGTTGACCTGGCCGTCGTCGGCGGGCGTGCCCGGTGAGACGTTCACATACCGCGGACAGTCGTCCTGCGTGTCGGGCGTGGGCGCCTGACCGGAGACCAGGCTGAGGTAGTTGTCCTGGCTGTAGTGGCCGGTGCCGTAGTACTGGCGCAGCAGCTCCCCGTAGCGCGGCAGCGTCTTCCACAGGTAGCTGTTCTGGTTCAGGCCCGTGAAGCTCGCCTCGTAGGACTTGTTCTCCAGGATGATCAGCCAGACGTGCTTGATCTTCGGCGGGTGGAAGGCCCGGGTCTCGGCGGCGGCGGTCCCGCTGCCGACTCCGCCGGCGAGACCGGCCGCGACGAGCAGTCCCGCCGCGGCGGTACCGACCAGGCGGGAGCGCCTGCGTCCTGCTATCCGTTCACCCAACCGTCGCAAAGTTGTCATGCACAGATATGGTGGTGGTCGCACTCTACGGGGGTCAAGCGCCCCGGACGCACCGAGCGGGCCTGAGTTACCGTCAGGCCCGCATCAGGCCGAGTGCTCTGACTGCCGTTCACCTTCTCGACCTGGCGAGCACTCTCAGCCGGCTTCCGGGGCCGTTGAACAGGTCCTGGTCGCCCGGGAAACGGCCGGAAGTGGCGTGCTGCCAGAACGTGAAGTACACCCAACCGGCCGGCAGCTTGGAATGGCCGCAGATCCACAGCGGGTTGGTCCGCGCGAAGGCGCGCGAGCCCCCGGTGCACCGCTTCCACCACTTCGCGGACGTGTAGATCACCGGATAGCGCCCGGTCATCGCGCGCACGGTCGTGCTGAAACCGCGGATCCAGCGGATCACCGCGGCGTGGCTCATTCCGTAGCACATGGTGCCGTACGGGTTGTACTCCACGTCCAGCGCGGGTGGCAGCGTCCGTCCGTCGGCCGACCAGCCTCCGCCGTGCCGCACGAAGTACCGCGCCTGGGCCCGGCCGCTCGAACGGTCCAGCAGCGCGAAGTGGTAGGCCCCCCGGATCATCCGGGCCCGGTACGAACCGCCGTACTGCTGCTCGAAGTAGGGATTCTGGTAAGTGCGGCCCTCGGTGGCCTTGACGTACACGAAGCGGGCGCCCTCGGCGTATGCGCCGGACCAGTCGACCCTGCCCTGGTGGCTGCTGACATCCATGCCGTGGACCCGGGCTGCCCGGCCGGCCCGGCGTGCCGCCGTCACCTCGTCCGGGTCGGGGTCCCACAGGTCCTCGCCCTCGTGCTTGCGGATCTGCGAGCCCAGCCAGTCGTCCTGCACGCGCTCGACGGCGGCGGGCGAGGAGTGGCGGTGCCCCGCGCCACCCGGATCGGGGGCCGGCGCGGCGGCCAGGACGAACGGCAGCGCGGCAAGCGCGGCGCCGGCCCGCCGGGGAGCCCGCCGGGCACCGGTGCTCGGCGCGGAACGACGTGGGTTACGGGACACAGGCATACGCACCTCCGATGCGGACCCGCGGTCAGGCCCGTGACATGGGTACGCACCAGCGTGAGCCTTTTATTGAATTACCGGTCCATATGGCACCCGTTCGGCCCACGGTGGCGTGTCGGCCATCGCTCGCGCCGAACGGCGGCATACCTTCGCGTGTGAATAAAATCCGAATAGAGAGGATTGCTTGCGGTGGTCATCCAGCCCGTGCCATCGTGAATCCGCGGAATCCAAATGGATTTCGTCCGGCGCTCGCGCAATGCGGTGGAACGCCTGGTGCGGCCCGCATGGGGGCGGCTTGACGCGGCCTTCGGGATGGGCCGTCATTCATTCGCTGATTTTCTGCGAAGAGATAAGGGGGGTGATGGAAGACTCCGCTGTGCCGGGCGCCGGAAATCCGCTCAAGGCGGTTTTCCGGCGCCTGCCGGCGGTGCCGGCCCGAATGCCCGGACGGGCCACGGCGAAGGGAGCGACCGGTGCCGAGCACGGACGACGCCACCCCGGCGGAGCTGGCCGAGGGCTACGGCCTCCAACCCCTGCCGGTGGAAGGCGGATTGTTCCGCCAGACCTGGGCGGGGCCGACGGACGCGGCGGGGCGCCCGTCCGGTACCGCGATCATGGTGCTGCTCAGCGCGGACGAAGGCGACTTCTCGGCCATGCACCGGCTGCCGGCCGACGAGGTGTGGCACTTCTACCGGGGCGACCCCCTGGAGCTGCTGCTCCTCGCGCCGGACGGCACCGACCGCCTGGTGGTGCTCGGCGGTTCCGGCGCCGGGGCGCAGGTGCAGGTGCAGGCGGTGGTACCGGCGGGGACGTGGATGGGGGCCAAGGTGGCGCCGGGCGGTCGGTGGTCGCTGTTCGGGACGACGATGGCGCCCGGCTTCCTCCCCGCCGACTACGAGGGCGGCGCCGCGGACGCCCTGTCGGCCCGGTACCCGCGGCAGGCGAACCGGATCCGGGCCCTGTGCCGTCCCGGCGTCCCGCTGAGGATGGGCCCCGGTGCGCCGCAGACGTGATTCGGTGCCGGTCGGCTGCCGGTCGGCTGCCGGTCGGGCCCGGCCTCTCCCACCGGTGGAGTAATCCAGGCTGCGCGGGGGCCGTGCGGGTCGGACGCTGGTGGCATGGAAGAGCCGCCTGTTGTCGTTCATCCGTACCGGGGAGGGGGCCGCAGTGTCACGATCAGCAGGGAACTGGTGGGAATCGCCACCTCGTTGACGGACGTCGACGAGTTCCTGCGGCGCGCCGGGCTGGACCCCGACGAAGTGGCGCTGGACGACCCGACGTTGATCGAGTGGCGTGGTGGCGGCCCGGACGTGTGGCACGAGACCTGAGGCCGCTCACACCGTGCCGCCGCACAGCTGCGGGCTCCTCTCCCGCAATGCCCGCCGGGTCAACCGATCCGGGTGCCGCTGCGGCGGGTGATGTGCGGCGGCGGGGCGATGCCGTCCGGGAGGGCGGCGTCGGGTTCCGGTTGGCCGAAGGTGGTCACCACGGGCAGGACACCGGCCCAGATGCCGAGTGCGGCGTCGGGGCCGTCGCCGTCGTCGGGGCCGCCGGTGCGTATCTTGACCGAGGCCTCCTCCAGGGAGAGGGCGAGCAGCGCCGTCGCCGCCAGTTCCCTGCGGTCGGGCTGCCGGGCGTACCGCCATTGACCGGGCGCCGCGTGTTCGGTCAGGCAGCGCAGCCCCGCTGTCTTCTCCTCCGGGTCGGTGACGAGCCGCGGGGTCCCGTAGATCATCGCGCTGCGGTAGTTGACCCCGTGTTCGAAGACCGACCGTGCGAGGACCAGGCCGTCGATGTGGGTGACGGTCACGCAGATCTCCGCCTGCGGTGATGCCGCCAGGCTGCGGCTGGCGACCGAGCCGTGCAGATACAGGTTGCGTCCGTCGGTTCCGTAGACCGTCGGGACGACCATGGGGTGCCCGTCGACGACCACGCCGAAGTGGCAGATGAAGCCCGCGTCCAGGATGGCGTCGAGCTCGGTGCGGTCCAGGCGCCCCTGTTCGCGCAGCCGGCGGTGGCGTGTGCGCTCGGTCTCGGGCAGCGATGGCGGCAGTGGGCCGTGGGTCATGTCAGCTCTCTCAAGTGGCCGTCGGCGTCGGAAAGTCGAGGCGGCGGCGAACACCGCTCGCCCTAGCCGCTGACCGCGTACGCTACCGATCCCGCTGCAGCTCGGCTAGTGATCAACGGAATCAGTTCGTTTGTGCCGTTGAGGCAACGGAATCTCTCGCGGGTCGGGGCTTGTGCTGAGCCGGTCCCCGTAGCCCCCCTCGGCCCTCTGGAGAACGGGCCGGCTATCGCCGCGAAGTGTGCCGCAGCATCCCGCGGGCCCGCTCGACCAGGGCGCGGCCCGCCGGGCTGCTCGGGCCGTCGGCCCGCCATGCGAACACCAGGCGGCCGCGCAGCGCGGGCTGGTTGATGGCGACCGTGCGCAGCTGCCGTGACCGGGCCTCGGAGAACGCGCGGGGCAGGATCGCCGCCCCCAGTCCGCGGGCGGCGAGCTGGGCGAGGACCTCCGGATCGCCGGCCTCGAACGCGATCCGCGGGGTGAACCCCGCGGCCGCGCAGGCCTCTTCGAGCCGGGCACGCAGGCCCGTGCCGTGCGGCAGGCTGATCAGCGCCCGGCCGCGCAGTGTGTCGAGCGAGATGGCCGTGTGGACCGCGAGTTCATGGTCGTGGCTGACCGCGGCGACGATCGGCTGGTCCTGGACCACCATGAACGCGATGCCGGCCGGCGCCGTCGCACCGATGCTGACGACCGCCGCGTCGATCCGTCCGGTGCGCAAGCCCTCGACCAGCTCGTCGCTGTTCGCCTCGGACAGCGTGATCTCCACCGCCGGATGCGCCTGGTGGAACCCCGCCAGCAGGCCGGGCAGATCGACGCTGTGCGAGGTGACGGTGCCGACGGCGACGTGCCCGCGCAGGAGTCCGGTCATCTCGTCTACGGCGAGCCGCACGCCCTCCACCGCGGCGAGCGCGGCCCGCGCGTAGGGCAGGACCGCCGCACCCACCTCCGTCAGCCGCACCGAGCGGCCGGAGCGGTCCAGCAGCTCCTGGCCCAGCTCGCGCTCCAGCCGCCGGATCTGCGCGCTCACCCCGGGCTGCGCCACGTGCACCTTCTCGGCGGCCCGGGTGAAGTTTCCCTCCTCGGCCACGGTCACGAAGTACTGAAGCTGGCGCAGTTCCATAAGGATTGATTCTAGCAACCAGATCAACCATATCTTGGACTTCTGATCGCCGCGGAGCCAGAGTGGATGGCGGAGAAAGGAGTTCCCAGATGACCGAGATCCGCGAACGCGCCAACACCCCCGAGGACCTCGCCCGGTTGTTCGTCGAGCGGGCCAACGCCCGCGACGCCGAAGGGCTTGCCGAGCTCTACGCGCCCGATGCGGTGCTCGCCTACCCGCCGGGCTCCTCGACGGTGGGCCGGGAGGCGATCCGCGCCGTGCTGGAGCAGATGGTCCGGCACGCACCGCTGCCGTTTCCCATGGAGGAGCCCCTCCCGACGGTCCGCTACGGCGACCTGGCGCTCACCTCCACCCGTCCCGCCGACGGTACGGGCGGCCGCGTGCAGGTGGCCCGGCGCCAGCCCGACGGAAGCTGGCTGCGCATCATGGACCGGCCGGAGCTGGGGGCCGGACGGTGACCGTGCTCGTCGCCGGCGCTTCCTGCGGGAGTACCCCGCGCGTTCGTACGGCTCACCGGCGCTCGCCTGGGCCGCGATCGGCACCGACCGCTCATGGGCCTGCCCGGCGCTCGCCGCCGACCGCCCGATGGCCCGCCGGATCCCCGTGTACGCCTACGAGTTCGCCGACCGGCACGCGCCCGTCCCGTTCGACTTCCCCCTGGGCTTCCCGCCGGGCGCCGCGCACGCCTCGGAGCTGCCCTACCCGTTCGACCTGCCCGGCCTGACCGCCGGCTGAGCCCCGCACAGCGGCGGCTGGCGGAGGCCGTCAACGCCCTTCTGGGCGCGGTTCGCGCACACCGGTGACCCCGATGGCGCGGGGCTTCCCGTCTGGCGCCCGTTCGACGCCGGCGGTCCGGCCCAGCGCGCACTGTCTCCGGCGCCCGGCGGACACGGCATCGCGCCGGTCGGCCTCGCCGCCGGACACCACTGCGGCATTCTGGCGGATCACGCAGGCAGCTCCTTGACCATGAAGGTGCAGGCGTCCGCCATGTGATGCGTCCGCCCCTCGGTGTCCTGACAGGACCAGCGGTCGGTGTAGGGGGTGGCGGCGCGGTAGCCCAGACGCGCGTACAGCGTCGCGGCCCGCAGATTGGTCTCGTCCACCCCGAGCCCGATGCATCCGGCGCCGCGCTCCCGCGCGCGCTCCTCGGCGGCCCGGATCAGCGCTGTTCCGATCCCCTGGGAGCGCAGGGACTCGGGCCATACGCCCAGCCCGTTGATCTCGGGGCACTCCCCGTGGGCGGCCCGGACCTCGGGGGCGGCGCATCCGTCCCACCGCACCTCGCAGCTTCCGACCGGCCGTTCACCGCGCCAGGCGACGAGGAGGGTGGCGGCCCCGGCTCGCTGCCGGGCGTACCGGCGGGCGTGGACGGAGGCGACCCCGGGGGACGGGATGTACCGGTCGAGCAGCCCGACCTCGTGCTCCCGGCATTCGGCGATCCTCATGGCAGGCATCCTGCATGCGCCGGGCCGCGCCCGACCACCGGATTTCCGCGCCGCGGCGGCTGTCCGCGTGCATCGGGTGCCCGTGCGTCGCACGCTGGTATCAGGAGGGACGCCCGAGCGGGTGAGACGTGGCGGAGGTGCTGATCATGCAGGTTGCGGGCTGGCACGTGGAAGTCGAGTTCGAGGAGGAGGCCGACCACACCCGGGCGGCGGCGCTGCTGCGGCTCCGGGACGGTACGGAACTGCGCGGGCGGGGCCGTACGACACGGGACGCCAGGGATCCCGACGCGCCTGACATCGGCGAGGAGTTCGCCGGTGCACGGGCCCTGCAGGACATCGCGGATCAGCTGATGGCCAAGGCCAGGGCGGAGGTCAAGCAGCTGGAACGGGCGTAACGGGCCAGGCGGTGCGCTCAACCGGGCCGCGGGCCGGGCGGGGACCGGTGCCGGGCGAGGGTGGCGCACACGCATGTGCCGCACGCCACCTCGTGGAGCCCGCGCGTCATCCCCCCTCGTAGGCCCTGCGGAGCGCGGCGATGTCGAACTTGGTCATCGACAGCATCGCCTCGGTGGTGCGCTTGGCCTTCTCCGGGTCCGGGTCGCCGATCATGTCGACGAGCCCCGCGGGGACGACCTGCCAGGACACGCCGTACCTGTCCTTCAGCCAGCCGCAGGCGACCTCGGTGCCTCCCTCCGAGAGCCTGCTCCAGTAGTAGTCGATCTCGGCCTGGTCCCGGCAGTGGATCTGGAAGGAGACGGCCTCGTTGAACGTGAACTGGGGCCCTCCGTTCAGTGCGACGAACTTCTGGCCGTTGAGCTCGAACTCGACGGCCAGGACCGTGCCCGCGGGACCGGGCCCGGCCTCGGTGTAGCGGCCGATCCTGCCGAGCCTGGAGTCCTTGAAGATCGACAGGTAGTGGTCGGCCGCCTCCTCGGCCTGCCCGTCGAACCACAGGCACGTGGTGAATCCGTCAGTGGTCATCGGTACCTCCCTCTCCGTGGGCGTCTGTACCTGTACCGACCGGCGCCGCGCCGCAAACTCATCGCTCGGCGCCGGACGGCCTGGAGGTCCGAGAAGGGGCGGGTCACTGCGCCGAGGCGGCCTCGGCCTCCGGAAGCAGCGCGGACTCGGCCGGGGCCGCTGCGCTCACCGGGATGTCCGGGCTGCGGAACCACGACCCCTGCACGGCCCACTGGACCAGCATCAAGGCCACGCCGACCAGCAGCGAGCCGACGCCGATGACCGCGACGCCGCCGGTCCTGCCGAGGAGCGGCAGGTCGACGACGGTCTTCCCGTAGGACGGATCGGCGTAGACGTCGAAGGCCGCGTAGCAGAAGAGGGCGACGAGCAGGAGCCCGCCCAGGCCCGGCAGGATGCCCTTGAAGACCAGGTCGTGCAGGCTGCGCCCGAGTACCCGGCGGAAGTACCAGGCGCACGCGAGCCCGGTCATCCCGTAGTAGAACGCGATGCACAGGCCGACCGAGGAGATCGAGTCGGTGAGGACGTTGCCGCTGATCATCGTCAGCAGGATGTAGAAGGCGATCGAGACGACCCCCATGCCCACCGTCGACCAGGTGGGGGTGAGGTACCTGCCGTGCACGCGGCCGAAGTGGGACGGCAGCGCCTTGTGCAGCGCCATGGAGAAGCTGGTGCGGGCGGTGGGCAGGATGGTGGTCTGCGTGGAGGCCGCCGCGGACGTCAGCACCATGAAGATCAGCAGCTTGGCCAGGAACGCGCCGATTCCGTGGCTGCCGAAGACCGCGTTGCCCAGGCCGGACAGCACGTCACCGGAGTTGTCCGGGTTGGCCAGGCCGATGCCCTTGGTGCCCACACCGGCGAACGCCTGGGCCGCGGTGGTGACCAGCGCGTAGATCAGCAGAAGCAGCACCGTTGAGATGACCGAGGCGCGACCGGGGGTCCGTTCGGCGTCCACCGTCTCCTCGTTGACGGAGCAGGCGGAGTCCCACCCCCAGTAGATGAACACCGCGCTCAGGATCCCCGTGGTGAAGGTGCTCGCGGAGGAGACGTCGAACGGGTTGAACCAGGAGGCCGAGATGTGGATCGCGGTGGAGGGCGCGCCGCTTCCGTAGGCCTTGACGAGCGCGGTCGCGGAGAAGAGCGCCAGCAGCGCGATCTCGCCGCACAGCAGCCAGCGTTGCAGGGCCGCGGAGATCTCGATGCCGATGTAGCAGATCACCGTCATCACGACGATCCAGATCACGCCCGCGACCGTGGTCCACAGGGTGCTGGCCGCCAGCCCGCTCAGGCCGAAGAGCTGGAAGCCGTAGGAGCCGGCGATCTGCGCCAGGTTGGCCATCACGATGACGTCCGCGATGATGATGCCCCAGCCGCCCATCCAGCCGGTGCGCGGCCCGAAGGCGCGGGCCGCCCAGGCGAAGGTGGTGCCGCAGTCCGGGTCGACGGCGTTGAGCTCCTTGTATCCCAGCGCGATGAGCAGCATCGGGATGAAGGCCAGGATGGTCATGATGGGGGACTGCAGCCCGACGCCCGCGACGATGAGCCCGAGGGTGGCGGCCAGGCTGTAGGCGGGGGCGGTCGAGGCGAGCGCCAGGGAGATCGAGGAGAACAGGCCCAGCGCCCCGCTCTTGAGGCCCTTCTCTCCGACGCCGGAGCCCGTCTGGACCGACGGCTGGGTGGGTTCCGGACTCGTGTCTGCCGTGTTGGGGGACGCAGTCATGGGCGTGGAGGGCCTCTCGCGATCGGGGACGTAACCGGGGAGGGCGCGGTTATTCCGCACTGTGCGCCGGAGGGTAGCGCTACAGCGTGGCCGAAGCGAAGGCTTACAAATGTTTCCGTTTGGTTAAGGTGCCGAAATCCGCGGAATCCGTCTGTGTTTGCCGCGTGATCTACGGAATCCATGGTCGCTCTTGATCGACTCCTCGTCGGCTCATCACCGGCTTCCGGCTCGCGTGGCGGCCCCGGCCACGCCGAGCCGAACCGTCACCGCGGCAGTTCGCGGCGGACCAGAGCTTGGGCGATCGGCTCCCCGGTGGCCCGGGCGTAGGCCATGCGCTCGCGCACCTCGGCGAGCGTGCGCGGACGGTAGCCGGGGCCGCCGCAGCAGCTCTTGTGGAACCGGATGCCCGCGTGCAGCAGGACCGAGAGGGTCCGCCACGCCGCCCTGTCGCGCCGGCGCGGCGGAGCGAACGCGGACCCCACATGGATCAGCGGCTTCGCGCAGCGCGGGCAGAGCCGCGCCCGGTCGCCGCCGTAGGGCTGCTTGTACGAGGCCCGGCAGGGCAGGCAGACGTAGGAGGTCTTCGCGTGGGGCATGCGGTCAGCGTAGGCCCGCCAACCTCCGCTGCCCGAACGGTTATCGGGTGCCTAGAATGATCACCATGCAGCCTCCCCTCGCAGCGGTGGCCGAAGCACACGGTGTACTGCGAGAGCTCCTCACCGGCCTCGCGGACGAGCACGTGGTCCGGCCCTCCGCGCTCCCCGGCTGGTCGTGCGGCCACGTCCTGGCACACCTGACGGACGCCGCCCGGATGTACGCCCGCGTCGTCACCCACGCGCTGCGCGGCGAGCTCGTCGAGCCGTACGACGGGGGTACCGGCGAACGCGACGCGATCCTGGACGCCACCGCAGGCCGCAGCGCCGAGGAGCACCGGGCGGCCCTGGCCGAGCACTCCGCCCTGCTGGAGGCGGTGTGGGCAGGCGTCCCGCAGCGGGACTGGAGCCGCCCGGTCCGGTACCGCAACGCCGACATCGCCGCGACGGTCCACGCCCGCTGGCGCGAGGTGTGGATCCACATGACCGACCTGGACCTCGGCGTACGCCCGCAGGACTGGCCCGCGGACCTCGCCGCCCACGCGATCGACTTCCTGCTGCCGCGGCTTCCCGCGGGCACGACGCTGACCGCCGAGGACGCGCGCCGCCGGTGGTCCACCGGCGGCGAACCCCGCACCGAGGTCACCGGTACCCTGCGCGACCTCGCGGCATGGCTGGCCGGCCGTACCGCCACGACCGCGCCCACCGCACCGCAGGGGCTCCCGGCCCTCGGCCCCTGGCCGCCTGCGCCGCCGAGGCCGTCGAGCGCGCGGGCGGGCGGCTGAGCACCGCCTTCGCGGTCCGTTCTGCCGGACCGGCCGAGCCGGGCATCGCCGGAACGGCCTTTTCTGATGGCTCGTCAGGAAAAACATCCTGGCCGGGCCCGTCAGCCGGCACCCGCCCGCAGCGCGTCCTTGCGGCTGAGGAGTGTCTGCGCGAGGTCGTCGGCCTGGCAGCGGATCTCGGGCATCGCCGTCGTCTCCAACAGGTTGCCGCGGCGAAGGGAGCCGAGCGTCCACAGCGGCGCGGGAACGCGGCCCGGTGCCGGGCGCAGGCCGCCGGACGGTGTGGTGTCGAAGCCGCCGCCGATCCGTGCGGGCGAGCCGAGGCCCGTGGCGAGCAGGCACGCGACCAGGGGGTCGTCGCTGCGCGTGACATCTGCCTGGCCGCCGGTGCAGTTCACCACCGCACCCACCTGCAGGCCGCGTCCGTCGTCCAGGCGTACGTGCAGCGAGTCGGCGGCGGGCCGCACGTCGGCGACCGTTCCCCTGCCGATCGCGACCAGCCCCGCGGCCAGGGCGTCACGCAGCGCGCGGGCGCTGCTCGGGGGGATCCGGTGTCGGTGCGCCTCCCACAGCCGCAGGTCCTCGCTGAGGAAACGGGCCTGGTCGGCCGGGGACAGTTGCTGCCACAGGACGGCGGTGACGGGGCGCAGGCTGTCGATCCCCGGCCGCCAGTCGCCGTGCACACGCCGGCAGCGGGCGACGTGCCGCAGCACCTCCCGGCGCAGTGCGCCCAGCCCCGACCGGGCGTCGAGCGGCGGAGCCGGAAGCGCGGCAGATGCGGGCGTGGCGTGGGGTTGCGGCACCAGCCCCCGGCGGGAGACCGCGTGGACGACCCGTCCGGGGCGCCGGAGGGTGAGTGCCACGTCCACCATGGTCAGGCCGGTGCCGACGAGGAGGACGTCGCGGTCGTCCGGGACGGGGTGAAGGGCGCCGGGTGCCCAGGGATCGGCGACGAACAGGGCGGACTCGCACAGCGGCCCCGGCGCCCACGTCCGGTCGGGCGGAAAGTTGCCGAGGGCGAGGACCGCTGCGTCGACGGTGAGGCTTGAGCCGGTCCGCAGCCGGAGGGTGAGGGGCGAATGGGTGCGATCCGGATGGTGGACGATCCCGGTGACGCGATCGTGGATGCGGACCAGCTGCGGCGCGCCGTGGCGCTTCGTCGCGGCGTCGAGGCTGTCGGCGAGATACCGGCCGTACACGCCGCGGGGCACGAAGTCGTGGCCCGTCGCGCGGCCCGCGAGCCAGCGTACGAAGTGCTCGGGGTCGTCCCGGTGGGCGCTCATGCCCGCGGCAGGGACGTTCAGCAGATGGTGGGGCACGTCCGTGGAGAAGGCGAGGCCGCGGCCGGTGGCGGCGGTGTCGATCAGCCAGATCCGCGAAGGTGTGCGGTCGGCGGCCGCGTTGTGCAGCAGCCGCATCGCCGTCACCGTTCCGGCCGCTCCCGCACCCACCACGGCGATGTCTTGGGTGGTGTCGCTGTGGTTCACGTGGTGACCGTCCTTGTCCGGGAGAGGGCGCGGCCGTTCACCGCTCGTCCTGCGGCGGCTGGTAGACCCGGCGGATGCTGGTGCCGAGGCGGGAGATGTCGGCGCCGTAGATGTGCAGCGAGATCGCCTTGGCCGAGCAGGCGTTGCGTACCCGGTGGATGTCACCGGGCGGGGCGAACGCGGCGATCGCGCCTGCCGGGTTGACGACGTCCTCGGTGGGAACGAGGCGGGCCGTGGGCCCGTCCGGCACCAGCCGGTAGCGGCGCTCGTGCTCCTGGCCCTCGTGGACGCCGGTGACACACCACGAGACATGGTCGTGGATCGGGGTCTGCTGGCCGGGCAGCCATACCAGGGCGACGATCGAGAAGCTGCCGTCCGCCTCGGCGTGCAGCACGTGCTGCCGGTAGTGGTCCGGGTCGCCGGCGCGCTGCTCGGGAGTGAGGAGTCCGGGGGCGCCGAGCGCGGGTGCCAGGCGCTCGGCGACCAGACGGGCCGTCAACTCGGGGGGCATACCGCGCTGGACGACCTCGCGGACGTCGGCGACGAGGCCGTCGATCCGCGCGGTGGTCCGCATGCCGACGGCGCCGGGAGCAGTGGGAGATGCCATGGAGCCAACATCGATCCGACTCGCCCGTCATGTCCAACGCCAATCCTTATGCCCCATTCAAACGGGAGCTTATGGGTCGGCCGTGCGCGCCGCATGTCCGCCGTCGCTCGGTCAGCAGCCGTCGCGCGCGGCAGCGGCCGTGGTGAGCGCGTCGAGGACCAGCCTGGAGGCGGGGATGCGCAGGTGCTCGCGCAGGACGTACGCCGACACCTTGCGGTGGGTGTGCGGCTCCACCGCGCGCCCCGTCACCTTGGCGTGGCAGAGGAAGGAGAGCACCAGCGCGGGCATCAGGGCGATGCCGGCGCCGACCGCGACCAGGCTCTGCACCGCGAGGTTGTCGTCGGTGGTGAAGGCGATGTCGGGGGTGAAGCCCTGTTCCGCACACACATGAAGGAAGTTGGCGCGGCAGCGCGGGCAGCCGGCGATCCAGCGTTCACCGGACAGGTCGCGCAGGCGCACCGCGTGCCGTCGCGACAGCGGATGACCGATCGGCAGCACAACGGTCAACAGATCCTCCATCAGGGGGACTTCCACCACATCGGCCGAGGTCTCGGCCTGAAGTCCCGGGTAGCTGAAGGCCAGGGCGATGTCGCACTCCCCGCGCAGCAGCCGTTGCACCGACGCGGGCGGTTCGTCCTCCAGCAGTTCGACCCTGACCCCGGGGCTGTCGACCAGCAGCCGTGAGACGGCCTCGGGGACCAAGGTGGCGTTCGCGCTCGGGAACGCGCAGACCCGCACGCGCCCGGAGCGCAGTCTGGCCAGGGCGTCCAACTGCTGCTGCGCCGTGGTGAGGTTGCCGAGGATCACCTCCGCGTGGCGCGAGAGCGCCTCGCCCGCCTCGGTCAACCGCAGCCCCCGGCCGGCCCGGGTGAACAGCGGGATGCCGATGGCCCGTTCGAGCGCCTTCATCTGCTGCGTGACCGCCGGCTGGGTGTATCCGAGTATCCGCGCGGCGGCCGAGAACGAACCGGCGCGGACCACTTCATGGAAGGTTGCAAGGTGCCGCGAGTCCAGCATGTCCGGATCATAAGCGGAACTTGGGGTCCGGACGCCAACTCGGGATCGAGGTCACGCCATCGTTCCCGCCACCGACATCGCCCCGGAGGGCGTGCCGGGAGCGCGCAGTCCCTGTGCCGCCCGACCGTGCCCGGCGGCGCGGGCGCTTGTGCCGGGGCCCGCCGCCGGACGTGCTGCTACGAGGCGGGCTCGGCCGCGCGGACCAGGATCGCCGGCCGCAGCGCGGCGACCTCTGAAGACCGACTGCCGCAACGTCCGTTCGGAGCGGCTGATAGCGGCTGATAGCGGCTCTCGGCGCGGTGCGCGAGGGTGTTCACCGGCGTGAGTGGCGTAGCGGGGACGGCAGTTGGCGGAAGAGCCTGTACATTTCCATACTCGCCGACGAGTGGCCGGCCGCCGGAGAACGGCTCGTCGAACGTGTCGAACTCGGCGGTCGACCCGGGCGGGCAGGGAGCGCCCGCTTGCGGAACGGCACCCGTTGAGACGTGGGCGGGGGAGGGCCGGTCGATCCGGCCCTCCCCGTGCGCACATTGGCCGTCGGCTACTCGCCGCCCCTGAGGGTGAAGGGCAGCATCCGGTAGAAGAACGAGGAATCCGCGTTGCCCACGGACACCCCGGCGTCCACCTTCGTCACGTCCTTCGGGGCGGACGCGGCGACGGCCAACCGCAGCCGGTAGACGGCGGTCGCGCCCGGAGCGAGCGGAGCCCGGGCGGTCGGCGGCAGAGCGGCGCTCATGCCGGGGTCGCAGCCGCCGGGGACCAGCGGAACGCGCACCCAGCCGCGGCCGGCCACGTGCTCCTGAAGCACCAGGTCCCGGGGGAGGAGCACGTGGCTCGTGCCCTGGCCGTAGGCGAAGTAGGAGGCGTTCAGGGCGGGATACGCCCGGTCGGTGGTGTTCTTCACCGTCACGGTGAACGAGTGCGCCGCGCCGCCGCGGGCGAGTGCGGTGCCCTCCGGCCAGCCGTCGACCGTCACGGCCGGACGCGTGGCCGCGGCGGTGCGGCTCGGCGCGCGATAGGTGTGGCCGCGGCCGTCGTCGACCGAGGCGGCCACGGTGAAGCGGCCGGGCCGGTCGAGATCCCGGAACCGCAGCGCCACGGTGGCGGGGTGACCGGCGTCGGCCTTCGCAGTCACGGGGAAGGTGAAGTCGGTCAGGTGCGGCGACTGGGGGTCGCCGGCCACGTCGACCCAGCGGTGGTTCCCCGGTTCGTAGCGCTGCACCGCCAGTGACGCGGTGTCGAAGCCGGCGCTCGTGGTCTCCAGGCGCACGATGCCCTTGGAGACGGGCGTGCGCAAGGTGACGAGAGAGGGCGACCACAGCCCGATCGGCGCCTGAGAGGCGAGGCTGAAGGAGAACTTCTGCGCCGCGGTACCCTCCGCGGTGCCCGCTGAGGCCGGGGCGGGCGGCGCCGCGTCCGACGTGCCGGACG
>CAYNNX010000135.1:0-17523 GCA_964398515.1 uncultured Streptantibioticus sp. | reverse complement strand
GTCGGACTGGCTGGCCGACGCGGTGCCGCGCGCGACCTGGTCCAGGAGCTGTTTGCCGCCGGCCGCGTCGCGCACCGATGCGGGGGCGCGATAACGGCGAGAAGCAGGCCGAGACCATAGGCCTTCATTGGCAAAGCCGCTTTACGGGCCGGGCATACTCGGCCACGGACAGCATTCAGGGACGCGCGACAAACGCCCCTCGCCTTGCCGTTCATCGGCACCGATCACGTCTTCCGAATGAACAGGATACGCGTGGTCACATGCCTGCCACCGTCCTGAGCAACCTCGCTCACGATGCCGGCGGACGGACGGCGTCCCATGCCCATCAAAGCAGGGAGTACTCTGGAAATGTCTGGATGCGCGACCCGCATCAGGCGGGTCGCATGAGGATCCGCGCACATAAGGGATGGGTCGACATCATGACTCTGCACTCAGATACAGACACACCAGGAAAGGCGCGCAGACGCCGCATCACGAAATTGCTGGTGGCTGCCGCCGCCGTGGGGGTTGTTTCCACGCTCGGCGCAGGGTACGGGAGTGACTCCGCCAGGCAGGCAGCCGGTCAGCAGACGCACGCGGCAGCGACCACGGTGGTGTCCTCCGTCTCCGTCAACACCCTGAAAGTACCGTCCGCTGTGCAGAAGGTGAATATCGCCAACACCGCCTTCTCGCCGAAGACGCTGACCGTCAGCCGGGGCACCACGGTTACCTGGACCAACTACGACTCGACTCTGCACTCGGTGAAGAGCGACGGTCCTGGTCCGCTGCACTCGGGGAGGTTGAGCAAGGGTGAGTCCTATAGCTTCCGGTTCGATTCGCCCGGAACCTACAACTACCACTGCTGCTTCCACCCCGCCACCATGCTCGCCAAGGTCATAGTGAGGTGAGGCAACGACAGCTGTGGCCCTGATCAGTCATCCGCCTTCCGGCGACATCTCCCGCGCAGGAGTACGCCGGACCATTCCGTCCAGCCTCGGCGACAAGGCGGCGCGTCATTCAAAAGATACAGCCCCACCCGGCACTCCCCACACCTTCAACGGCCGACGGCCAATACTGGACACGGCCTCAATCGGGCATCCGTCGGCGGCATTGCGTCGACGGCCTCACGGGTCGGCGCCTTGTCCGTTGAGGACAAGCTCCAAGCGCTCGATCCGGCCGCCCACCCGCTCCAACACCCACCGCCGCAGAGGTGCGCGCAGTGGGCGCGGGACAGCCCGGTGAGGAACCGCGCCAGGGCCGGGGAGGGTGCGTGTGCAGGTTCAGCGCGTGACGCGACCACCACCGCGACGACCGGGGTAGGCTCCCAGCCATTCAGCTCCTTCATCTCGACGAGGTGCACCGCCAGTTGATGATGTCGACGATGAGCACCCCGAAGAAGTGCTGGTTCCCGGGGGCGGACCGGCAACCGGTTCTGCTCGGAGCCGGTGGGAACCGAACGGGCCGAAACTTTCGCAAGGCCGAGCAGGACCTGCACATGCGGCCCGACTGGATGGGTGACAGCCATCACCCGACGCCAGCAGTCCAGCCGGTCCTTTTTAGCCAATGCATCATGTATGGGTCGATGGATCAGGTCGTCGCACGGTCCACGCCAGTTGTCGTGACCGGCCACCCACTCCAGGCGGTGGCTTCGTGGGCGTGAGCGGGCAACGTGCAAGGCTGCGCTCCAGCATTGCCGACCGGCTTCGGACGTGGATGTCGATCAAGAGACTTGCGGAAGCGAGGAAGCTGTGCGCGCGGTTGTGATCAGTGGCTTCGGCGGGCCTGAGGTGTTACACCTGACAGACCTCCCCGCCCCGAGGCCCAAGCCCGGGCATGTACTCATCGACGTCAGGCGCGCTGGTGTGAACTTCGCCGACGTCCACATGCGCGAGGGCAGCTACATCTCCGAGGTCAAGCTGCCTTACGTGTTGGGCAGCGAGGTCGTCGGCCGACGGCAGGGCGACGGCCGGCGCGTCCTTGCTTTCACCATGCGGGGCGGTGGATATGCCGAATGCGCTGTCGCACCACGAGGGACGACCTTCGAAGTCCCCGACGGCATCGACGACGGGCCGGCCCTTGCGCTGGCGGTGCAGGGCAACACCGCGTGGCACCTGGTGCACACCTGCGCGCGGGTTCAGCGAAAGGAGTCCGTGGTCGTCTTCGCCGCAGCCGGCGGTGTGGGCACCTTGGCCATCCAGCTCGCCCGGCGGGCCGGTGCCGGCCGCATCATCGCCGCTGCCTCCACGCCCGAGAAGCGCCAGCTCACCCTCAGCCTGGGAGCCGATGCCGCCATTGACTCCGCCAGTACCGACCAGCTGGCCGAGCGGCTGATCGACGCCAACGGCGGACACAAGGTCAACGTCGTCCTGGAGATGACGGGCAGCCCCTCGCTCAATGCATCACTGGACGCGCTGGCGCCCTTCGGCCGGCTGGTGGCCTTCGGCTATGCCAGCGGTCAGGCAGCCACCCTGGACACCCGGGATGTCATCGCAGGCAGCAAGACCGTCATGGGATTTGCACTCCCCCAGATCTACCCCCTACGCGGCATGCTCGCCCATTCCATGACGGAGCTGTGGAACGCGGTGCTGTCCGGCACGGTGACCCCGCATGTCGGAGGCCAGTACCCGTTGAGCGATGTCCGGAACGCGCACAGGGATCTGCAGGAGCGCCGAACCACGGGGAAGCTCGTACTCGACACCACCGCATAGGTACGCACAGGGCTTACGGTGATGCGCAGCGCACCTCACCTCGGCCGGGGCCGTGATCATCAAGCCCAACGTTCAACAGGGCCAAAGGTACGCATGATCCGCCGCGACGCCGAGGCCGGCTCCAACCCGAGCCGGGTCTCCCCCAGATCCGCGCAGGCTTCGGCGGGGCGCTCGTGGTGGGGCCGCGTCCTTGACCTGTGAACGCCCACTGCCTCGTAACGGCCTTCCGGACGTTGCACCGAGTGGGGAGCCGGGGCACAGGCGATGGCGACGGCTCAGCCGAACCCGCGTCCGCCGCAGCCGCTACGGACGACAACCCAGGCCCCATGAGGATCGGCAGTATCAGGGGTCGATGCTCTCCTCGACGGTCACGGCGGAGCCGGGTGCCAGCCCCGCGGGCGGGAGCGGATGCGAGACCTTACGGCGCCCGAGCCCCTCGACGGCGAGGCCGGTGCCGGCTACGACCAGGGCCATCGCCACGGCGATGACGCCGAAGGCGACTACGTCCGACAGCCCGCCGGTCAGCAGCGTGCAGAGGATCAGCAACCCCGTGCCGACGGCGTTGGTGAAGCTGGTGAGTGCCACCAGCCCGGCGGGAGGGCACCGCTGGATGACGGTGGCCTGCGCCGAAGTGAAGATGAACTCGAAGACGAACATGTACCCGAAGTACAGCCCGAAGAGGGTCATGGCCCCGGGCATGTGCGGGAGCAGCCCCATCGCGGCCGCCGCCGCGAAGGTCAGCAGCAGGTTCAGCCGGCGGGCCGTCTCGACACGCCGGAGCAGCACCGGGACGGCCACCGCGCCGAGGAAGACCGCGCTGCCGCTCACCAACTGCAGCCGCATGACGTCCGTGCCGCCCAGGTGCAGCAGCCGAATCGGCACGATGGTGCGCGCGGCGTTGTGGAAGCCCTGCAGCAGCCCTACCGCCAAGACCAGGTAAACCACGGCGCGGGTCAGCTCCGAACTGCCTCGCAGCGTACCGCTGACGCTGTGCCAGACGCCGCGCCGAGTGCCCGGCTCCTGAGCCGGCGCCGAGACGTTGGGAAGCCACGCGTAGCAGCAGGCCGAGACCACGAAGGTCGCGGCGTCGATGGCCGCCGCAGTCGTCATCGAGACGTGTCCGGCCAGCAGTGCGCCGAGCGCGCCGCCGAGCGCGCCACCGAGGTAGTAGGAGTTGTTGAACGTGTAGGAGGCGAGCCTGAGCTGCTCGCCCTCGAACAGCTGGCGCGTGTAGACGACACGAGCGGTCTTGGTGATCGCCTCCAGCAGCCCGCGGAGCAGGAAGCAGGCCAGCAGCGCCACGATCAGCCCGTGCGTCAACAGGACGCCGACGCAGAGCGAGAGGAGCGCCTGGACCAGCTCCGCGCTCACCACCGCCCGGCGCAGCCGCGCCGTCTGGCAGCAGCGTTGGATGAGCCGCACCAGCAGCACCGGCAGGAGCCACTGGAAGGCGAACACCGCCGAGGCGCTCAAACCTGAGCCACTCTGGGTCAGAAGCCGCCCCGAGGCCGTGAGCAGCAGGAAGAACGTCCCGGTCGCGCTCACCAGCATGGCGGCCCAGAGCACCAGGAAGACCGGGGAGGCGAGGAGGCGCAGTTGCTCCCGACCGGCCTTCGGGCTCATGAGCGGGGCTCGAACGGAGCGATGGGCGGGAGCCGGACACCCAGGGTGTCGGCGATCTCCGCGGTGAGACGGGCGCAGCTCAGCTCTGCCTCCGCCGCACTCCCCGCGACGATGCGGACCACTCCGTACACGTCGAAGTTGCCGTCCATCCGGCGCAGCCGGGCGCCGGGCTCGACGCTGCTCCAGCCGGAGTGGATGCGCGGCCGGAACGCCTCGAACCAGTCGGCCGGGAGGTCGGAGCGCACCGTGCAGTCGTCGGCCGCGGCGAGGAACGAATGGCTCGCGCCCGCCACCGGCGGTAGCGGACGGTCGGGCAGCGGCGCGCCGGTGTGGAGGTCGACCAAGATCTCGAAGAGGTTCCGGCCGGTTGCCGCACGCACGAGGTCGGGGATGGCCCCGCCGGCGATCCGCGGGTTCACCTCGACCAGCCGGGGACCGGCCGCCGTGTGGATGATCTCCACATGGAAGAGCCCGAAGTCGAGCCCGAGTGCCCGGCAGACGTCGGTGGCGTAGGCCCCGAGGTCCTCCTCGGCGGCTGCGCCCAGGCCGGAGGGCACGGTCGAGCCCAGCTCCAGCACCGGGTTGACGGCACCGGTCTTGCGGCGCACCACCACCAGCGGGGTGTGGCCGCCGCCGTCGCCCAGCACCTCGACCGAGACCAGCTCGCCGACGGCCAATTCCTCGATGATGTAACGTTCGTCGAGCTCGGAGGAGATGCCCTTCTCCAGCGTCGCCACCTGTGCCGCCGCCTCCGCGAAGTGGGCCTGGATATCCGCCCTGGACTGCGCGAGCAGCGTGGCCACCTTGCCCATGCCGGTCGACGGCTTGACGATGACCGGATAGCCGATCTCCTCCGCGGCCACGGCGGCCTCGGCCGCGGAGGAGACCACCGCGAAGCGCAGGTTGGGGATGCCGTGATCGCTGAGGGCCTGGCGGCAGCGGCCCTTGTCCTTGGCCGTGGCGATGGCCTCGGGGGCGGTTCCGGGCACTCCCAGCGTGCGCGCGAGTTCGGCCGCGGGCACCGTGCACATGTGCAGGACCGTGAGTAGCGCGTCGACGCGCCCGGCGGTGACGCCGGTGGCCTTGAGCGCGCGCAGCACGGCGTCGGTGTCGCGCGGGTCGTCGACGTCGACGCACACGTCGGCGAGCTGGCGGGCCTGCCGGCGCTGGGCGGGGGACATGAAGAAGTCGTAGGTCGTCGAGCACACCAGAGTCGTGGTGTGTCCGGCCTTGCGCGCGTACTCCAGTGCCTGAATCCCCGGGCCGGTGATCTCGAGAAAGACCAGGTTGCTCACAGTCGGATGTCCCTTGCACGCTCTCTCAGGTCGCCACGAATTGACGAAATGACGGTGATCACCTGCCGGTCAGCGCACCGGGTGTGGCGTCCAGGCTCGCCATGTGGTCGAGCAGGTGGCCACCCCGGCGCGCGTACTGGCTGGTGGGGTTGATGCTGTTGTCATCGTAGGGATAGGGGTCCATGCCCATGACGAACACAGACTCCAGGCTGCCCTCTGCCGTGCGCAGCCGACCGCGCTCGTCCGGCTGCACCGCGCCACGGGAGAGCAGGCACTCGACGGGTCGGCAACCCGAGGTGAGGAGCGGCAGGTTGCTGCCGTATCCGGTGGCCTGGACCACGACGTCCGCCGCGTCGAACAACCGGCGCCGGACCTCCGGGTCGGGCGCCACGACCAACCGCACCCCGGGGATCTCGCCGGCGGCGGCCGCGTGGAAGAGCGCCTTGGAGGTGTTGCGCAGACCGGAGTAGCGGTGCACGTTGCCGGTCTCCGGGCAGATGTCGGGGCCGTGGTGCGGCACCGCCTCGGCTGCCGAGTGCCGGGAGTACCGGTACTCCTCCCAGCTCGCGTAGTACACCTTCACCGGTGACCGCGACACCAGGGTGATCCGCGGTGAACCCGCGGATGTCCTTGGCTGCTTGGCGAGCATTCGTGCCAGCAGCGAGAACGTGCTGTGTGAGGCTCCCGCGACGCAGACGGCCCGCGCACCACTCCCCAGTTCGCTGCAGCGCTCGCGGGCGTCCGGCCCGAGCAACTCGGAGGCCCGGACCAATCGGTCGCCCAGGTGGGTGAGTTCGTCGTTCTCCCGCTCACGGATGCCGGTCGCGAGCACGATCGCGCGCGTGTGCAGCCTCCGCCCGGAGCGGGTGTCGACGCGCACGAGACCGGTGACGCCCGGCTCGGGGGGGACGTCGATCCTGACGGCACGGTCCGGCTGGAAGAGCCGGTCCGCCGGGAGCTTTGCGCGCACGGCCTGTCCGGCGGCGGCCAGCGCCTCCGCCAGCAGCGCGAGGTGGAACCCCGTGGGCGTCGACCGCAGCCGCCGTACCGGCTCCAGCTCCAGTATCGGACCGAACGGGCCGGCCGGATCGATCCAGCCGAAGAAGTCCGAGCCGTTGGAGTTGGACTCGATGTCGTAGCCGGGGAACGCGCCGACGCCGAGAGCCGTCCCGGCGTCGATGATCCCCAGATCCCACCCGAACAGGTCAGGGGCGGCGGTCAGCAGGCCCAGCCCCCGCAGACCGCAGCCGACCAGGAGCATGTCGAGCACCGGATCGGCCGCGGTCATCGAACGGAAGTCGGAAGTCACTCCGATGGCCGTAGTTCGGTCACCGCGCGGTCGCACACGCCCAGGGCGCCGTCGAGTCGGCGCAGCACGCCGACCGCCATTTCCGGCAGCAGGTCCGGGCGCTCCTCGGCGAGCGGGATCACCACGTTCTCCAGCCAGCCCTGCGCGTGTTCGACGTCCACCGTCACATGTTCGAGCAGGTAGTGCATCTCCTGGTCGGTAAGCCCGACCCGACGCCATCCGTCGATCTGACGGTCGATCCGGCCCGGCACGACCAGTTCCGTGGCCATCAGCATGCCGATCGCCTGCGGCGCGAGCCGACGGTCCGCCGACGTCTGGAAGTACATGTTGGCCAGCCGGAGCTCCTCCAGCCAGAAGTGCTCGACGTCGGTCAGGTACCCGTCACAGGCGACGCCGACCCGGTCCATCATCGACAGCCGCAGCTGGCGGTGGGTGGCCTGAACCCGGCCGCGGCCCATCTCGTCCCAGAAGTTCCCGGCCAGCTCGACCTTCGGGCCGCCGTGCACACCCGGCATGAGCAGCGCGAGCAGGTCGCCGAAGTGGATGTCGAACGGCGTCTCTTGGCCGAGGAATTCACGCAGCTGCTCGAACGTGGCCTTCTCGGCCAGGAAGCTGAAGAGGGGATGGGTCACCCCGGATGCGTGGGTCTCGCACACCTCGGTCGCCCAGGCGACGAAAGCCTCAGCGGTGGTGGGCACATCCAGCCTGGTGGAGTACACGGCCCGCTGCTGGGCCAGCCACGCCTCGTTCGCCCTGCGGTGCGCGGCGAGCAGGACCGGGTGCTCATAATCCTGCCAGTGCCCGGACCAGGGCGGCAGTATTCGGTGGGCGTTGACCTCGTAGAGGAAGCGATGCACCTCCAGCTCGGCGTCGGCGTCACCGTCCTGGAAGGCCCGGATGACGGCCTGGTCCACCCGGCGCTCGAGCTCCGTGCACTCGGTGAAGGTCGGGTCGGCACCCAAGGACCGCACCAGGCCCAGCAGGTCGGCCGCCGTGGTACAGCCGGCCTCGGCTGTCGTCTGAGACATCTGCTTACTCCCCGTTGAGTTCGCTGGATCTGCGGACCCAGTCGATGACCGAGTCCTCGGTGAAGAAGGCGTCGAAGAGAGCCTTGCGGTAGTTGTCGATGGCGCCGAGCAGCCGCTCGTGCGCCGTGGCGCTGCGGTCCTCCCAGGCGGCGACGAGGCTGTCGTACAGCCGGGCCGCCGACTCCTCGGAGACCTCGATGCCGGCCTCGTCCAGCTCCGCCCGGTGCGCGCGCATGATTCGCAGCATGCCGTCCTGGCCGCTGCGGACGCCGAACATCCGGATCTCGCGGGAGCCCACGTCCTTCGGGTCGAGGTTGTCGAAGATCCGCGGCGACTTGTTGATCATTTCGGTGCGGATGCCGCTCTGGACCGCGTGCGTGACGATGCCCGTGACCGGCGCCGAAGGGTCCTCCAGCAGGCCGTAGGTCCGCTCGATCAGGCGACTGAGGTCGTAGAGCCGCTCCGTGTGGAAACCGGGCAGCTCCACGCCGTAGAGCTGGCGGAGCGCCATCACCACCTCGGCCATGGCGGGGTGCCCGGCCCGGTTGGCGAAGCCGCCGACCGAGACGTCGGCGCCGCGCAGTCCGACGCTGAGGCCCGTCACGGCGTTGGCGGTGCCCATGCCGAAGTCGTCGTGGAAGTGGCCGAAGAAGTCGACGTCCGGGAAGTTCGCTGTCAGGCCGCCGATGAAGGTCTGCGCCTGCTGGGGCGTGCAGGTCCCGGCCGTGTCCACCAGACGGATCTGGGTGATGCCCGACTGGACGATCACGCCCACGGCGTCGTCGATGTGCCCCGGATCGGCGCGGAAGGCGTCGAGCAGGCCCGCGATGAAGCCACCCAGCCCGCGCACCGGACGCAACTCGGCCAACTGGTCTGCGTACCAGGCCAGGTTCCTGGCCCGCAGCTCGCGGTCGTCGAGCTTCTCCCACGCAGCCCGGTCGACAGGCTCGCCGCCCTCTTCGAGGATGGTCGGCTGGAAGTGGCGGAGCCACTGGTCCGAAGACGAGTTGATGGCCAGCACCCAGACGGTGCCCAGGTCGCGACCGAGTTCATCGAGGGCCTTGAGCGTGCTCGCCATGCGCCGGCCGAGGTGCGAGATGACCACGAACCGGACCGAGGCGGGAACGCCCCCGCGCTCCTGCTCGTCCAGCAGGGCGTTGAGCAGCGCGATGTTGTGCGGCACGTCGGGGAACATGCCGATCACGAGGGTGCTGATGCCGGCCGCGGAAATGGCTTTGGCCATCTCGCACTTGGCTTCGATCGAGGCGGCGAGCGGGGCGCGCTCGGCCCCCTCCCGCAGGGTTTCGTCGAACAGGTCGATTGCCGGATGGAACCTCGGACTCAATGACACAGCAACTCCTGGCCCGGAAAGCGCGGACGAGTGCGGCTTGACACGTGTCGTCGAACAATTGTTGCGGCAGTTTTAAGGAGCGTAACAGTGGCTGATTGTGGGTCAGCTAGTTTTGGCCATGTTCGCGACAGCGCATTGCGGACCTGTCCGGCAGACACCGCTGGGCGGGCGACGCCTGGCTGCACGGCTGTCCGCCGCGTCGGCGGGCCCGCCCAAGCACACCCGGTACGCGGGCGACCCTCCCCTTGCACCTGACGGTGCTGCGGTCTCAGCGGTCGGCCGCTCCTGCGACGGCAGTGCCGAAGCTGACCGGGACGCGCTCGTGGAACGGCGTATGCAGGGCGCAGAAAGCAGATCGAGGACGTGGTGGACGAGCACGAGCGGATCCTGGTGCGGGCGCGGACGCCACACGGGACGGCTCGTTGCCGGGCTGCCGGGCAGAGACGGGGCGGGGGCGGCTCTTACGGGCGGATGGTCGCCGACGTGCCCATCGATGCCCCCGGGCGGGCCCCACGGAGGGTGGCCAGGCTGCTAGCGTGTACGCGACAATTCCAAGCCGGGGGGCAAGGTGCACGGTCCGAACAGGCGTCGACGACTCTTCGCGATCACAGTGCTGGCGATCGGCATGGCAGGGTGCGGTCCGAGCCACACCGATCCACCGGCGTCCCGGACCAGCTCGGCGGCACCGGTCCCGTCCGTCTCCTCGTCGCCTTCCTTTTCTGCTTCGGCTTCCGCGCCGACGTCCTCGACGGTGCCTCCCCCGTCCCCCTCCGTGTCGCCCTCGTCCTCGCCGTCGGCCCTGGCGGACGTCAAAGTCCGCTCGGCGCTCGACCTGTGCCGTGCCGGCCAGCCCAAGCTCCAGCCGCAGGACGTCCTCACTATCGCCGGCATCGAACCGTCGGGCACCCAGCTGGGCGCGAGCCAGAACAAAGTCGTCTGCAACTCCTCCGACTCGGACCCCTACTTCCAGACAATCGAGCCCGTCGGCCCGTACTACGTCTCCCCGAAGGCGACGGTCACTCTGATCGGCTACAGCGACGCCAGCCACACGTCGCCGCGCATGTTTCCCGCGACGGTCCCCGAACTCCGGGTCATCCTGGACAAGTGCAAGCAGCACTACCCGGTCGCCGCCCCCTACGCCTGCGGGCCGAACTACTACCACGTCACTTACGACGCCAGCACCTTCGCGATCGACAGCATCGTCCAACTCTGGCAGTCCTGACGGTTATCGGCCGAGGGCCCGGTGCGCACCGCGACCGCGGGCGGCGAGGCCGGTACGGTGAGCCGCGCGGCACCCCCGGCGCATCCGCCAAAATCGACCCCGCCGACTGCTCCGGCGCCGGCTGGGGACTGGAAGGCCGTAGTCCAACTCGGCCAAGGCCGGCCCTCTCCAGCCTGCGCCGGGCTCATTTCGGCCGAGCAGGTACGCCCGCGACGCTCACCGGGTCTCGCGCCGCAGCGGCGGAGCAAATGCCGAGCAGGGCTTCCATCTCGTTGCGCGTGGCTCGAACGCCGCCGAGACTGTGTCGGAACAACCAGTGCCATTGCACCGGGTGCTGTGCGCCTCAGCTGTTCGAGGCAGACGCCAGGAGGCGAGGAGCGAGCCGATGGATCTGGAACTCCGGCACCTTCGGATCTTGTGTGCGATCGCCGATGCCGGGAGCGTGAGCGGGGCTGCCGGCGTTCTCGGGTACTCACAACAGGCGCTGAGCGCACAGCTTCGCCGCATCGAGAGCTATTTCGGCGACTCGCTGTTCGAGCGCAACGCCGTCGGGGTGGAGCCGACACCGTACGGCGTCGAGGTCCTGACACAGGCTCGCGACGTCGTGGCCCGGGCCAACGCCATCGGGCGGCGCCGGCCCGCGGACGGCAGGCGGGAGCGGCGGGTGCTGCGACTGGCCTCGACCAACTCGCCGGTTCTTCCGGGCATGGCCAGCAGGATTCGGAGCCGGTTGCCCGATCTGGCGTTCACGGTGAGCAGCGTCTACGCGTCCTCGGAGATCGTCGAATTGTTGGAGCGGGGCGAGCTGGACGCCGCGATCGCGGCGGACTACCCCGGGCTCGACTTGCGGCACTCCGATGCCGTCACGCATCGCGGATTCGCCACCGAGCCGTCGTTCGTGGCGCTCTCGGCCCGGCATAGGCTCCGCAGCGCCCTGGAGGTCACGCTCGCCGAGTTGGCCGACGACGTATGGTTCCTGACTCCGGATGACGGGGCCGGCTGGCCCAGTGTGTTCTACGGGGCGTGCCGGTCGGCCGGGTTCACCCCGGCAGCGGTCAACGAGTTCCTCGGCGACCAGCTTCACCTGCAGAACATGATCGCGGACGGTCTCGGCGTCTCCATGGTGCAGGCGACGACGCGCCCGATTCCGGGAGTCGTCGTCAAACCACTGGCCGGCACGCCGCTGTGGTGCCGCTACGTGCTGGCCTGGCGCCGGCAGAGCGTCACCGAAGAGGTAGTGGAGACGCTGTTCGGATCGGCCGCCGCGGCATACCGGAACCTGATCGCGCAGGCCCCCCACTACCTGGCGTGGGCATCGCGGACGCACAAGACCGTCCGCGCATAATCGGATCCGCCGCGGGCGGAACCGCACGACAAGGTCGGACATGCCAGGGCCGGATGTTGTGGCCCGACCGGGCAGACTGCTGTGTCTCAGGGCGTTGTCGCGGGTCACGGTGGCTGGGAGCGTGCCTGTACACCCCCATCGTCCCCCTGGCGTTCATCTCCCTGAAGGAGCGTCATGATGCATGCCCAACCAAGACGAGCGCTCGCAAGGACAGCGGCAAGCCTCACGGCCGCCGTCATCGCGCTCTGTCTCGGCACCGGCCCGGCGCCCGCGGCCGCCCCACCGAGCCATGGCGCCAAGCCCGTCGGACCTTCCCCCGCCCACAACACCCGGACCTCGGCCCCGCCTGCGCCCACCAGCGCCGCGGCCGCCGGCTCCGACGCCGGCGCCGTACAGCACGGGCGGCTGTCGCCGGGCCGGATCCCGCCGCCGCGCCCCATCCCGGCCCACGGCTCCGCACAGTCCTCGCCGCAGCACACGCCCGCCCAGCCCGCGTCGCAGCCCTGCGATCCTGCGGCCTTCAGCAGCCGAACCGGTCAGGCCCTGGCCTCCTATATAGAGTCCTCGACCACCGACTGCATGAACACCCTGTTCTCGACCACCGGAAGCGCCGCGCACGGTGTCTTCAAGGAGTCCCAAATGATCCCGGTCGCACAGGCCTTCCAAAGCCTGTCCGGCAGGTACTCCGGCGACGACTCCACGGGAATCTGGCAGCTCGTCATCTACCTGCGTGCCGGATACTACGTGCAGTACAACGACCCCGCCGATGTCGGCTCCTACGACGCGAAACTGACATCGGCGGTCATCGGCGGCCTCAACTCCTTCTTCGCCGCCGCCCACTCCCACGACGTGTCCACGGCGAACGGCAACGTCCTGGGCGACGTCGTCATCCTCACCGACAGCGCCAACGTCCAGCAGGACTACCTGAGCGCCTACAAGCGGATCCTCAACGCCTACAACAGCTCGTGGGACGCGTACTACGCGATGGTCGGCGTCGTCTACGACGTCTACACCCCGATGTGGCGCGGCCAGTGGAACCCCGCCTTCGTGACAGCCGTCACCAACGACTCGAGCATCATCACCACACTCGACTCGTTCGCTCTCAACCACAGGAGCCTGCTCGGCGGCGACAACACCTTCCTGGATGCGGACGCCGGCCAGGACCTGGCCATCTACGTCCAGTTCCCGGCACTCCAGGCGACGGTCAGACCACTGATGCGCGGCCTCCTGAACGCCTCACACATCTCCGGCACCACCGCCGCGCTGTGGGTCGCCGTCGCAGAGCAGAGCAACGCCTACGACAACGCGAACTGCTCGTACTACAGCACCTGCAACCTCACGGCCCAGCTCACCGCGGCCGCGCTGCCGACCACGTACCACTGCAACTCCGAGATCACGATCCTCGCGCAGTCGCTGAGTCCGTCCGACCTCACCGCCGCCTGCTCCAACCTCGCAGGCCAGGACTCCTACTTCCAAAGAGTGGTCAAGGACAACGGCCCGATCCCCAACCAGTACAACACCACCGACAACGTCGTCGTGTTCTCCAGCCGGCTGAACTACGCCATCTACGGCGGAGCGATCTACGGCGTGCCGACCAACAACGGCGGAATCACCCTCTACGGCGACCCGTCGGCCCCGGGGAACCAGGACTACTCCATCCTGTACCAGGATCCCAGCACAGACGGCTACACGGACAACATCTGGAACCTCAACTACGAATACACCCACTTCCTGGACGCCAGGTACGACACCAAGGGCACCTGGGCCCAGATCGAGACCGAGCCGAACATCTGGTGGGTGGAGGGGATCTCCGGCTACATCTCCTACAGCTACCGAGGCATCGTCGACACCGACGCGGTAGCCGACGCGGGAAAGCACACCTACCCGCTGAGCACCCTGTGGCAGACCACATACGCCAACAGCAACGACGACCGTGTCTTCCCCTGGGGCTACCTGGCGGTGCGCTACATGCTCGAACGGCACCCCGTGGACGTCCGGACGATCCTGACGTACTTCCGCAACGGTGACTACACCGGTGCGTACAGCTACTACACCAACACCATCGGCACCAGGTACGACGCGGACTTCAACTCCTGGCTCGACGCCCTCGCGGGCGTCGGCACCCTTCCGACCTGCACTGACCCCGACCCGCGGGCGATGGGTCAGAACTGCTCTCGCGGCAACCGGGCGGCCGGCGCGGGCAACCTGGACTACCTCTTCATCTGGCTCCCGGCCGGCACGACGACGCTGACGGTCGCCACCAGCGGCGGAACCGGCAGCGCGTCCCTGTACTACGACCCCGACACCTGGGCGACGCCACGCACGTACACCGCCTCGTCGACCAACACCGGCACGAAACAACGCATCACCGTCAGCAACACCGCAGCCGGCTACCGGTACATCAGCCTGTACGCCGTCAACGACTTCAGCGGAGTCACGGTGACCACACAGTACTGATCCGCTGACCCCGTGCGGTCCCCGGTCGATCACCGTCCGGGGACCGCACTCCCCCGGCGACCTTCCCGAAGAGGTGACCAGCTCGCATGAACCCCCGCCACGCCATCACCGACCACGTCTTCACCGTTCCCCTCGACCACGACGATCCGACCGGTCCCGCGATCGAGGTGTTCGCGCGCGAGGTGGCCGACCCGACCCGGGCCGCCGACAAGCTGCCGTGGCTGTTGTTCCTGCAGGGCGGCCCCGGCGGGAAGTCGCCACGGCCGCTGGGCCGCTACCCCGGCTGGCTCCGCCGAGCGCTCACCACGCACCGCGTGCTCCTGCTCGATCAGCGCGGCACGGGCCGCAGCACGCCGGTCACGCCAGGCGCCGCAGCCAGGTTCGAATCCGGCAAGGATCTCGCCAGATACCTGTCGCTCCACCGCGCCGACGCCATCGTCCGCGACGCAGAGCTGATCCGGCGACAGCTCTGCGGTGACGAGCCGTGGGAGACCCTGGGTCAGAGCTACGGCGGATTCATCACACTGACGTATCTGTCCCACGCACCGGAGGGACTCCGGGCCTGCCACATCACCGGCGGCATCCCCGGCCTCGCCGCCACCGCCGACGAGGTCTACCGGCGCACCTATCCGCGGGTCGAGGCCAAGAACGCCGAGTACTACGCGCGCTATCCGGAGGATCTGGAGAAGGTGCGCCGGATCGCGGACCTCGCCGACTCCGAACGGATCCTCCTGCCGGACGGCGACCGGCTGACGGCACGACGGCTGCGGACTCTCGGCCTGGCGTTCGGCATGGGCGACGGGTACGAGCGTGTGCACTGGCTCCTCGACGAGGCCTTCGACACCGCCGGGGAACTGACGGACACCTTCCTGCTCCAGGTGATGCAGCAGACCGGCTTCGTCGACAACCCCCTGTTCACGATCCTCCAAGAGCCGTGCTTCGCCCATGACGATCGGCCGACGGCCTGGGCGGCACGACGGATCGCGGCCGAACACCCACGCTTCGCCGAGGACGCGACCCCGTTGCTGTTCACCGGCGAGATGATCTACCCCTGGATGTTCGAGGAGATCAGAGCCCTGCGCCCGTTCGCCGAAGCCGCCGAACTGCTCGCCGCCTGGACCGAATGGCCGCCGCTCTACGACCCACAGCGCCTGGCCGCCAATCAGGTGCCGCTTGCCGCGGTCGTCTACCACGACGACATGTACGTCGACGCAGACCTCTCGCTGCGCACCATGCGTCAGGTGGGATCGGCCCGGGCGTGGGTGACCAACGAGTGGGAGCACGACGGTGTGAACGCGTCCGGCGACGCCGTGCTGTCGCGGCTGATGGACATGACCGCCGGGCGTCTGTGACCGACCGGCGCCGGGACGCCGTTCACAGCGCATCGCCGCCGGCTTCGAGCGGTTGTACGCGCTGGAGCTGCCAGGCATGGGGCTGAAGCCGCGAGGGCAGATGCGCTGACCCGCGCCGGCCCTCGGACCTGGTCCTGATCACAGACGCCGCCTCAACGGCGGCCGTCACCCGGCTCGTCTGCGCACTCTGCCGCAGCACCCACCGCGACCTGCGTCGGCGGAATTGACCGCCCACGGCGTCCCCGCCGGCCTGCACAGCCTCCTCACCGTCCCTTCCGACTGGCCACCGGAACACGAGATCCTGACCGTTTGCGCCCGGCACGGACTCGCCCTGCGAGGTCTCTCCGAACTCCACGTGGACCCCACTGGGCGCCCCGCAGGCCTGCTCATCGGCTTCGCCGCCCCGCCCGAACACGCCTACCGGGCAGCTCTCAACGCCCTGTTCGGGAGTGCCCCGAAGCTGGTGTCCAGCCTGAAGTGACCGACCCTCCTCGCTGGTTCTCGCACAGCCGCACTCGACCGGTCCCCCGCACTCCCAACGCCGTCGGCGACAACGCGCGCCGTCCCATCGCCGCACCCCGCCCCGTCCGCTCCCTCAACAGCCCGGCCGCGGTCACCGGTCCGTCCCGATGCGACAGGCTGGCGCCGTCACCGCCTCAAGCGACCGCAGCAGCGTCGCGAGCTCCTTGCGGGAATGCATGAGACGGGAACCGAGACGGCCGGATCAGTGCCTCTGGCCACGGGCGGCTACAGGGTCGTCAGTGGAGCGGATAATTTTCTTCTCAGGAGTGTCGATTCGGGACCGGGCCGTTCGTATAGGGGGTGAGCGGTCGGCGACGGCGTCGGCCTGCGGTCGGAGGAGGAGATCATGAAGCATTACCTGCTGAGCGTCGTGCAGCCCGCTGGCGGCGAGGTGCCCCCTCCTGAGGTGTTGACGGAGATCATGCGGAAGCTGGAGGTGTTCCATACGGAGCTGAGGGCTGCCGGGGCGTGGGTGTTCGCCGGTGGTCTGCACGACCCCAGCACCGCGACGCTGCTGCGGCCCGAGCCCGCGAGCGGCGACGTGCTGATCACGGACGGCCCCTACGCGGAGGGCAAGGAGGTCCTCGGCGGGATCTGTATCGTCAAGGCGCCGGATCTGGACGCCGCCCTGGAGTGGGGCCGTAAGGCCGCACGGGCGACGACGCTGCCCATCGAGGTGCGGCCGTTCCAAGGCGAGGTCGAGGACTGATGCCCGAGGGGGCCGGTCAGCCGCCGGGTGGAGTCGACGCTGCGCAGGTGGAGCGCGTCTTCCGCCAGGAGCATGGTCGCGCCGTCGCCGTCCTCGTCCGCGCCTTCGGCGATATCGACATCGCTGAGGAAGCAGTCCAGGAGGCCTTCGCTGCGGCCCTCGAACGCTGGCCCCACACCGGCCCGCCGCCCAGCCCGGCCGGTTGGATCATCACCACTGCCCGCAACCGCGCCGTTGACCGCCTGCGCCGCGAGGCCGGCCGTGCCGACCGCCACGCACAGGCGGCGGTCCTGCTGCAGGAGTCGTCGAGCCACATCGACCAGGACGAGGGAGGAGCAGTGCCGGACGATCGACTACGCCTGATCTTCACCTGCTGCCACCCCGCCCTCTCGGTTCAGGCACAGGTCGCGCTCACGCTGCGCCTGCTCGGCGGGCTGAGCACGGCCGAGATCGCGCGGGCGTTCATGGTCCCCGAGCCGACCATGGCGCAACGCCTGGTGCGCGCCAAGGGCAAGATCCGCGACGCGCGCATTCCCTACGGCGTCCCGCGCGAGGCCGACCTGCCGCAGCGTCTGCGGACTATCCTCGTCGTGCTGTACCTGATCTTCAACGAGGGCTACGCC
>CAYNNX010000134.1:0-17528 GCA_964398515.1 uncultured Streptantibioticus sp. | reverse complement strand
TAGACGCGCGTCTCTTCCTATGACTACTCGTCAGTTGGACTCTTGGGTCGACCTGTCCCACCACCCATGGGAGGCCCTGTGTCTGCAGGTCTCAGACCGAGATCCGTCGCATTCGGCGCCGCGGCCCTGACCGTCCTCGGCGCCTTCGTCGCACCAGCCACCCACGCCGCCGCGGCCACCCCGCTCGACTCCCGGCCGAGCTCCCTCGTCGTCCTCGGCGACAGTGAGATGTCCGGCGAAGGCGAAGGTGACTACACCCCCGACACCGACGGGGCCGAGGGAAACTGGTGCCACCGTTCCTACGACGACTTCATCTTCCGCACCGGCATTCCATCCGACCAGCAGTTCAACTTCGCGTGCTCCGGAGCTTCGACCGCAGATGTGCAGATCGGCGGGGAGAACCAGTACTCCACCCAGCCGGAGCAAACGTCCTCGCTCGCCACAGCCGCCAAGAACACTCACGTCAAACTCATCGTCCTGGGGATCGGCGCCAACGACGACATTCAGTTCGGCCCCACGGTCACCACCTGTGTGGAGAACTGGTTCCTCAGCAAGGGGCCATGCAACGGCACCTACAACGCCGTCTGGCCAGCCCGCGTGAGCGCCATCGTCCCCAAGGTCGAGAAGTCCATCCGCGACGTGCAGACCACCATGGCCAACGCCGGATATCTGAACACCGACTACAAGTTGGTGGTGATGGCCTACCCGTCCCCGATGGGGCCGGACTACCCGGACAACCCCTCCTTCTCCACGAAGATCGCAGGCGGATGCACCGGATACGACGCCGACATGGCGTGGGGGCGCAACACCGCCGTGCCGGAGTTCGAGGCGGCCGAGCAGCAGGCCGCTGTCGACACGGGAGCGATTTTCCTCAACAACTCCCGTCTTTTCGGCGGGCATGAGGTGTGTTCCGGCTCGGACTGGGCCCGCGGCCTGTGGGTCGACCTCATCGACGGGGGCCTGTCCTCCAATGCCGTGCGGCAGTCGTTCCACCCGAACTACTTCGGGCACGGTGCCTTCGCCTCATGCGTGACCCAGGTCTACAACTCCGCCTGGACATCGGCTACCTGTACCGACGACCTGCTCACCGGAAACCCCACGCTCCACCAAGGCGTCATCAAGCCGACCCCGATTGGCGCCCCGGCGGGCCGATGTGTGGATGATTCCGGATCGGTGACCCTGGACAAGACCCCGGTCCTCTCCTGGGCGTGCACCGGGTCCGCGAATCAGGGTTGGTGGTTCGACCCGGACAAAGGCCAGATCCACGCCGGGCTGACGCAGGCACGCTGCATGGACGTCGCGGGAGCGGCCTACACCAACGAAACGCCCGTCATCCTCTACGCCTGCGGCTCCCAAGCCAACCAGCAGTGGTCGCGAGGCAGTGACGGTACCATCCGGCCGAAGGCAGCTCAGGGCTACTGCCTCACCGCACCGGGCACCGACCAGCAGCTGGTCATCAGCAGCTGCGACGGCAGCGCGAACCAGCGTTTCACCTGGTAGTCGCAGCCCGACAGCCGCAGGAGGAGGCCGCGATCACGGAAGCAGGACCCCGTGGTCGCGGCCTGGTCACCAAACGGCGGGCGGACCCAATCCGGCCCTGGACGGTTTCATCAGGTCACCAGCGGGCACACCGTGGCTTCTGCCGGCTCGGATCCGCTCTTGCTGAGGAGCGTGGCGTACTGCCCTGCCAGGGCCAGCACTTCATCGTGGGTGCCGCGCTCGGTGATCCGGCCCTGGTCCAGCACGATGATGTGGTCGGCGTTTCGGACGGTCGAAAGCCGGTGTGCGATGGTGATCGTCGTCCGGTCGGCGCAGAGCGTGTCGAGTGCCTTCTGAAGGGCTTGCTCGGTCCGGGTGTCCAGGGCGCTGGTGGCTTCGTCGAGGATCAGCACCGGCGTGTTGCGGTCTGGCCCTCCTGAACACCCGACCAGAGCCCTCCCGAGTTTGATCTCGTCCTACCGTCCAAGCGTGTAACTGCAGCCCGTGCCCGTACAGCGCTTCGCCGCGCCCTGAACAACACCGGCGTGCAGAACGGCCTACTGGTCCTCAACACCCCGAAACGGCCGGCTCAACCCTGCCCGACGGCTGCCAGGGCGTCGACCTCGACCAGCATGGACTCGTGGGGCAGACCGACGAAGACGGTGGTGCGACAGGGGAGGACGCCGTCCGGGCAGTGCTCGTTGAGGAAGTCGCCGTAGGCCTCGTTCATGGCGGGGAAGTCCTCGCGCCTGGTGAGGTAGACGCGGAACATCAGGACGTCGCCGACCGAGGCGCCGCCTGCCTCGAGGATCGCGCGGACATTCTCCAGGGTGCGTCGGGTCTGAGCCTTCACGTCGCCCGGGTGGAGGTATGCACCGGTGGCCGGATCCTGCGGGCCCTGGCCGGAGACCTGGAGCAGCGGTCCCATGCGCACGCCCTGGGAGAAGACCCAGGCGGGGACGGGCGCGCCGTCGGTGCGGATCTCGATGCGGTCGGACAACGGTGATCAGCCTTCCGTCGGTCGTATCGGTGGGCTCGTGCGCGGGCTGTTCGGGCCCGGTCAGGGGCGGTAGCCGCAGTCGGCGGAGGCTGTGTCGGCTGCCTCCCGCACCTGCGGCAGCAGGGCCAGTACCTGGTCGCGTGTCAGCAGCACCTCCGGGACGGAGAGGGAGACGGCCGCGGCCACGTTCCCGCCGGCGTCGCGGATCGGTACGGCGATGCAGCGGATGAAGGGTTCGTGTTCGGCGTCGTCCATCGCCCAGCCCTGCTCGGCGACGGTGTCCAGTTCGGCGAGGAAGTCCTCGGCGTTGGTGATGGTGCGATCGGTGAGCGGGGTGTACTCGATCTCCTCGGCGATGCGGCGGCGTTCGGTCGCCGGCACCCCGGCGAGCAGCACTTTGGCCAGGGCGGTGCAGTGCAGCGGCACCCGGAGCCCGATGCGCGAGTACATCCGGATCGGCTGCTTCGACTCGTACTTGTCCAGGTAGATGACCTCGCCGCCCTCGTAGACGCCGAGGTGGACCGCCTGGCCGGTGGACTGGTTGAGCCGGGCGAGGTGGGGCGCGGCGAGGGAGCGGATCTGCCGCTGCTCGAGCGCCGCGCCCGCCAGTTCGAAGGTGCGGGAGCCCAGGTGGAAGCGGTGTTCACGGTCCCGGTAGACGAAGCGCTCGTCCTCCAGGGTGCGCAGCAGGCGCAGCACGGTGGTCTTGTGGACATCGAGCTCGGCGGCGAGGTCGTCCATGGACCGGGGCCCGTCTTCCAGCCGGACGAGGATCGTCAGCGCCCGCGTGAGGCTCTGGCTCATGTCATCGCTCCCTGTGCTGTGACCACGGTGGCGGCCCACTCCTCGGGCGAGCATGCCAGGAGGGTTTCGACGCGCTCCGCGGGGGGTGGTGTGCTCTGGTCGCCGTCGACGACGAGGGTGGTGGCGGCGGTCAGGTGGGCGAGGCGCAGCCGCTGCCGGAGCCCCAGGCCGCGCAGGGTGCCGGCCAGGTATCCGGCGGCGAAGGCGTCCCCGGCGCCGACCGGTTCGACGACTTCGACCCTGAGGGCGGGTTCGGTGGTCGTGGTGCCGTCGCGCTCGACGGCGGTGGCCACGTGGGCGCCGTCCTTCACCACCAGGGTGCCGGGTCCGGGGAGCAGGGCGCGCAGGCGCGCCGGGTCGCCGGTGCCGAGCAGGGCGGTGGCCTCGTCGGCGCCGCAGAACACCAGATCGGCCGCGTCCAGCAGGCCGCGCAGGACGGCCGGGTCGCGGTCGCGCCAGAGCGCGGGGCGCCAGTTGAGGTCGAAGCTGACCATCCGACCGGGGTAGGGCTCGGCGAGGAGGCGGCGCAGCAGGGCGAGTGTGCTGTCGGAAAGCGCGGCGGTGATGCCGGAGAGGTGGATCAGCTCGGCGTGGTGGAGGAGGCGTTGGACCTCGGGGTTGTCGAGCAGTTCGGGGCCGAGGGCGGAGGCCGCGGAGCCGCGCCGGTAGTAGTGCAGTCGGCTGCCGGTGGGACCGATCTCCTTCACGTACAGGCCGGTCGGCCGGTGCGGGTCGATGACGACGGCGCAGGTGTCCACCCCGGCGGCCTCCAACTGCCGGAGGATGCGGCGGCCGAAGCCGTCGGCGCCGAGAGCGCCGAGCCAGGCGGTGGGCACGCCGAGGGCGGCCAGGCCGTGCGCCACGTTGGCCTCGGCGCCGCCGACGCAGTGACGGAAGCTGTCGGCATCCTCCAGCGGGCCGGTCTGATCGGGCACCAGCAGCGCCATCGACTCGCCGAGACACACCGCTTTGGGGTGCGACGCCGCCATGCCGCTCTCCTACTCCCAGGCCCGATCGCATTGACCGACCGTCTGGGCGATGATAAAACCCTCACACAGAATATGCAACGCTCAATGCGTATTTTGCAACCTACCAGGTCAAGTGGGCTTGAGGGGCGAGATGCAAGCAACCCTCGATGACGCTGCCGTCGACGAGCTCCGCGACGAGAGGCTCGACTGGCGGTTCAAGGCGCCGCCCGCCTCCGCGCACGGCCTCACCGTCGCGCAGTACCGCGACCTCCCGTACGACGAGGGCCTGCCCGAGCCGCAACTCGATTGCGGCACATGCCCGTTGGAGGGCGCCGACGTCACTGCCCTCAACGACCAGCACGCCTTCCTGCACGGCGCAGGCGACGCGGTCGAGGTCGGCGACGTGGCCCGCCTGGGCCTCACCCATCCATGGACCGCGCTCGGCAAGTGGACGCTCGTCCCCGTGCCGGATGACGCCGACGCCGCCTCGCCCCGTGTGGTGGACCTGATCAGGACGTGGTTCTGATGGCCGAACTCGTCATCCGCGGCGCCACCGTCATCGACGGCACCGGCGGCCCCGGTGTGCGCGCCGACGTAGCGCTGGACGACGGCCGGATCACCGAGCTGGCCGACAACCTGACGGGACGTCATCAGCTTGACGCCACCGGCCTGGTGCTCTGTCCGGGCTTCGTCGACATGCACGCCCACTCCGACCTGGCGCTGCTCACCGAACCGGAGCACCTGGCCAAGACCTCCCAGGGAGTGACGTGCGAGGTGCTCGGCCAGGACGGCCTGTCCTACGCCCCGGTGGACGACACCACCCTGGAGCAGACCCGCCAGGCCATCGCCGGCTGGAACGGCGACCCTTCCCCCGCCTCCAGCGGGCAGACCCCTGCCCTCTTCGACTGGAACTGGCGCAGCGTGGGGGAGTACCTCGACCGCCTCGACCGCGACGGCATCGCGGTCAACGCCTGCTACCTCGTCCCGCAGGGCTCCGTACGCATGCTGGCCGTCGGCTGGGAGCAGCGGCCCGCCACCGAGGCCGAACTCGACCACCAGCGCCACCTGGTGGCGGAGGGGATGGAGCAGGGCGCGGTCGGCATGTCCAGCGGCCTCACCTACGCGCCCGGGATGTATGCCGACGACGCCGAACTCACCGAACTCTGCCGCGTCGTGGCCCGGTACGGCGGCTACCACTCCTCACACCACCGCTCGTACGGAGCCGGTGCCCTGGCCGCATACGCGGAGATGGTAGAGGTCTCCCGCCGATCGGGCTGCCCACTGCATCTCGCTCACGCCACCCTCAACTTCGGCGTCAACGCGGGGCGCGCCGACGAACTGCTGACGCTGCTGGACGCAGCCCTCGCCGGGGGCTGCGACATCACCCTGGACAGCTACCCTTATCTGCCCGGTTCCACCACCCTCGCGGCGCTGCTGCCCAGTTGGGCCTCGGTCGGCGGCCCGGTCGCCGTCCTGGAGCGGCTGGCCGACCCGCCGTCCCTGGCCCGCATCCGCCACGACCTGCAGATCACCGGCTCGGACGGCTGCCACGGCCTCCCCATCGACTGGCGGACCGTCCAGATCGCCGACTCCCGCGACCCGCAGGCGGTGGGCCGGACCATCGCCGAGCTGGCCGCGGAACGCCGCGCGGAGCCGTTCGAGGTCTACCGCGCGCTGCTCGTCGGCGACGCGCTGAGCACCACCATCCTGCAACTGGTCGGCAACGAGGAGAACGTCCGGGCGATCATGCGCCACCCCACGCACACCGGCGGCAGCGACGGGCTGCTCGCCGCCGCCCGACCGCACCCCCGGGCCTGGGGCACCTTCCCCCGCTACCTCGGCCACTACGTCCGGGAGGAGGGCGTGCTCGGCCTGGAGGAGTGCATCGCGCACCTCACCGGCCGCCCGGCCCGCCGACTGCGCCTCGCCGACCGCGGCCTGATCCGCCCCGGCTACGCGGCCGACCTGGTCCTCTTCGACCCCGAAACGGTGCGCGATACCGCCACCTTCGACCAACCGCGCCGTCCACCCGAGGGCATCCCGTACGTCTTCGTCAACGGCACTGCTGTGATCGCGGACGCCCGTCCCACCTGTGCTCTTCCCGGCCGCACCCTCCGCCGCACTCCAACAGGAGGCACCCGTTGACCGCGCCACTCGATGGTGCCATGGCCGACCTGGCCGCAGACCGGGCCCTCGCCCTGGTCCGCGCCCCGATGATCCCCGACGCCGCCGCCCTGTGCCGGGCGCTGCGCGACGGCGGGCTGCGCTGCATCGAACTCACCTTGACCACACCGGACCTGACAGACCACCTGCGTGCCGCGTCGGCCGTCGAGGGCTGCCGGATCGGCGCCGGGACGGTACTCACCGCCGCGGAGGCCGCCGCGGCGATCGACGCCGGCGCGGAGTTCCTGGTCACCCCGGGCTTGCGCGCACAGGTGGCCGAGGTGGCCCGTGAGCGAGAGGTCCCCGTCGTGATGGGCGCCCTCACCCCCTCCGAAGTGCTGGCCGCGCTGGATCTGGGCGCCGCCGCGGTGAAGATCTTCCCCGCCCGTTTGCTCGGGCCTCGCTACCTCCGCGACCTGTGCGGGCCGCTGCCCGGCGCACGGCTCATCCCCTCCGGCGGTATCACGGGCGACAACGCCGCCGACTTCCTCGCCAACGGCGCGCTTGCCGTCTCCGCGGGCACCGGCACAGTGCCACCCGACGCGGTGGCGCGCGGCGACTGGCCCGAAATCACTCGCCGCGCACGGGACTTCACCGCGACACTGAGAGGCCGGGCACCCCGAAGATGATCCACTGGCTGCACCACACCACCGGCGGCCTGCTACTGCTGTGCGGCGCCGCCATAGCCCTGCTCCTCCTGCTCATCATCTCGGCCCGGGCCGACTACGCACAGAAACCGCCGTCCGGCTGCGGAGGCCGCCACCGCGGCTCCGAGCGGCGCGGCAAGCAGACCACGCGGGACCGTATGCCGCTGCATGAGAGAACTCCCCTCATCGCCAAGCGCCCACTGCGCATGACGTCGAACACGAAGTGGCCTTGGACAGCGAAGGCTACCGGGGGTTCCGGCACCTGGAACTGCCCGGGCTGCCGTGGTGTCCTGCAGGAACGCCGCCCACTCCGTTCAGCTGAGGGCGCTGGCTGCGCTGAAGGCCACGGCGGCGGCAGCAGCGCATTCGGCGGTGCGGCGGAGGGTCGCCCCGCAGTTGCCGCGACGGCTGGACAGACCGTTCCCCGACGAGCGGGGGGAGCCGACCCGGTGACGTTCCTTCCCTGCCATTGACGATGTTCTCTCCCGTACCAGTCGGGATGCCCGGCCCTGCTGCGGCACAGACAACGGCCCAGCCGCCGACCGGTCGGTCAGCGGCCGGTGCGCCGATGGTCACTGCTGTCGGTGATGCGCCCCATGGTCGAAGGAGCCGCCGCCGCGATCACCAGCCGGCCACCTCGTGATCTGCGTAGAAGGGCTGCGCGGCCGGCCGAGCAGGGAGGACCATGGAACGAGGATGCCTTGGACGGCGCAGCCAGGCGCCGGGCCCAGGGCGGCGGGCGGAAGGGGTGCCTGCGATGAGTCCGACCGAGAAGCGGCCGTCCGGCAGCGGACCGGCGGAACGCAGTTCATCAGAGCCGAGCGGGCTGATGGATCTTCTCGGCGTTGCCGCGGTGGTGCTGGACGCCAAGGGGCGGATCGTCTTGTGGAGCCCGCAGGCCGACGACCTGTTCGGTTATACCGCCGCCGAGGCGCTCGGCCAGTACGCCGCGCAGTTGCTTGTACACGAAGAGCACCGGGATGTGGTGCTCAAGCTGTTCGCCGAGGTGATGGGGGCAGGCCGGAGCTGGGCGGGAGCCTTCCCGATCCGGCACGAGGACGGAAGTACCCGCATGGTGGAGTTCCGCAATATGCGGCTGCTGGACGATCGCGGAGACGTCTATGCCCTCGGTCTTGCCACCGACGAGCCCACGCTGCGCAAGGTGGAACGGGATGTTGCTCTGTCTACCCGGCTGGTGACCCAGTCCCCGATCGGGCTGGCCGTCCTCGACACCGATCTTCGGTACGTGGCCGTCAACCCGGCTCTGGAGCGGATCCATGGCATCCCCGAGAAGGCTCATCTCGGCCGGCGCTACCGCGACGTCCTGCCCTGTCTGCCGGTCGACATGCTCGAAGCAGCGATGCGCCAGGTATTGGAGACCGGAGCGCCTCTGGTCGACCACTACACCGTCGCCCGGCCGCCCGCCGACCCTGACCACGATCACGCCTGGTCGCTCTCGTTCTACCGGCTGGAAGATCCCAACGGGCACGTGCTGGGAGTGGCCGACTCGGTCGTCGACGTCACCGGGCGATACCGGGCGACCAGCGAAGCCACCCGCGCCCGAAAGCGTCTGGCCCTCATCGCCGACGCCTCCGCCCGCTTCGGCACCAGCCTGGACATCGAGGAGACCGCCCGCGAACTCGCCGAGGTCACCGTCTCCGAGCTCGCCGACGTCGCGACGGTCGACATACTGGACTCCGTCCTGGAGGAAGGCCGCCCGGCCGCCCAGGACGGCCCGGCACTCTTCCGGGCGCTCGCCGTCAAGGCCGCCTACTCCACAGAGGCCGCACATGCTGCAGACCCACCCGGTGAGATCGCCGTCTACGGCGCCGACCGCGTGGTCACGGACTGCGTGCGCAGCGGCCGCCCGGTCTTCATTCCCCGTGTGACGGCGGGCGATCTGGCGCGCATCGCCCGCGACACGTATGCCATCGCCTTGCTGGCCCGCGCCGGCGTGCACTCCTACATGGCGCTGCCGCTCACCGCCCGCGGCCAGACCATCGGTGCGCTGGGGCTCACCCGGGCGCGCAACCCGCTGCCGTTCGACGAGGACGACCTCACCCTCGCCTGCGAACTGGCCTCCCGCGCCGCGGTGTGCATCGACAACGCCCGCTGGTACCAAAGCGTGCGCAACACGGCCGAGACCCTGCAGCGCAGCCTGCTGCCGACCCACCCACCCCGCCATCCCGGGCTCCAGGTCGCCTCCCGGTACCGGCCCGCGAAGACCACGGCGGAGGTCGGCGGTGACTGGTACGACGTCCTCCCGCTGGAGGGGGACAAGACCGCACTGGTCGTGGGCGACGTCATGGGCAGCGGCATCGACGCCGCCGCCACGATGGGGCGCCTGCGGACCGCGACCTGCGCCTTCGCCGATCTCGATCTCGATCCGGCCCAGGTCCTGCAGCACCTCGACAAGATCACCGCGGGCTTGGAGCACTACATCGCCACGTGTCTTTACGCCGTCTACGACCCTCACCAGGCGCAATGCCGCATCGCCACCGCGGGCCACCTGCCCCCTGCCCTCGTGCGCAGCGGCGGCCACCCGGAACTGCTCGACCTGCCCACCGGCACTCCGCTGGGAGTCGGCGGCGCATCGTTCGAAACCGCGACCTTGCCTCTCGAACCCGGCGACGAATTGGTGTTCTACACCGACGGTCTCGTCGAAACCCGCCAACACTCCATCGATGCGCGTCTGGAAATCCTCCTCCAGCTTCTCGACCTCCCGGACTGCCCACTGGAGGAGACCTGCGACCGGCTCCTCCACGAGCTGCGCCGCCCGGACGATCCCGATGATGTGGCGCTTCTCATCGCCCGCGCCCAGCCGATGATGTCCGGCTGAACGGCCCAGCGGCGCCGTGACCATCAGAAGCCGAAGCGGCAGTGCCTCGTTCACCGGGCGAGCCGAGAATGAGGGCGGCCACGGTACCCCTACCGCAGGGCTGGGCCGGCGTTCCGGGTCCTCCGTCTGAGTGGGCGGCGGGGATGTCTGCCGTAGTGGAGCGGGTCGTGCGGTCACAGTGGTCGCATGCGTTGTCGTCGTCTGCTGGTGGTGGCCGTGTGCGCAGCGCTGTCGGGATGCGCCAACATCCACGTCGATGCGGGGCCTGGCCCAGGTGCCGTCCAGCCTTCGACCGGGCGGGTCGGCCAGAGGGCAGCGCACGTGGTGGTGGCGGCGACGGCAGCCCCTGTCCTGCGCCGATCCGTCCCCCATCACCCGGCAAGGGTCCCGCACCGTGCTGCGTCGAGGCCATGGCGCTCGAAGGCCAGTGTGGAAGGTGGGGTCCGGGAGGCGCCGGTGCGGACCTTCCACCGGCACACCCGCCATGAGTACCACCGCCATGGTGGTGTCATGACCGGACCGCCGCATCCCGTTGACCGGGCGCCCGCGCCGCACCACGAGCAGGGCGGGGGGCAGACCGGGATCGTGACCGGCGGCCACGCCTGCGAGCAGACCTCTGTCATCGGGCTCCCCGCGGCCGTGACGGCGCTGTGCCGCTGGGCCCTGCCCGGCTGGAGCCCCTTCGTGTCCGGCGACCGTCAGGCATCCGTCTGGTGACAGAAGCCGAGCGGCACCGCTTCCGGCCGGCCGGTGACCGAACATTCGGCCCAACACGCGTACACCGCTTGGTCGCCAAGCAGACTGATTCGGCGTGCCGGCCGGCCTGCCCGCGACTTCCTTGCCGGCGCGTTGAACCGAGCCGGTGCCGCCGCCGCGGCCGTGTACGCAGGAGAACCCGGTACGAACAGCACAGCAGCGCCCACGGCTGCGGTGGACAACCCGCGAAACCTCGCCAGTGCCCCGTAGAAATCCGGTGTCTCAGCCGGAAGGGCGTGCCAGCCTGCCGTGATGCCAACGGAGCTGCGAGCACATGCGGGCGGCTACTACGCCATTCAGTTCCATTTCGGCTTGCCCGACGACGCCTGGTGTGTGGAGTTGAGTGAGGCAGTTCCCGCGCCCGCGGCCTGGGCCGGAGTTCCGGGCGCAGAGACCCGTCTACCGGGAAAGCCCCGGTGACCGTGGCGTGGCGTGGAAGGGCCGCGGTCACAGCCCGCAAGTGGCTGCCGTGAAGTGTGCCTCTGGTAGATCGGCAGCGGTTGGTTCACCGTGCGGGCGTACAATCTGACGCTGCGTCAGATAGATCGTTCTGCGTCCCGAAGTCGAGGAACAGGGAACCTTGGCCAGGTGGTCAGCGGTCCCACGCTGGGCCCGCTGGACCAGCGCATCGCCGCGAAGCAGCCAGCCTGCACATGCGTCGGTGAGATCGTCCTGGACATCGGCGCCCGTCGCCTCTCGGCGGCCTCCGGGCGTCGGTGAGCTGCTTGATCACCACGGGCGTGCCGGACAGTTCGGCCCGCCGTACCCGTGATCGCGGGCTGCTGAGTGGGGCCGTAGGCCGGTTACGACAGGGCGCGTGGCCGCGTCGTAACCGGCCGGTCGCCTCGTTGAGGGGTCAGCTCAGCATGAGGGCGGTGTCGTCGATGACGAACGACGTCTGGAGGGACTGGTCCTCGGTGCCGGTGAAGGTGAACGTGACGGTCTGCCCGGCCAGGGACGATACGTCGAAGGTCTTCTGGCTGTAGCCGGTGGCGGCGTCGAGGTTGGAGTAGGTCGCCAGCGTGGTGCCGCTCGCCTTGATGGTGAGCGTGTCGTACGCCGTCGAGCGCGTCGTCTCGGCGGTGTCGACGTGCAGGTAGAAGCTCAGGGTGGCCTTGCAGCCGGACGGTATCGTCACCGACTGCGACAGGGTGTCGGTGTGCGATGAGCCGTAACCGTCCAGCCAGGCGTCCCACGTTCCGCTGTGGGGGGCCTCGCCCTGGGAGGCGTACTGCCCGATGACGCCCGAACTGGCTGACCACACCGTGTTGCCGGACTCGAAACCAGGGTTGCCGAGCTTCTGGCCAGGGCTGGTGCAGGTCCCGCCGCCGGCCGGGTTGACCGTCCAGGTGAAGGTGGCGGAGCCGGTGGCGTTGGTGTCGTCGGTGGCGGTGGCGGTCACGTGGTACGTGCCGGCGGTGGTGGGTGTGCCGGAGATCAGGCCGGTGCCGGAGGCGATGGTCAGGCCGGGAGGCAGGCCGGTCGCGCCGTAGGTGAGCTTGGCGGACGACGAGGAGTCGGTCGCCGTGATCTGCAGGCTCGCCGCGGTGCCGACGGTGCCGGTCTGGCCGCCGGGGTTGGTGACGGTGACGGTGTTGCCGCCCGGCGGCTGGCTGCCGCCGATCGGCAGGCCTCCGGCCGGCGCGTACATCGCCACGTCGAAGGTGCTGCCGCTGGGGGCGTGGGCGACCGGGATCACGGTGACGGCGTTGCCGCCGGAAAGGACGGACGTCGATATGTAGTCGCCGAACATCCGGCCCTGCGAGGTGTTCGGCAGCCAGGCCAGCGTCATCGGACCGGCGAGCTGGGTCGGTGCCGTCCAGTCGGCGCCGCCGTCGGCGGAGGAGACGTAGCCCGCGTAGAGCTGGCAGGTGGTGTCCGTGCAGGAGGCGTTCGGGTAGTAGTAGTACGTCAGCCCGATGCGGGCGGTGTTCCCCGAACTGCCGGGGTCCACGCCGATGCCCGGCACGAAGTGGTCGGCGGTGCTGTCGGCCGCGTCGATCGGCACGCGGGTCGGCGAGCTCCACGACGTGCCGCTTGTCGAGGTCGACATGATGATGTCGTTGCTGGTGCAGTTGCTGCGGAAGCGGCAGTCGGACCAGACCGCGTAGACCTTGCCGGAGGCGTCGATCTCGGCGGATGGCAGCGGCCCTTCGCGCAGGGTGTCCAGCCGCGACAGGTGGGCGGAGGTGTTCTCCAGGCCCGCGACCGGGTGGTGCGAGACGGTGGCGATCTGCACGCTGGATCCCCAGCTGGCGCCGCCGTCGGTGGAGGTGAAGGCCCGCTCGCTGTTCTCGGTGCCCGAGGCGAACGGCACGACGACGGTGCCGTTGGGCTGCACGACCGGCTGCCCGCCGAGCCCGCTCGGGCTGTCGGCTGGGCTCTGCTGCGCGCCCCAGGTGGCGCCGCCGTCGGTTGAGGTCTTCATGTGCTCGGCGTCACCGGCGTTGGCGTCGTCGTATTCGGTGTAGCAGTGGCCGTAGTACGGGCTGGAGGGGTGGTTGTCGCAGACCGTCCAGTTCTTGTCGTCGAACGTGCCGGTGGAGATGGTGACCGGGTTGCCCCAGGTGTGACCGCCGTCTGTGGAACGGCTCAGCTCGACATCGACGTTGTTGCCGGAGCCGATGCCCAGCCAGGACACCATCCAGACACCGTCCTTGGCGTCGTAGGCCACGGAGGCGTCACTGCCCGCGGAGTACGGGCCGCCGGTGTTCGTGGTGGAGCCGGGTAGGAACCCGTGCGTCCAGGTCTGCCCGCTGTCGGTGGACGTCGCCCACCCGATGTTGGATGCTCCTCCGCCGAAGACCCGTCCGACCTGGAACCCGGCGACGATGGTGTTGCCGTAGCTGTAGGTGTCCGGCTCGACCTCGGTGGCGTGCTGAGCCTGTGAGTCGGAGTACGGGTCACTGCTGACCTGGGCGAGGGCGGGGGTGGTGGCGTGGGGGGCGTGGGAGGCCGCTGAGGCGGTGGTGGGGAACGCGGGGGTGGCGAACGCCATCGCCGCGGCCAGGGCACCGATGAGGAGGGGGGTTCTTCCTCTTGCCAGTCTGGACATGTCTCTCCTGACATGCAGAGCGGTACCAGTGGGTGTCGGCTGCCGCCGATACAGGACAGCGGGATACTGGTGCCACCACCGCCCCTGGGGAAGGCAACGGGACTGACGGGAAGGCGACATGGCGCACTTGCGTCAGTTGGCGCCGGGGGTATTGCGCCCGGACTTCGAACCGAACAGCCTGCCCAAAGTAACCCGACGGTCCGTCATGAAGATCGATGCTGACATCGCCGAGGCAGGGGCAGGGCATGATGCTCCTGGCGGAGTGATTCCTGACCGACAGCCGTGGCGAATCGGCCCCTGACCTCAGTCGAGGCCGGCGTGCCGCCGCAAGGGGGGAGGCCCGCTGCGGCGACGGATCCTGCTGACGGCCTTGGCTATTGCTTGTCGGCGGGGCCGTAGACGACGTAGACCACGCCGGAGGTGAAGGCCTCGCACTGGATCAGCTTCAAGGGGATGGGGGCGGCGTCGTCGAACAGGCGTAGTCCGCGGCCGACTGCGATCGGGTGGGTCAGCAAGTGCAGCTCGTCGATGAGCCGTGCCGTCAGCAGTTGGCGGACGATGGAGATCGAGCCGGACATCGCGATGGTGCCGCCGGGTTCCTCCTTCAGCTTGGTGACGGCCTCGATCAGGTCGCCCTGCAGCTGCTCGGAGTTGCGCCAGGTGCACTCCAGGGGGGAGTTGGAGACCACGATCTTGCGGGCGTCACCGAGGGCCTTGGCCATTCGACGTCGGCCTCACCGGCTTCGACGCAAGGGGGTGTCACGCATGGGCTGCCGGTGTGCTCGCCCGCGTGCGGCCGGGGGCGAGCCCCCTGACCGTCAGGGCCCGCGCGGAGATCTGCCCGCGCGAGCCCGCGATGGTGCGTGCTCGGTCAGTTCACGGTGGTGGTGGTGAGGACGGGGTTCGAGGGCGCGTAGCAGGCCGTCGGCACGTCGACGGTGAAGATGCTCGCGGTGACGTTCGCGGTGAACGTCAGCCCCGGGTCGCTGTAGCTGGTGCCGGCGATCTGGGTCTGGACGCTTCCGCCCGACGCGCCGGCGGTCAGGTCCAGCGTCAATGCTGGGAGGGTGAACGTGCTGCCCCCGGCGATCGGTCCGGGCACGGTGACGACAACGTTGTTGCCGTTGACTGCGACCGTGGCTTCGGTTCCGGCACCGGAGCCGCCGGAGAGTGATTCCCCGGTCAAGGTGGCGTTTGCCGGCACGGGGACGGTGAGCTGCAGGTTGCTGATGGAATTGACCGTGTTCCCGTTCACGGACCCCGGAACGGTGAGGGCGTCGGGGGCCAGAGTGACGGTGAAGGTGCTGCCGGAGGCCACCGAGTCCGGCGCGGTGCCGTTGACCGCGGCGTTGAGTGTGAAGGTCTGCGCGGACCCGATCGGCGGGGTGGCCTGGCAGGACAGGCCGACCGCGACATCGGCGGCCGCCGCGGGACCGGCGGCCAGGCCCGCCACCGCGAGCCCGGTGAGCAGGGTGAGCGGAAGCCGGGCTAAGACAGATCTGGCACGCATGTGCTCTCCTCGTGTCCTGTGGGGGTTGTGCGCACACCTCGGCGCAGCGGACGCCCACAGAATGAGGCCATTTACCGCAGGTAACAAGAGGTACGTCATCGCCGAGCGCCGGACGCCCGCGCTATGCCGCGAAAACCACCGGTCGGCCGGGTGGATCGAGGCTGGGTGTCACTTCCTGAGCGCCTGGCGGACGAGTCAGGCCCGGTCGGGTTCGTCGTCGCCGCTGGGCCAGGACGCGACCAAGTCGCGTACCGGGTCGCGGTGTTGGTTACCAGGTGGTCGTGGGTGAGGCCGAGCGCGCCTTCGACCTGGACGGGCAGGACGACGGGATTCTGACCGGCAAGTTCGCGCGACCGCCTGGTCATCGATGTCGGCCACCCACCGTCCCGCGGACACACCAGCGCCGACGGCCGTGATGGCTGGGCGATCTCCCCGAGACCTTCCAGAAACATCCATCCCCACCGCCCACTCCCCAGGCTCGGCTCCACTGCCGACCGGCCATGTAGGAGACGGCCTGAGTGTCGGCCATGTCCAGGGATGCGAATCCACGAAGGTCACGTGAGCGAACGGTGCTGTCGTGTGAAAGGGGACAGACGGGTGCGAGTGCAGGACTCGGGCTTGGAGGCGGCAGCGCTCCGTTCGCGAAGCGTCGCGGTGACAGTTCAGCGAACGCCGCGTAGGGTTGAAATCAGTGATGTACAGGGGCGCTGCCCACACGGGCGTGCCCCGATGCGCAGGACCATCGCCGACGCAGGTCACGGAGCGTTTGCGCTTGGTCGGCGGGCAGGGCGGTCGATCTATGAGTGCCGACAACCTGCAGAACTATGGGTCGGATCCGAAACGGGAGCAGATCGCCGGGGGCGCCCGGGAGGCTGCTGGATCTGCTGCGGGTGGCGGCCATCGTCCTGGATGCCGAGAGCCGGATCGTCTTTCGGTGCCCGGAGGCCGAGCGGCTGTTCGGCTGTTGCGCCGCCGAAGCGCTGGGGGAGGCGGCCGCCCCGTTGCCGGCCGCCCCGGAGAACCGGCGGCTGGCTATCAAGCCGTTCGGGCACGTCCAGGCCGGCAAGGTCTTCCGGAGCCTCTTCTTCAAGGAGACGCCGCCGCAGCCGGACATCACGACGATCGAGTCCGCGATGCGGCGCATGCTCCAGAGGGAGCCGGTGAGTCGGCAGAGCGTCGGCCGCGCCCCGGTCGGCCCGGACCATGACCATGCCCTCGACACGCTCTACTGCTGCTCCCAAGACGACGTGCCCCTTGTGCGTGCTCGGCTGCGGCCGATCACAGCCGCACTCCGGACGCGGCCGCACGCCGCCGACGGGGTACCGCCGTCCAGCCGCCGTCCAGCCTAAGGAGCCGCCGTGAAGTTCGGGATCTCCACGTTCATCACCGACCAGGGCATCCGGCCGGCCTCGCTCGGCCGGGCGCTGGAGGAGCGTGCCTTCGACTCGCTCTTCATCGCCGAGCACACCCACATCCCGGTGGAACGCCGCACGCCCTACCCCGGCGGCGGCGACCTGCCGGAGATCTACTACCGGACCCTCGACCCCTTCGTCGCGCTGACCGCCGCTGCCGTGGTCACCGAGAAGCTGCTGCTGGGCACCGGGGTCGCGCTGGTCTCCCAACGCGACCCCATCATCACGGCCAAGGAGGGCGCCTCCCTCGACCTGATCTCCGACGGACGCTTCGTCTTCGGCATCGGCGTCGGCTGGAACCGTGAGGAGATGGCCAACCACGGCACCGAGCCGAGCACCCGCGGCCAGCTCGTCAACGAGCGCCTCGCGGCGATCCGGAAGCTCTGGACGGCCGAGAAGGCCGAGTTCCACGGGAGGTTCGTCGACTTCGGCCCGGTCTACCTGTGGCCCAAGCCGGTACAGCGCCCCCATCCGCCCATCTACGTAGGCGGCGGCCCGGGTGCCTTCCCACGGGTCGCGGAGTTCGGCGACGCCTGGCTGGCCAACAGCCTGCCGCCGGACGAGCTCGGCCCGCTGCTGGAGCAACTGCGCGCCACGGCCGGGCGCGACGTGCCGGTGACCGTGTACGCGGTACCCGACGACCCGTCGGTGATCGAGGGGTACATCGGGCTCGGCGTTGAACGCCTGCTGTTCTACCTGCCCACCCTGCCGGAACGCGAGTCGCTCGCCGAGCTGGACCGGCTGGCCGAGGTCGCCGCCCGGTTCCGCTGAGTCCGCGGGAGACGTACGTGCCCCGCCTCACCGCCGATTGCCGCCTGGCGACCCACACCCCGTGGACGGTGTCGCCCCGCATCACGAAGACCCGCGCCGGAGTGCCGCTGGCCGGTTGGTGCAC
>CAYNNX010000133.1:12669-17784 GCA_964398515.1 uncultured Streptantibioticus sp. | reverse complement strand
CTGAAGTCGACCGAGGCGGAGCTCAAGCGGCTCGCCCCTACGGAGGCCTGAGAACCGTGTCCATCAGCAGCAATCCGCTGCGTGACCCGGCGGACCGGCGGCTCCCGCGCATCGCGGGGCCGTCCGGCCTGGTCATCTTCGGTGTCACGGGCGACCTGTCCCGGAAGAAGCTGATGCCCGCGGTGTACGACCTCGCCAACCGCGGATTGCTGCCGCCGGGCTTCTCGCTCGTCGGCTTCGCGCGCCGCGACTGGGAGAACGAGGACTTCGCCACCGTCGTGCACGACGCGGTCAAGGAGCACGCCCGCACCCCGTTCCGGGAGGAGGTGTGGCAGCAGCTCGCCGAGGGATTCCGGTTCGTGCCGGGCGAGTTCACCGACGACGAGGCGTTCGAGACGCTCCGGGCCACCATCGACGAGCTGGACAAGTCGCGCGGCACGGGCGGCAACTTCGCCTTCTACCTGTCGGTACCGCCGAAGTTCTTCCCCACGGTGGTCGAGCAGCTCAAAAGGCACGGGCTGAGCGAGGGGCCGGGCGACTCGTGGCGGCGTGCCGTCATCGAGAAGCCCTTCGGCCACGACCTGGCCAGCGCCCAGGAGCTCAACCGGATCGTCCACGAGGTCTTCCGGCCGGTCGACGTCTTCCGCATCGACCACTACCTGGGCAAGGAGACCGTCCAGAACATCCTGGCGCTGCGCTTCGCCAACATGATGTTCGAGCCGATCTGGAACCGCAGTTACGTCGACCACGTGCAGATCACCATGGCCGAGGACATCGGCATCGGCGGTCGCGCGGGTTACTACGACGGCATCGGCGCGGCCCGTGACGTCATCCAGAACCACCTGCTTCAGCTGCTGGCGCTGACCGCGATGGAGGAGCCCGGCTCCTTCCACCCCAAGGCGCTGGTGACCGAGAAGCTCAAGGTGCTCGGCGCGGTGCAGCTCCCGGAGGACCTGGGCAAGCACACCGTGCGCGGCCAGTACACGCACGCCTGGCAGGGCGGCGAGGAGGTGCTGGGCTACCTGGAGGAGGAGGGCATCGACCCCAACTCCAAGACCGACACCTACGCCGCCATCAAGCTGACCATCAACAACCGCCGTTGGGCGGATGTTCCGTTCTACCTGCGCACCGGAAAGCGACTGGGCCGCCGGGTCACCGAGATCGCGGTGGTCTTCAAGCGCGCCCCCTTCCTGCCGTTCGAGTCCCAGGCCACCGAGGAGTTGGGGCAGAACGCGCTGGTCATCCGGGTCCAGCCGGACGAGGGCGTCACGGTGCGGTTCGGCTCCAAGGTCCCGGGCACCTCGATGGAGGTCCGCGACGTGACGATGGACTTCGCCTACGGCGAGTCCTTCACCGAGTCCAGCCCGGAGGCGTACGAGCGCCTGCTGCTGGACGTCCTGCTCGGCGACGCCAACCTCTTCCCGCGCCACCAGGAGGTCGAGCTGTCCTGGATGATCCTCGACCCGATCGAGGAGTACTGGGAGAAGCACGGCAGGCCCGCCCAGTACCCCGCCGGCACGTGGGGGCCGGTGGAGGCGGACGAGATGCTCGCACGAGACGGCAGGAGCTGGCGCCGGCCATGAAGATCGATCTCACGCACACCAACTCGTCGAAGATCAACGCGGGTCTCATCGAGGCGCGCCGGGCCCTGGGCACCCCCGCTGTCGGCATGGTGCTCACCCTGGTCATCGTCACCGACGAGGGCAACGCCTACGACGCGATCAAGGCCGCGGGCGAGGCCTCGCGCGAGCACCCGTCGCGGATCCTGGTCGTCATCAAGCGGCCGGGCCGCTCGCCGCGGGACCGCGCGAAGTCGTGGCTGGACGCGGAGGTGCGGGTCGGCTCGGACGCGGGCACCGGCGAGACGGTGCTGCTGCGGCTCCACGGCGAACTGGTCGACCACGCGGACTCGGTCGTCCTGCCGCTGCTGCTGCCGGACGCCCCGGTGGTCGTGTGGTGGCCCGAGGACGCCCCGGGCACCCCCGCGGAGGACCCGCTGGGCAAGCTGGCGCAGCGCAGGATCACCGACGCGGCGCGGACCGAGGACCCGGTCGAGGCCCTGAAGGTGCGGGCCGCGGCCTACGCCCCCGGGGACACCGATCTGGCGTGGACCCGGATCACCCCGTGGCGCAGCATGCTGGCCGCCGCGCTGGACCAGAAACACTCCCGGATCACCTCGGCGGTGGTGGAGGGCGAGCCGTACAACCCGAGTACCGAGCTGCTGGGGATGTGGCTCGCCGACCGCCTGAAGGTGCCGGTGGAGCGCCGCGTCTCCGACGGCCCGGGGCTGACGGCGGTGCGGATGGCCACCGCGGACGGCCCGATCAGCCTGGACCGCAGCAACGGTGTGCTGGCGGAGCTCGCCATGCCGGGCCAGCCGGACCGGCATGTGGCGCTCAAGCGGCGGGAGACCTCCGAGTTGATCGCCGAGGAGCTGCGCCGCCTCGACCCGGACGAGATCTACAAGGCCGCGGTCCAGTTCGGCGTGGAGCGCCTGGGGCCGGCACCGGCTCAGGACGCACCGGCGCAGAGCGAGGCGCAGCCGCAGCCCGCGGCCGCCGCCAGGAAGACCGCGGCGAAGAAGCGCGGCGACTCGGCCGCGGAGAAGGCTGCGGAGAAGGCCAGGTGACGGTACCTCAGGTCGTGGTCCACCGCGACAAGGAGCTGATGGCGCAGGCCGCGGCGGCCCGGCTGATCACGAAGATCGTGGACGCCCAGGCCGCCCGCGGCTCCGCCTCGGTGGTGCTCACCGGCGGCCGCAACGGCAACGCGCTGCTGCGGGCGATCGCCGAGGCCCCGGCCCGGGACGCGGTGGACTGGTCGCGGCTGGACCTGTGGTGGGGCGACGAGCGCTTCCTGCCCGAGGGCGACCCGGAGCGCAACGTCACCCAGGCCCGGCAGGCGCTGCTCGACGCCGTCCCGCTCGATCCGGCGCGGGTGCACGCCATGCCCGCCGCGGGTGGGGCGTACGGCAACGACGTGGACGCCGCGGCCGAGGCGTACGCGGAGGAGCTGGCCCGGGCCGCCGGGCCGCAGGACCACGGCCCGGTGCCCACCTTCGACGTGCTGCTGCTGGGCGTCGGCCCCGACACCCATGTGGCGTCGCTCTTCCCCGAGCACCCCGCGGTCCGGGAGACCGAGCGCACGGTGGTCGGGGTGCGCGGCGCGCCGAAGCCTCCGCCCACCCGGATCTCGCTCACGCTGCCGGCGATCCGCGCGGCACGCGAGGTGTGGCTGCTGGCCGCGGGCGAGGACAAGGCCAACGCGGTGGCCATCGCCCTGTCCGGTGCCGGGGAGATCCAGGCCCCGGCAGCCGGTGCCTACGGCCGCAGCCGTACGTTGTGGCTGCTGGACCGGGCGGCCGCGGCGCAGCTGCCCAGGCAGCTCTATCCGCCGGCGTCCGCCTGACGCCTGCCGGTGCGGAACGGCGACGGCCCGGCCGCGTGCCCCTTGCGGGGCGCGTGGCCGGGCCGTTTCGCGTGGTGCTGTCAGATCTCGCCGCGGAGCTTGGCGAGCGCCTCGGCGAGGATGGCTTCGCCGTCCGCGTCGCTGCGCCGCTCCCGTACATACGCCAGGTGGGTCTTGTACGGCTCCGTACGCGGCGGGTCCGGCGGGTTGTTCTCGTCCTGCCCGGCCGGGAAGCCGCAGCGGGGGCAGTCCCAGGTGTCCGGGATCTGCGCGTCACTGGCGAAACTCGGCTGGGTCTCGTGCCCGTTCGAGCACCAGAAGGAGATGCGAAGGCGCGGCGCGGACTCACCGCGCTCTGCCTCTCCCATCGGCCCCGCGCCGACCCGACTGCCACGGATCGCGTTGCCACTTGCCACGGTCGTAACTCCCTGCGTGATGGTGCTGCGAGGTCGTCCAGTTTACGGAGACCTTACGTCTCGTCCAGTGGCAGGCCAACAGCCCGGCTCCCGAGAACGCCGTCCCATGATAAGCCGCCGGGACGACGAGCCGTCAGTTGCGGCCGGGAAAAGGCGGACAAGAAGGGCTGTCAGGAAGGGCGATACGACAGATGGACGAGCGGACGCGTCAGTGCTGGAACTTCAGCAGCAGGCCGAGGACGACGATGCACGCGAACCACAGCAGTCCGATGATGATGGTGATGCGGTCCAGGTTGCGCTCGGCCACCGAGGAGCCGCCGACCGAGGACTGCATGCCGCCGCCGAACATGTCGGACAGGCCGCCGCCCTTGCCCTTGTGCATCAGGACCAGCAGCATCAGCAGCAGGCTGAAGACGATGAGGGCGATGGAGAACCCGATAACCACGGCTGGACCAACTCTCTCGGTGACGTATTGCCATCCTCGGGGGTCGGGCGGCGTCCCCGCCCGACCCCGTCAGGGTACTTCGTAACGGGACCGTCAGCCTACTGCCTGGTCACCGAAGCGAACGATCTTGACGAACTCCTCGGCGTCCAGCGAGGCACCGCCGACCAGGGCGCCGTCCACGTCGGGCTGCGCCATGATCGCGGCGATGTTGCCGGCCTTCACCGAGCCGCCGTACTGGATGCGGACCGCGTCTGCGACCTCCTGGCCGTAGGTCTCGGCGAGCCGGCCGCGGACCGCCCCGCAGACCTCCTGGGCGTCCTCGGGGGTGGCGACCTCGCCGGTGCCGATCGCCCAGACCGGCTCGTAGGCGACGACGAGGGTGCGCACCTGGTCGGCCGGGACGTCCTTCAAGGCGCCGTCGAGCTGCGCCAGGGTGTGGGCGACCTGGTTTCCGGCCTTGCGGACGTCCAGGCCCTCGCCGACGCACAGGATCGGGGTGAGCCCGTGCCGGTAGGCGGCCTTGACCTTGGCGTTGACCAGGGCGTCGTCCTCGTGGTGGTACTGGCGGCGCTCGCTGTGCCCGACGACCACGTAGGTGCACTTGAGCTTGGCGAGCATGGCGCCGGAGATCTCGCCGGTGTAGGCGCCGGCGTCGTGCTGCGACAGGTCCTGGGCGCCGTACTTGATCTTCAGCTTGTCGCCGTCGACCAGGGTCTGCACCGAACGCAGGTCGGTGTAGGGGGGCAGGACCGCCACCTCGACGGCGTCGTAGTCCTTGTCGGTGAGGGCGAAGGCGAGCTTCTGGACGTGGGCGATGGCCTCGAGGTGGTTGAGGTTCATCTTCCA
>CAYNNX010000133.1:7611-12659 GCA_964398515.1 uncultured Streptantibioticus sp. | reverse complement strand
GAGTGCTCATAGGTGTGTCAGTGCCTTCCGGTTCGCTTCTCCGCACGCGCGGCGCGGAGTGCGGGCATCGTCGTCGTCTGCGGCCCGGAGGCCGCGCGGGCGTCGCTCACGAGTCCTCCAGTGCGGCGAGGCCGGGAAGGGTCTTGCCTTCGAGGTATTCCAGGCTGGCGCCACCGCCGGTCGAGATGTGGCCGAAGGCCTGCTCGTCGAAGCCGAGGATGCGCACGGCCGCGGCCGAGTCGCCGCCGCCGACGACGGTGAAGGCGCCGACCGCCGCCGAGGAGTTCGCGGCGTCGACCAGGGCCTGGGCGACCGCGCGGGTGCCCTCGGCGTAGTCGGGGTGCTCGAAGACGCCCATCGGGCCGTTCCAGAACACCGTGGCCGCGTCCGCCAGCTTGGCGGCGAACAGCTCGCGGGTGCGCGGGCCGATGTCCAGGCCTTCGAGGTCGGCCGGGATCTTGTCGGCGGGGACCGTGACCGGGTTGGTGGGGGCCTTGGTCTTCAGGTCGGGGAACTCGGGTGCGGCCACCACGTCGAGCGGCAGCACGAACTCCACGCCCTTGGCCTTGGCGCGCTCCAGGTACTCGGTGACGGCCGGGATCTGGTCCTCCTGCAGCAGGCTCTTGCCGACCTCGTGGCCCTGGGCCTTGAGGAAGGTGTAGGCCATGCCGCCGCCGATCAGGATGCGGTCGGCCCGGTCCATCAGGTGGCCGATGACCCCGAGCTTGTCGGAGACCTTGGCGCCGCCGAGCACGACGGCGTAGGGGCGGACCACGTCCTCGGTGAGCCGCTTGAGCACGGCGAGCTCGGTGGCGATCAGCGTGCCCGCGGCGTGCGGGAGCCGGGCCGGCAGGTCGTAGACGGAGGCGTGCTTGCGGTGCACGGCGCCGAAGCCGTCGCCGACGTAGAGGTCGGCCAGTGCGGCCAGCTCGTCGGCGAACGCGCCGCGCTCCGCGTCGTCCTTGGCGGTCTCGCCCGGGTTGAAGCGCAGGTTCTCCAGCAGCGTGACCTCGCCGTCGGCCAGGGCGCCGACGGTGGCCTTCGCGCTGTCACCCACGGTGTCGGTCGCGAACGCGACCTGCCTGCCGAGGACTTCGCCCAGCCGCACCGCGACCGGGGCGAGCGAGAACTGCGGGTCCGGGGCGCCCTTGGGACGGCCCAGGTGGGAGGCGACGATCACCTTGGCGCCCGCCTGGGCGAGCTTGGTGATGGTCGGGACGGCGGCGCGGATCCGGCCGTCGTCGGTGATCTGGTCTCCGGCCAGGGGGACGTTGAGGTCGGCGCGGACGAACACCCGCTTGCCGGCGACCCCTTCGTGGAGGAGCTCGTCGATCGTCTTCATGGTGTTGACTCCTGGGTCATGGGTCGGGGCCCGCACGACACCGGTGTCGTTCGGGCCCCGTCCTTTCGCATCGGGCTGCTACCGACCGGAGGTCAGAGCTGGCCGCCGACGAAGGTGGTGAGGTCGACGAGGCGGTTGGAGTAGCCCCACTCGTTGTCGTACCAGCCGACGATCTTGACCTGCTTGCCCTGGGACATCGTCAGCGACGAGTCGAAGGTGCAGGAGGCCGGCCAGTTGACGATGTCCGAGGAGACGATCGGGTCCTCGGTGTACTCCAGGATGCCCTTCAGCCCGCCCTCGGCGGCCTTCTGGAACGCGGCGTTGATCTCGTCCCTGGTGGCCTCGCGCTCCAGCTCGACGACGAGGTCGGTGACGGAGCCGGTGGGGACCGGGACGCGCATGGCGATGCCGTCCAGCTTGCCCTTGAGCTGCGGCAGCACCAGGGCGGTGGCCTTCGCGGCACCGGTCGAGGTCGGGATGATGTTCTCGGCGGCGGCGCGGGCGCGGCGCAGGTCCTTGTGCGGGAAGTCCAGGATGCGCTGGTCGTTGGTGTAGGCGTGGACCGTGGTCATCAGGCCCTTGACGATGCCGAAGTTCTCGTCGAGCACCTTCGCCATCGGCGCCACGCAGTTGGTGGTGCAGGAGGCGTTGGAGATGATGTTGTGCTTGGCGGCGTCGTACTTGTCGTTGTTGACGCCCATGACGATGGTGATGTCCTCGCCGCTGGCCGGCGCCGAGATGATGACCTTCTTCGCGCCGCCCGCGAGGTGCTTGCCGGCGTCCGCGGCCTTGGTGAAGATGCCGGTGGACTCGATGACGATGTCGACACCGAGCTCGCCCCACGGGATGTCGGCGGGGTTGCGCTCCGAGAGCACCTTGATGGTGTGGCCGTCGACGGTGATGGAGTCCTCGGTGTGGGTGACCTCGGCCTTCAGACGGCCCAGGATCGTGTCGTACTTGAGCAGATGCGCGGTGGTCGCCGTGTCGCCCAGGTCGTTGACAGCCACGATCTCCAGGTCCGCACCCTGCTCAAGCGCGGCACGGAAGAAGTTACGACCGATGCGGCCAAAGCCGTTGATGCCTACGCGGATCGTCACGAACCGATCTCCTCGTTGATGTGCCGGAATACGATCCGGCTGCGCCGTTTGGGATGTCCCCGACCACCCCCGACCCTACCTCGCCCGGATGTCGGCGGTGACATCGAGCACGCCGCGTTCCGGTGCGCCCGAATCCGTGCGGTTTACGTGCGGTCGGCCGTGTGAGGGAGGCCGGGCTCCGGGGACCCGGCGCGGCCGTCCGCGAGGGCGCCGGGCGGCCGGCCGGAGGGCCGGACCACCGGGGTCCCGGGGCGCCGATCCCCGGACGGACGGCGTCGGGCGTCAGCCCACCATCTCCTCGGTGAGGTTGGACTCGGTGCCGGGGATCCCCAGATCGGCGGCGCGCTTGTCGGCCATGGCGAGCAGGCGGCGGATCCGGCCCGCGACGGCGTCCTTGGTCAGCGGGGGGTCCGCGAGCGAGCCGAGCTCCTCCAGCGAGGCCTGCTTGTGGTCCATGCGAAGCCGGCCGGCGGCCGCGAGGTGCTCGGGGACGTCGTCGCCGAGGATCTCCAGGGCCCGCTGCACCCGGGCGCCCGCGGCGACCGCGGCGCGCGCGGAGCGGCGCAGGTTGGCGTCGTCGAAGTTGGCGAGCCGGTTGGCGGTGGCCCGCACCTCCCGGCGCATGCGGCGCTCCTCCCACGCCAGCACCGACTCGTGCGCCCCCAGCCGCGTCAACAGCGCGCCGATGGCATCACCGTCGCGGACGACGACGCGGTCCACGCCGCGTACCTCGCGGGCCTTGGAGGGGATGCCGAGCCGCCGGGCGGCGCCCACCAGGGCCAAGGCGGCCTCCGGTCCGGGGCAGGTGACCTCCAGCGAGGAGGAGCGGCCGGGCTCGGTGAGCGACCCGTGGGCGAGGAAGGCCCCGCGCCAGGCCGCCTCCGCGTCGCAGGTCGCCCCCGAGACGACCTGCGGAGGCAGGCCCCGGATCGGCCGGCCGCGCCCGTCGACCAGGCCGGTCTGCCGGGCGAGCTGGTCCCCGCCGGCGACGACCCGGACCACGTAGCGGCTGCCGCGGCGCAGTCCGCCGGGGGCCATCACCACCAGGTCGGAGGGGTGGCCGAAGATCTCCAGGATGTCCTTGCGCAGCCGCCGGGCCGCGATGCCGGTGTCCAGCTCCGCCTCGATCACGATGCGGCCGCTGACGAGGTGCAGCCCGCCCGCGAACCGCAGGATCGACGACACCTCCGCCTTGCGGCAGCAGGTACGGGTGACGGGGAGCCGGGAAATCTCGTCCTTCACCGCCGGCGTCATCGCCATGGGCCGATCCTTCCATGCATCCGAAAAATCCGGTCGTACGCGGCGGCCAGGAGCTCCGGGTCGTGCCGCGGCCCGTCGGGGGCGGCGACCCGGGCCAGCTCGACCGTGCCACCCAGCCCGGCGGCGGCCTGCTCCAGGCTGTCACGGTCGGGCACGGCGGCCTCGTCGGCCAGCACCACGTCGATGGTGAGTTTAGGGGCGTGTCGGAGCAAAACCTCCAAGTGACGCTGCGGAGAAAAACCCGCGGTCTCTCCCGGCTGCGGTGCGAGGTTGAGCGTCAGCACCCGTCGCGCGCGGGTCCGCGTGAGCGCGTCGGCGAGCTCCGGCACGAGCAGGTGGGGGATGACGGAGGAGAACCACGATCCCGGTCCCAGCACCACCCAGTCCGCGTCCAACACGGCCTGGACCGCCTCCGGCACGGCCGGCGGGTCCTGCGGGACGACCTGCACCTCCTGCACCTCGCCGGGGGTAAGGGCGACCGTGGCCTGCCCGCGGACCGTGCCGACCTCCTCCGGCCGCTGCGGGTCGTGGCCGCGGACCGTCGCCTGGAGTTCCAGCGGGACGGCCGACATCGGCAGGACCCGGCCGTGGGCGCCCAGCAGGCGGCCGACCCACTCCAGGGCGGCCACCGGGTCGCCCAGCTGCTCCCACAGGGCGACGATCAGCAGGTTGCCGACGGCGTGATCGTGCAGCTCACCCTTACTGGTGAACCTGTGCTGGATAACTTTTGACCAGGTGCGTCCCCACTCGTCGTCGCCGCAGAGCGCGGCCAGCGCCTTGCGCAGATCGCCGGGGGGCAGCACGCCGAGCTCGTCGCGCAGCCGCCCGCTGGACCCGCCGTCGTCGGCGACGGTGACGACCGCGGTGAGGTCCTGGGTTATGCGGCGCAGCGCGGCCAGCGACGCCGACAGCCCGTGGCCGCCGCCGAGGGCGACCACCTTGGGGGTGGCGCCCCGGCGGGCGGCGCGGCGCACCCGTCGCGCGGTTCTCGTACGGATCACTCGCGCCCCATGTCGCGATGGACCACCACGGTCTCCACGCCGTCCGACGACAGCCTGCGGGCGAGCCGCTCGGACATGGCCACGCTGCGGTGCTTGCCGCCGGTGCACCCCACGGCGATCGTCACGTACCGCTTGCCCTCGCGGCGGTAGCCGGCGGCGATGATGTGCAGCAGCTCCGCGTAGCGGTCGAGGAACTCCTTGGCGCCGGGCTGGTTGAAGACGTAGGTGGCCACCTCGTCGTTGAGGCCGGTGTACGGGCGCAGCTCGGGCACCCAGTGCGGATTGGGCAGGAACCGGCAGTCCACCACCAGGTCGGCGTCGACCGGCAGGCCGTACTTGAAGCCGAAC
>CAYNNX010000133.1:0-7601 GCA_964398515.1 uncultured Streptantibioticus sp. | reverse complement strand
ATGACCAGATCGGCCTCGCCGCGCAGCTCGCGCAGCAGGTCGCGCTCCTGGGCGATGCCGTCCACGATCCGCCCGTCGCCCTGCAGCGGGTGCGGGCGGCGCACCGACTCGAAGCGGCGCACCAGCGCGTCGTCGGAGGCCTCCAGGAACAGCACGCGCCGCTTGACGTTGCGGGTGTCCAGGTCGGCGAGGGACTCGCGGAGGTTGTCGAAGAAGCGGCGGCCGCGGACGTCCACGACGACCGCGATGCGGGCGACGTTGCCCTGGGAGCGGGCGCCGAGGTCCACCATGGTCGGGATCAGCGCGGGCGGCAGGTTGTCCACTACGAACCAGCCGAGGTCCTCCAGGCACTTGGCGGCCGTACTGCGCCCGGCGCCCGACATACCCGAGATGATCACCAGTTCGGGGATGGCCTCCGCGGCCTCGCCCGCTCCGCCCGTACTCACGTGTGCTCCGTCTCCGTGGATCTCGCTCATGGCTCCTGCCCCCGTTCCACCGGGGATTGCGGCCCCCGGTCCTCCCCCGGCCCCGCGGGGATGCCTTCCGGGGCGCGCTCGTCGGTGGCCGCCCCTTCCTCCTCCATGATCTCTCCTGTTGCGGTGTTGACTGCGGGAACAGAAGGTGAAGCCTGTGCGAGGGCGGCCGCAACCGCCTCCGCCGTGGCGCGGCCTATGCCCGGCACCTCGCAGATCTGCTCGATGGTGGCGGCGCGCAGCCGCTTGAGCGAGCCGAAGTGCTTCAGCAGCGCCTTCCTGCGCGTCTCCCCCAGACCCGGCACGCCGTCGAGCGCCCCGGCGCGCATCGTCTTCGACCGCTTGCTGCGCTGGTAGGTGATGGCGAAGCGGTGCGCCTCGTCGCGGACCCGCTGCAGCAGGTAGAGCCCCTCACTGGTGCGCGGAAGGATCACCGGGTCGTCCTCGCCGGGCAGCCAGACCTCCTCCAGCCGCTTGGCCAGCCCGCACACGGCGACGTCATCCACGCCGAGCTCCTCCAGGGCCCGCTGGGCCGCCGCCACCTGCGGCTGCCCGCCGTCGACCACCACGAGCTGCGGCGGGTAGGCGAACTTGCGCGGCCGACCGGTCTCGGGGTCGATGGGGCCGCCGCCCACCCGGTCACCGCCGTCCCCGGCGCCGCCCTCCGCCACCGCTGCCGCCGGCTCCCCGTCCCCGGCGGGCAGCACCCACTCCCCCGTCCTCTGCTGCTCCTGCAGATACCGGCGGAAGCGGCGGGAGATCACCTCGTGCATGGACCGTACGTCGTCCTGGCCCGCGAACGACTTGATCTGGAAGCGGCGGTACTCACTCTTGCGGGCGAGGCCGTCCTCGAAGACGACCATGGAGGCGACCACGTCGTCACCGTGCAGGTGCGAGATGTCGAAGCACTCGATGCGCAGCGGCGCGGTGTCGAGGTCGAGCGCCGCCGCGATCTCCTCCAGGGCGCGCGAGCGCGTCGTCAGGTCGGAGGCCCGCTTCGTCTTGTGCAACGCGAGAGCCTGCTGGGCGTTGCGCTGGACCGTGGCCATCAGGTCCCGCTTGTCGCCGCGCTGCGGTATGCGCAGGCTGACGCTGGAGCCGCGCCGTTCGGCGAGCCACTGCGCCACGGGTTCGAGGGGGTCGGGCAGGGCCGGGACCAGCACCTCCTTCGGCACGGCGTCGCCGCTCTCGTCGCCGTAGAGCTGCTGGAGCGCGTGCTCGACCAGGCCCGCGGTGTCGACCGCCTCCACCTTGTCGGTGACCCAGCCGCGCTGGCCGCGTACCCGTCCGCCGCGCACGTGGAAGATCTGGACGGCCGCCTCCAGTTCGTCCTCGGCCACCGCGATCAGGTCCGCGTCCGTCGCGTCCGCGAGTACGACCGCGTTCTTCTCCATCGCGCGCTTGAGCGCCTCGATGTCGTCGCGCAGCCGAGCGGCCCTCTCGTACTCCATCTCGGCCGCCGCGTCCTGCATCTGCTTCTCCAGGCGCCGCAGGTACGTACCCGTGCGCCCGGCCATGAAGTCGCAGAAGTCCTCGGCGAGTTCGCGGTGCTCATCGGCGCTGACCCGGCCGACGCAGGGCGCCGAGCACTTGCCGATGTACCCCAGCAGGCACGGCCGCCCGATCTGCGCGGACCGCTTGAACACCCCCGCGGAACAGGTCCGCACGGGGAACACCCGCAGCAGCAGGTCCACGGTCTCCCGGATCGCCCAGGCGTGCGCGTAGGGGCCGAAGTAGCGCACGCCCTTGCGCTTGGGACCGCGCATCACCTGAACACGTGGGAACTCCTCGTTCATGGTGACGGCCAGGGAGGGATAGCTCTTGTCGTCGCGGTACTTGACGTTGAAGCGCGGGTCGAACTCCTTGATCCAGGAGTACTCCAGCTGCAACGCCTCGACCTCGGTGGCCACCACCGTCCACTCGACGGCCGCCGCGGTCGTGACCATGGTGCGGGTGCGCGGGTGCAGGTTGGCGAGGTCCTGGAAGTACGACGACAGCCGCTGCCGCAGGCTCTTGGCCTTGCCGACGTAGATGACGCGACCGTGTTGGTCACGGAACTTGTACACCCCCGGCGAGTCGGGGATCTCCCCCGGCTTAGGGCGGTAGCTGGACGGGTCGGCCATGGTTTCACCCTACTGGTGAGGACCGACATTCCCTGCGGGGCGGGACCGGGCCGGGCCGTTTGCGACCGGCTCAAGGTCCGGGTCGTCGGCGACGGGCGCGTGCCGCGGGCCCAGAGCGCGATGGGGACGGCCCTGGGCCCGGGCGGCCGAAGCCTGCAAGGCGGGACGGGATCAGGCTGTGCCGCGGCGGCGGAGAGCGCGGAAGCCGCCGGAGAAGGCGGTCAGGCCGACGGCCGACACGATCCCGATGCCCGTGAGAGCGGCCGTGGACGCGGTACCGCCCGAGGACGACCGGTCGGCGGTGGAGGAGACCGCGGCGCCCGCCGGTGCACCGGGCGTACCGGGCGCGTCCGGTACGCCCGGTGCAGGTCGCGGCTCGGGCGCGGGCCGGAGCACGCGCTGGGGCGCGGGCTGTCTCCCGTACCCCCCGCCCTCGCCCGCGCGGTCGTACGCGGACCCGGGGAGCTTGTCGCCGTACGCGGCGTGGACGATGCGCTGGTAGGCGGCGAGGCTCACGCCGCCGGCGCCGACGGTGCGCCGCGCCTCCGGGTCGAGCGGCAGTACCCGGCCGTCGCGCACGACGTACCAGGCGTCGATCTGCGGTTCCCGGAAGACGGTTCCGGCGCCGTGTGCCCGGCTGACGTAGTCCGTCTCGTCGCCGCCGGTCGCGATGTCGACGACCTTCCACCCGTTCGCCCCTCGCACGGTCCACACCGAGGCGGCCTGGCCGTCGGCCGAGACGACCTTGCTGGCCAGGAACTGCGGATCGGCGACGGGAGCGCCCGGGCGTCCGGCGACGAACCCCGGGTCGAGCGAGTAGACCGTGACGGTCGGCCCGGAAAGACGCGGTCGAGCGGCGTCGGGGGTGACCACGCCGTCCCGCGCGAAGAACCGCGACAGGGTCAGCATCATGTCGGGCGTGGACGCGGCGGCCCGGGCCTGAGCGGCGTCGGCTGCCGAGAACGGGGCGGGGACGACCGCCCCGGCTGCCGGTGCGGGGGCGTTGGCGGGCGCGGGTTCGGCTGCGGGGCCGGCGTGTGCCTGGGCGGCGGGGGCCAGCACGGTCGCGAGGGCAACGGCTGCCGCGGATGTGACGCCCAAGGCCACGGCAACCCGGGTGCGCATCGGTGTCATGGCGGTCACGCTCCGATCCCGTAGAGCGAATGCGTCCACGTGAAGGAGTCGTTGCTCACGTAGTAGTCGTAGTCCGCCCAGTTGTAGCGGTAGTTGGACGGCCAGGGGTCTCCCCAGTAGACCCAGTGCCGGGAGGTGTCGTACCCGTACAGGACGTGCATGTGGCCGCCGCCGGAGTTCCACTCGATGCGCGCCTCGACGGGACGGCCGACGCCGATTTCACTCTGCAAGGTGCTGTAGCGGAGGTAACCGCTCACGTAGTTCCCGGGATTGATGCCCATCCAGTCGAAGGCGCTCTGCACGTCGCCCAGTGTCGCCTGCCAGTTGCCGCAACTGCTGCCCTGCGGGCGGCCGAAGGCGGCGTTGCAGAACTGGTTCTGCGTGTAGTTCCGCCCGAACCACGAGGCGATGGTGTTGCCGCTCGCCGCCCAGCACCAGTTGCTGTTCTGCTGCTCCTGCATGGTGATGCCGAGTTGCTGCGAAGCCGGGGCGGCATCGGCCGCCTGCCGCCCGGTTCCGGACGCGGAATGCGCCGAAGCCGCCGTCGCCGCAGGGCCGGCCAGGGCGGCGAGTGCGGCGACCGCGGTGAGGAGCGCTGCCGCGAGCCGTCTTGGGTCTAGGTGGCGGGGTGTTCGGGATCGGGGAGTACGGGGCATGGCGTTCCTCCCGTAAGGGGCTCTGTGGGGGATCGATGGAGGATCGCGTCCGGACGCTGCGGCAGCAGCATCGATCCTTGACGGGACTCGGTCAAGAAAGTTATCCACAGGGCTGGCGGCGATGTGAACGGCACCCATACCGTTGTGAACACCACGGCGGGTACCAGCAGGTGGCGGCGGAATCAGCGCGGCTTCGAGGACGGGAGATGTAAACGTTCACACAGGCGTGACGGCGATCGTGACGGCGATCGTGATGCGTAACTTCGGCCTGCCTGACGGTCTCTACGACGGTCGGCAAAACGGCTCGGGTGACGGGCTACTTACCTGACGGCCTGGGTGACGCGCTTTGCGTGATGGCCTGCCGGGCTTGGACGGTGCGCTTGCGTGACGGCTTGGACGGTGCGCTTGGGTGACGGCTTGGACAGTGCGCTTGGACGGTGCGCTTGGGTGACGGCTTGGACAGTGCGCTTGCGTGACGGGCTTGCGTGATGGCCTGCTGGGCTTGCCTGACGGCTTGTACGTCGGCGTGCATGACGGCTTGCGCGTCGGGCTATCCGACGGCTTCCGCGATGGGCCGCACGACGGCTTGCGCGTCGCCTGCGTGACGGCCGGCGAGATGGCCTGACCGATGGGCCCGCCTGACCGCTTGCGGATCGGGCCTGCTTGGCGGCACCCGATCGGCCAGGCGTCGGCGGTGGCCCGACCGGGGGCGTGAGGGGGAGGGGGTGGGGGAGGGGAGGGGGCCCCGATGGGCGCTCAACACAACGATCACCGCAGTCACCCTGTCCCCGGCCACCCTGCCCACCCGGCCCACCCCCCGCCCCCCCGCCACCCCGCCTTGGGGGGCGCGCGCCGCACCGGGCCCATATCCGCCGCGCTGCGGGCGGCAGTCGAGCCCCGGCCCGACACGCCGATGCCGACTCAGTACCGGCTCGCCCAGCGTGGCATTCGGGTCGGGGTGACCAGTCTCAGCTACTGGCAACGCGGGGTGCGGCGGCCCGATCGGCCCGAGTCCCTGCGTGCCGTCGCGGCGCTCGAGGAGATTCTGGATCTGCCCCCGCACGCCCTCACCCGGCTGCTCGGCCCTCCCGCCGCAACCGAGCATCCCCAGGCCCGGCCATACCGCACGCTGCTGGAACCCGCGGCGGCGGTGGAATCGCTGCTGAGCAGCCTGGAAGCACCGGCCGACGGCGGGCTGCACACCGTGATCCATTACGAGCGGGTCGCCATCGGTCCGGGACGGGAACTCCTGGTACACGATTCCCGGCACGTCGTGCGCGCGCACCGGGACGGCATCGACCGCTACATCGCGATCCATCTCGGCGATCCCGGCTGCGACATCGCGCGCGTACGCGTGGGGAGCCTGGGCAACTGCCGGGTCGGACGGGTACGACGCCATTGCGCGGCGGGCGTGATCGTTGCGGAGTTCCTGCTCGACGCGCGGCTGCGGAACGGGGACACAGCCGTACTCGAGTACCGGTTCGAGGACGGGACCGGCGCGCCGAGCGACGAGTATGTTCGGGGGTTCACGTATGGCGGGGGCCAGTACGTGCTGCAGGTCGGCTTCGACCGGGCCGCTCTGCCTGTGCGCTGCCGCCGCTTCTCGCGTTCTTCCGCGACCGGGCCCCGGGAGGCCGTCGCCGATCTCACGCTGAATGCGCACGGCACCGTGCACCTGGTGGAACAGGAAATCCGGTCGGGCGTCCTCGGCGTCACGTGGGACTGGGAGTGAGATTCCCGCCCTCCCCTCGCCTTGCCCCCGCCCGACCGTAATGCGATCAGCTCGCCGCGTCGGCGATCAGCTTGCCGCCCTCGACGCGGACCGGCACCGACGGCAGAGGGGCGGAGGCGGGACCCTGGACGACCGCGCCGGTCGTGGCGTTGAACTTGCTGCCGTGGCACGGGCAGGAGATGACGCCTGCGTCCACCTTGTCCACCACGCAGCCGGCGTGCGTGCAGACAGCGCTGAACGCCTTGTAGGTGCCCTTGGTCGGCTGGCTCACGACCACCTTGTCGTCGCGGAACAGCTTGGCACCGCCGACCGGGACCTGGTCCGCCGCTCCCAGGTCGGCGGGTCCGGTCGGCTTCGGCGATGACGCGTCCTGCCCGGCGCAGGCGCTGAGGCCGAGGCCGGCGACTCCGGCGAGCGCGGCTCCCTGGAGGACGGTCCGGCGCGGGGTGGACTGTTCGGTCATGTCGATGCTCTCCGGGCTCGGTACGTTCGGGCAGCGGGCAACGGCCCACGTCACCCTACGTCCCGAGCCCGGCGCGATCCGCCTCGCCCCTGACCTGCGGCGGTGATCAGCTCTGGCTGCCGTTGCGCTTGCGCGCGGCCGTCGTCTTCTTCGGCTTGGCTGCCTGCGCCGTGGTGGCCGGTATCTCCGTGGTGTCCGTCCCCGTCTCTGCAGCCTTCTTGTTCCGCGGATCCTTGACCGCGGTCTTCTTGGCCGCGGTCTTCTTGGCCCCCGCTGTCGCGCCGGCGGACTTCGCCTGGGTCGTCTTCGACGTGACCGTCTTCTTCGCCAAGGTCTGCCGGGCGGCCACCTGCTTGGCAGCCACCGGGCGGGACGCCGGGCGCTCGGCCTCTACGGGAGCGGCGTCGCTGACCCGGTCTCCGAGGATGTCGCGCAGGAACTTGCCCGTGTGGCTGGCGGGAACAGCGGCGACCTGTTCGGGTGTGCCTTCGGCAACCACGAGGCCGCCGCCGCTGCCGCCTTCGGGGCCCATGTCCACGATCCAGTCCGCCGTCTTGATCACGTCGAGGTTGTGCTCGATCACGATCACGGTGTTGCCCTTGTCGACCAGGCCGGAGAGGACCGTGATCAGCTTGCTGATGTCCTCGAAGTGCAGGCCGGTGGTGGGCTCGTCCAGGACGTAGACCGTGCGGCCGGTGGACCGCTTCTGCAGCTCGCTGGCGAGCTTGACGCGCTGGGCCTCGCCCCCGGACAGGGTGGGGGCGCTCTGCCCGAGGCGTACGTAGCCCAGGCCGACATCGTTGAGGGTGCGCAGGTGGCGGGCGATCGCCGGAACGGCCTCGAAGAAGTCGAGGGCCTCCTCGATCGGCATGTCCAGCACCTCGGCGATGGACTTGCCCTTGTAGTGGACCTCCAGCGTCTCGCGGTTGTAGCGGGCGCCGTGGCAGACCTCGCACGGTACGTAGACGTCCGGCAGGAAGTTCATCTCGATCTTGATGGTGCCGTCGCCGGCGCAGTTCT
>CAYNNX010000132.1:0-17867 GCA_964398515.1 uncultured Streptantibioticus sp. | reverse complement strand
GCATCGAACTCGGCGAGATCGAAGCCGCGTTGCAGGACCATCCCGGCGTCGGCCGCGCCGTCGTCACGGTGGCCGGCCAGGCCGCGGCCCGCCGACTGGTAGCCGCCGTCATCCCGGCCACACCCTCGCAGTCGTCCGACGCCCAGGGCACCGAGCCCACCGCCGATGTTCCGGCGGAGCGCGCCCGCGTGCTCCAGCAGGAAGGCGAGGTGGCCGAGGCCGTTCTCGTCAGACTGCTATGCCTGGACGAGCTCGCCGAGGGAACGCCGTACGACTTCGCCACGCGACTGGGCGTGGCGGACGAGCACCTGCCGACCCTGCGGTTGTGGCTTCGCTGGCTGGTCGAGCAGAAGGTTCTCGTCGAAGAGGCGGGGGCATACGGCGCGGGACCTGGCCTTCTCTCCGCGCTCACTCGCACCGAACCGCAGGTAGGCGCCGACGAGTACGGCCGCCTCATCGCCCGCGTCCATGCCCGGCTGCTGGAGCGGCTGGACGACTATCGGCAGATCCTCACCGGCCGTCTCGACCCGGCGATCCTCCTCGACGACGATGCGCTCTCCCCGGTCCGCCTCGCCGAACAGGATCCGGGGAGCGCCCAGGTCGTCGCCGAGGTCGCCGGTCGCCTCGCCGCCCTGGCCGAGGCAGTGGGCAGGCCCATCGAGGTCGCCGAGCTCGGCGGTCGCGATGGCCGCACCGCGGCCCGCCTGCTGGGCTTCCTCGACCCGGAGCAGGTGCGCTACACCCTGCTCGACCCCGCCCCGACGATGGTCGCCGAGGCGAGCCGCCGCCTCGAAGCGCTGCCGCATCAAACGTCGTGCCGCCAACTGCACGGCATAGCTGACGACTTGCGGCACCGTTTCGACGTGGTGGTGGCCGACAACGCCCTGCACCGTTACCCGGACCCGGCCCAGGGCCCCGCGCTGGCCGCCCTGCTCGCCCGCAGCGGCGGCATGCTGATCGCCGTCGAACGAGCCGAGCTGACGCCCATCACCCTGCTGACCGGGGCCCTCCTCGACCGCGGCTATGCCGGCTTCGACCGCGAACGTCAGAAGGCGGGTTCGCCGATGCTGTCCGGCTCACGCTGGGCCGAGCTGCTGTCCCGGGCCGGGCTGAGCGAGGCGGGCCACCGCCCCATCGGGTCGCCCGGCACCGAACTGCTGTGGGCGCGGCGCCCGGAGACCGCGGTCGACCTGGACCCGGCCGGGTTGCGGGCCCATGTGGCTACCCTGCTGCCCGCACACATGGTGCCCGAGCGCGTCGAGGTCCTGCCCTGGCTGCCGCTGAGCGCCAACGGCAAGGTCGACCGCGCGGCGCTCGCCGCCCTCGCCGGTCCGGATGGCTCCGAGAACCCGGACGAAGCGCCGCAGGACGGCCTGGAAAGCGAGATCGCCTTGCTCTGGGCCGAGTTGCTCGGCCGCCCAGTGGTGGGCCGCAGGCGGAGCTTCTTCGAGCTGGGCGGCGACAGCCTGCTGGCCACCCGGTTCATCGAGCGCGTGAAGCAGCGCTACGGCGTCGACCTGTCCCTGCGGCGGTTGTTCGCCGGGCCGAGCGTCGGCCAGGTGACCGCGGTGCTCGCCGAGGAACTGGCGGCGGCGGACGAGATAGAGGAAGGCGTCCTGTGATCGGCATCATCGGCGGCTACGGCGCGGTCGGCGCACACGCCGCACGTCTGCTGGGCGAGTGGGGCGCGGGTCCGCTGCGCATCGGCGGCCGGAGCCCGGCCGCGGCCCGGCGCGCCGTGGCCGCCCTGCCCGGCGCGGTCGAAGCGGCCGTCGTGGACGTCGACGACGACGCCTCGCTGGCCGCGTTCGTCCACGACTGCGAGGTGGTCGTCGGCTGCGCCGGCCCGTCGCACCGGACCGCCGCACGTGTGGCCGGTGCGGCGCTGGCGGCCGGTGCACACCACGTCGACTCGGGCGGGCACACCGCGCCGGAGTACACGGGCGGGCGCTGCGCGGTCTTCGCCGCAGGCGCCCTGCCCGGCCTGTCCGGACTGCTGCCGCGCTGGCTGGCGGCCCGGGAGTTCGCGGCCGTGCACACTCTGACCTGCTACGCCGGAGTGCTCGACCGGTTCACCGCAGCCGGTGCCGAGGACTATCTGCACGGCGTGCTCGGCGGCGGCAACGAGCCGCTCGCCGCCTGGCGGGACGGCAACCGCCGCTCCGCCGCGCTGACCCGGCAGACGGCGGTCACGCTGCCGTTCTTCCCGCGTGAGGTCAGCGCGGTCCCGTACCTCGACGCGGAGGGCGAGCAACTGGCCCGGGACCTCTCGCTCACCCACGGCCACTGGTACACCGTGCTGGACGGCGAGCACCTGGGCGCCGCCCTCGACGCCGCCCGCACACTGCCGGCGGCCGAGGCGGTGGCCGGCCTGTGCCGGGCCACCGCGCTGGACGCCTCCGGGCGCGCCCCGTACGTGACCCTGCTGATCCAACTCGACGGCACCACGGCAGGCAAGGCGCTCACCCGCACGGCGTTCCTTCGCGCCCCCGGCATCGCCGAGCTCACCGGCGCCATGACCGCGGCCGCCACGCTGGCCGTGCTGCGCGGCGAGGTACCGGCCGGAGCACGGCACGCCGCGACGGCGCTCGACCCGGTGGCCACCGTCGCGCGGCTACGGACGACATGCGAGCTGACGGTCCTGGAAAACGCGATCGATCAGCTGGTCGCGGTCGAAGAGGGGGCTCTGTGAACGGCCGCAGACTGCGTGTGATCGTGTGCGGGACGACGTTCGGTCAGTTCTATCTGTCCGCGCTCGCCGGGCTGCCGGAGGAGTTCGAGCTCGTCGGTGTCCTCGCCAAGGGCAGCACGCGTTCGACCGAGTGCGCGGAGCGCTACGGCGTACCGCTGTTCACCGACCCCGAGGAGCTGCCCGACGGGATCGACCTCGCCTGCGTCGTTCTGCGCTCCGGGGTGATGGGCGGCGCGGGTACGGACCTGGCGTTGTCCCTGCTGCGCAGGGGTGTCCACGTGGTGCAGGAGCAGCCGGTGCACCACGACGACCTGGTGGCGTGCCTGCGCGAGGCACGCCGCCGGGGAGTCCACTTCAGGGTCGGTGACCTGTACGCGCGGCTGCCGGCCGTGCGCAGGTTCTCGGCGGCGGCCCGCGCCCTGCTCGCCCGGCAGCCTGCCGTCCACGTGGACGCGGCCTGCTCGGTGCAGGTCGCCTTCCCTCTGCTCCACATCCTCGGCGACGCGCTGGGCGCGGTCCGCCCGTGGCGGATCGCCCTGCCCGATGGTGCCGACGGCCCGTTCTCCGTCCTGACCGGGCAGATCGCCGGCGTGCCGCTCACCCTGCGCGTTCACAACCAGGTCGACCCCGCCGACCCCGACAACCACCTGCACCTCCTGCACCAGGCGACCATCGGCACAGCGGGCGGTCGGCTCACCCTCTGCGACACCCACGGCCCGGTCACCTGGACCCCGCGCCTGCATGTCCCCGATGCGGCCAAGCACCGCTTCGACTTCTCAGGACCGGGCACGGACCATCTGGGGGAGCCCAGCACCACCGTTCTCGGGCTGGACCGGCAGCCGAGCTACCGGCGGGCCCTGGGCGAGCTGTGGCCCGCCGCGATCGGGGGCGACCTGCTCGCGCTGCGTGCCGCCGTCCTGGGCGTACCCGGGGGTGAGCGCCCCGACCAGTACCACCTGACGCTGTGCCGCATATGGCAGGACGTCACCTCGCAGCTCGGTTACCCCGCCCTCAGCCCCGAGCAGGTCCACCAGCCGGTGGCTGTCGGCGACCTGACCGCCGCCGTGGCCGTCGTCGCGACGGAACGCCGCCCGAGTGGGCGGCAGCACGCCCCGGCCACCCTGCACGGTGCTGTCGCCCAGGCGGTGACCAGCGCGGAGGCGCAGGTGTGCGCAGTGACCGCCGACCACGTCGCGGCCTTCGGGGCGCGCCTCGACGAAGCCGTACTGTCTTCGATGCTGCTCACACTGCAAAATCAGGGCCTGCACGAGTCGGGCCGCAGCGTGCAGCAGATCCTCACCACCGCACGTGTGGCACCCGCCCACCACTGGCTGATCGAGCGCTGGCTCCGGGTGCTGGTGGAACACGGCCTGGTCGAGCACGAGCGCGAGCTGTTCCGCTTGACCAGGACCGTCGACGAGGCCGCTACCAGCCGGGCCTGGGACCTGGCGGCGGAATCGTGGACCGGCAGGCTGGGACCGGCCGGATTCATCGACTACCTCCGCCGCAACGCGGAACGCCTGCCGCAGCTGATGACGGGCGAGCAGCAGGCCGCGCTTCTCCTGTTCCCCGAAGGCCGCTCGGCACTGGCCGACTCCGTCTACCGCGACACCGTGACCGCCCGGTACCTCAACACCGCGGTAGCGGCCACCGTACGCGCCGTCGCCTCGGCGCACCCGGGGCCACGTCCGCTGCGCATCCTTGAGGTCGGCGCGGGCACGGGCGCAACCACCGAAGCGGTGACCGCGGCGCTGAGCGAGGCCGGCCTGAGTGCCGACTACCTCTTCACGGATCTGTCGCAGTTCTTCCTCGCACCAGCCCGCGAGCGGTTCGCGCGGTATCCGTGGATCCGCTTCGACCTGTTCGACCTCGACCGGGACCCGCACGAGCAGGGGTATGCGCCGGGCTCGGCGGACGTGGTCGTCGCGGCCGGTGTCCTGAACAACGTACGGGACACCGGCGCGGCCGTCCGCGGGCTGGTCGAGCTGCTGGTGCCCGGCGGGTGGCTGCTGATCAGCGAACCGGCCCGCGAACACCCGGAGATCCTCATCTCGCAGGCGTTCATGATGACCGCCCCCCAGGACGCCCGCCTCGCCTCGGGCACCACCTTCCTCTCGCGCCGCCAGTGGCTGGACGTACTCGGCGACGCCGGTATCGACAACGTGCTCACACTGCCCGGCGAGGACCATCCGCTCGCATCACTGGGCCAGCGCCTCTTCGCCGCAAGGACCTCACCATGCTGAGAACCAGTCACCTCGTCTACAAGGTCGACGACATCCGGGTCCTCGTCAGGGACTACACGGAGCTCGGATTCACCGTGGAGTACGGCAGTGACCCCGCTCGGGCGCACAACGCGCTGCTGTGGTTCGCCGAGGGCCCGTTCATCGAGTTCTTCCAGCTACACCACGCCTTCGGTCTGTTGCGCGGGCCACTGAGTGCGGCATACGGGTTGGGCGCGGGCGAGCGCCTGAGGCACTGGGCGCGGCCGGGCGAGGGATGGCGCGATCTTGCTCTGGAGACAGACGACTTGACGCTTGACCGGACCCGGGCGGCACTACGTGCGGCGGGGGTGCCCCTCTCCCGTGTCATCAAGGGGAGGCGCACCCGGCCCGACGGCGACCTCGTCCGTTACCAGTTCCTCGCCCCGCGCCCCGCCCGGCTGCCCTTCGTCGTCTCCGCCTACGATCCGCCGCAGCGCCCCGCTCACGTCGTACACCCCAACGGCGCCCAGGGGATCGCCCGGGTGCGGATGGGGGTGACCGACGCCGACCGGGGCTCTTTCGACGCGCTGATCGGCGAGGACCGGTGGCTTGCCGTCGAGCCCGCGGCGCACACCGGGCTCCTGGGCGTGGAACTGGCCGGACTCAAGGCCGACCTGGACCCCGGCAAGCTGCATGGCGCCGCCTTCACCGCCGCCGTGCCCAAGGGATGACCCGTGGCGCCCCCCACCGCCCCAGACGTTCCGCCGCGACGCAACCGAAGAGAAGGTCGAGAAGAAGCATGAGCCCAGCCGAGCTGATCGCCGAATTGCGCCGCGGCGGAGTGACGTTGTGGGAGGAATCCGGCGAACTCCGCTTCCGGGCCCCCAAAGGAGCCCTCACCCCGCAGCAGCGCGACGCCCTGAAGAGCGCCAAGTCCGCCGTCCTCGAACACCTGCGGGCCGAGAGCAGCCCGACCGCCATCACCCCCGCCCCGCACGCCGCCCACGAGCCGTTCCCGCTCACCGATGTCCAGGCCGCGTACCTGCTCGGGCGCAACGACGCCTTCGGCTACGGCGGCGTCGCCTGCCACGTCTACCTGGAGGTGGCCTACCCCGACCTTGACCCGCAGCGCGTCGAGGCGGCGTGGAACCAGCTGGTCGAGCGGCACGACATGCTGCGGGCCGTAATCGAGACCGACGGCTACCAGCGGGTGCTGCCGACCGTCCCGCACCTGTCCGTTCCGGCGGCCGACCTGCGGGACGCCGACGGCTACCAGGTCGAGGACGCCTTGCGGGCCGTGCGGGACGAGCTGGGCCACCAGGTGCACGAGACCACCTGCTGGCCACTGTTCGACCTGCGGGTCAGCCGATGTCCCGATCGCGCGGTGCTCCATCTGTCCCTGGACTTCCTGATCGCCGACTGGGCCAGCATCCGACTGCTGCTCGCCGAGTTCGAGGCCCTGCACGCCGATCCTGCCCGCGAACTGCCGCCGCTGGACATCCGGTTTCGCGACTACCTGCTGGCCGAACGCCGGTTGCGCGAGACCAGCCGCTACCAGCGCGACCGGGAATACTGGTGGGCCCGGATCGACGAACTCCCGCCCGCACCGGAGTTGCCGACGGCCGAGGGCCAGTCGCCGCCGCGCTTCCGGCGCCGCTTCCTGAAACTCGACAGCCCCGCCTGGGAGCGGTTCAAGCAGCGCGCCCACCAGCGCGGAATCACCCCGTCCTCGGCCGTCCTGGCCGCCTACGCCGCCGTGATCGAGCGGTGGAGCCGTACGCCGCGCTTCTGCCTCAACCTCACGGTGCTGGGCCGGCTGCCGCTCCACCCGGACGTCGACCGGATCGTCGGCGACTTCACCTCCGTCAACCCGCTGGCCGTCGACTGGAGCGCTGGCACCTCGTTCACCGAGCGCGCCAAGGCGGTCAGCGGTCAGCTCTTCGACGACCTCGACCACCGGCTGTGCTCCGGAGTCGAGGTGTTGCGAGAGCTCGCCCGCCGACGTGGGCGGCAGGCCGCCCTTCTGCCGATCGTGTTCACCAGCGCCATCGGCATCGGCGAAGGAGCCGACGGCAGCGGTACCTCCGGTCGGCTGGACGGCTTCGGGATCACCCAGACCCCGCAGGTGTTCATCGACTGTCAGGCGATGGACGGTACCGAAGGACTCCAGGTCAACTGGGACGCCCGCGAAGGTGTCTTCCCCGAAGGTCTTGTGGACGACATGTTCGCCGCCTTCGAGACGCTGTTGCGCGCCCTTGCCGCCGCCGACGAGGCCTGGGACGCCGCAGAAACCGTGCCGCTGCCCGTGTGGCAGGAGCAGGAACGCCGCCGGGTCAACGACACCGCCGCGCCCCTGCCCGACACACTGCTGCACCAGCCGGTGTTCGCCCAGGCGGCACGCACTCCCGAACGGCCCGCGGTGTACGGCCCGCACGGCGTCGTCAGCTACGGCCAACTGGCCGGGCGGGCCACCGCTGTCGCCGAGGCGCTGCGCGCAGCCGGCTGTACGCCGGGGAAGCGGGTGGCGATCGTCATGGACAAGGGCGTCGAACAGGTCGCAGCGGTTCTCGGCACGCTGCTCGCCGAAGCCGTGTACCTGCCCGTCGACACCGTCCAGCCACCGCTGCGCCGTGCCGCCATCCTCGCCGACGCCGAGGTGCGCCACGTGCTGACCCAGTCCTGGGTGGACGCCGACTGGCCCGAGGACGTGAATCCCATCGCGGTGGACCGACTGCCGTCCACGACACCGGGAGCGGTACCGACCGGCGGCGACCCGGACGCACCCGCCTACGTCATCTACACCTCCGGCTCCACTGGCCGCCCCAAGGGCGTGGTGATCAGTCACCGCGCCGCCGGCAACACCATCGCCGACGTCGACCGCCGCTTCGGCGTGACCGCCGAGGACCGCGTGCTGGGCCTGGCCAACCTCGGTTTCGACCTGTCCGTCTACGACGTCTTCGGCCCGCTCGCGGTCGGCGGCGCCCTGGTCCTCCCGGACGCCACCCGGCGTGCCGACCCCTCGCACTGGGCCGCGCTCATCGCCGAGCACGGCGTGACGGTGTGGAACTCGGTACCGGCGCTGATGCAGATGCTCGCCACCTACCTGGACACCGAGCCCGAACTCGCCCTGCCCACGTTGCGCCTCGCTCTGCTGTCCGGCGACTGGATCCCGCTCACCCTGCCGCAGGCGATCACCGAACGCCTGCCGGACATGCGGGTCATCGGCCTGGGCGGCGCCACCGAGGCATCGATCTGGTCGATCCACCACCCGTACGAGGGCCTGGACGCGGGATGGCGGAGCATCCCTTACGGCGTGCCGCTCGCCAACCAGGGCTTCCGGGTGCTCGATGCCGAGCTGCGCGACTGCCCGGTCTGGACGGTCGGCGAGCTGTACATCTCCGGCGCCGGTCTCGCGCAAGGGTATCTGGGCGACCCGGAGACCACGGCGCACCGCTTCATCACCCACCCCCGCGACGGCCAACGCCTGTACCGGACCGGTGACCTGGGCCGCTACCTGGCCGGCGGGGAGATCGAGTTCCTCGGGCGGGAGGACACCCAGGTCAAGGTCCGCGGCCACCGGATCGAGCTCGGCGAGATCGAGTCCGCCCTGCTGGACCACCCGGCCGTCGCCGCCTCGGGCGTCGTCCTGGACGGCTCCGGATCCGAACGCGGCCTGCTCGCGGTGGTCGAGTGCGCCCGAACCACCGGCAGCTCCGGTGCAACCCCGACGTTCGCCCTGGCGGACGAGGTCGCCGAGGGCCTGACCCGCGGCCAGGTCGAGACTCTGGTCACGGCGCTCGACGCGGCCGTGCTCTCCTCGATGGCCCATGCACTGGATGAGGTCGAGGCGGCCGGGGCCCGGATCGCCCCGCGCCACGAGTGGCTGGTCGGGCGCTGGCGGGCGGTGCTGGCCGAGGCCGCTCCCGGTCCCGTGGACGCGGCGACGGTTGCCGAACGCTGGGCACGGGTGTCCGCGGCCTGGACGGACGAGCTGGGGTCACCGGAGTTCGTCGCCTATCTACGACGCAACGCCGACCGTCTGCCCGCCCTGCTCACCGGCGAACAGGACCCCGTCGAACTGCTCTTCCCCGAGGGGCGGTTCGACACCGCCGACGCGCTGTACCGTGAGCACAGCATGGCGCGCTACCTCAACGCCGCCGTCTCCTCGCTCTTCCGGAACATCGCCGAACGGCACCCGGCAGGTCGCCCGCTGCGGGTCCTGGAGGCGGGAGCGGGAACCGGCGGTACCACCGAGGGCGTCCTCGCGACGCTCGCGGAAGGCTTCCCGGCCGACTACCTGTTCACCGACGTCTCGCCGTTCTTCCTGCCCGAGGGGCGCAACCGCTTCGGTGCACACCCGTGGGTGCGCTTCGGGGTGTTCGACGTGGACGCCGACCACCGCGGGCAGGGTCTGGCACCGAACTCCTTCGACGTGGTGCTGGCCGCGGGCGTGCTGGAGAACGCGCGCGACCCCGAGGCAGCCCTCGCCCGACTCGCCGAGCTGGTCGCTCCCCGGGGCTGGCTGGTGCTGACCGAGCCCACCCGGGAACACCCGTGGATCCTCGCCTCGCAGGCGTTCATGATGACCGCCCCCGAGGACACCCGCCGCACGACGGGCTCGTCGTACCTCGACCGGGACCAGTGGCGGGAGCTGATGACGAAGGTCACCGGTGCCGAAACGGTGCTGTGCCTGCCCGAGGACGACCACGTCCTGGCGCCGCAGGGCGTCCATCTCTTCGCCGCCCGCCTGAAGTCCGACCGGGTGCCGGTGACCGAGGCGGAGCTGCTGGACCACCTGGCCGACCGCCTGCCCGCGCACATGCTCCCCTCGCACATCCAGATCGTCGACGCGCTTCCGCTCACCGGCAACGGCAAGGTCGACCGCCGCACGCTGGAAGGCTGGCGGCCCGCATCGACCGGTGGCGTCCGCGCAACGCGTGCCGACGAACCCGCCGATCCCTTCGAGGCGAAACTCGCCGAACTATGGTCGGCCGCACTGGCCGTGGGCCGGGTCGGCCGCACGGAGAGCTTCTACAACCTCGGCGCGGACTCCCTGATCATGGCCCGGATGGCCGGGCGCCTGCGCGAGGAGCTGCCCGAAGCCGCCGACGTGCCCTTCGACACGATGCTGCGGCAGCTGCTCAACCATCCCACGGTCGAGGCACTCGCCCGGTTCCTGCGGTCCCGGTCGGCGGCGCCCGACGCCGAACCCGCCGGGCGGCACGCCGACACCGGCAACGCCGTGCTGGTCCCCTTCAGCACCAGAGGCGACGGCCCGGTGCGGGTGTTGTTCCACGCAGGCCTGGGCACGATGGACTGCTTCCGGCCGCTCGCCAAGGAACTGGTCGCCCAGGACCTCGGCCCGGTGCTCGGCATCGTCATCGACGACACCGACGTCTACACCTCGCTCGACCCGGCCGAGGTGATCGAGCGCCTCGCCGACGACTACGCCGAGCGCCTGCTGGCCGAGGGACACACCCGTTTCCAGCTGATCGGCTACTGCCTGGGCGGCCTGTTCGCCACCGAGGTGGCCCGGCGCCTGGACGAACGCGGCGTGGACGTCGCGGACCTGGTCCTGGTCAGCAGCCACCCCGTGGTCATCGACGTCGAGGACGACGTGATGATCGAGATGCTCTTCATCCCCAACCTGCACATCTCCCTCCAGCAGACCGGCTTCGGCGAGGTCGACCCCGACGCGATGGTCCGGGCGTTCATGCAGGTGGTCGCGGACCACGACGGCCGGGTGCCGCAGGGGGCGCTGACCGAGGTCGGGGGCGACCCCGAACTCGACCGGATCGCCGCGTGGTTCCGCAGGCTGACCTCCCACACCAGGGAGGACCGCTTCGTCCGGTACGCCCGCGCCGCCTCCGAGGCGACGGGGCAGCAGATGCCTGCGGAGATGGTCGGCGCGATGTTCCGCGTCTTCCGGCAGAGCTTCCTGTCCGCGCGGTTCACCCCGGCGCCGTACGCCGGTGACATCCGCTTCCTGCGCCCGCGCGGCTCGTCCGGGTTCGCACCGGGGATGGACGAGACGACCCTCGCCTTCTGGCGCGACGTGTGCATCGGACAGGTGCAGGTCACCGACATCGAGGGCAACCACTTCAGCTGCATCGAGGGGTACAACGCGCGCCAGGTCGCCGAGCTCATCGCCGCACCGATCCACACCGCGAAGGGGATGACGTCGTGAGGGAGCAGTACCGGGAGGCCCTCGTCGAGGGCACCTTCGACCCGCTCGCGGTCGTAGCCCAAGTGGTGGGCTCCGGCCTGCTCGCCGACCATGTGGTCTACGAGCGTGGGCAGCGCTGGTACGTCGCGGGCAATCCGCTGGGGGAGATCCGTGTCGACGCGCACCGCGTGCGCAGCACCTTCGGCGGTGACCAGCCCTGGTCCGGGACCCCATGGCGGGGCATACAGGCCGCGCTCGACCGGGTACCGGTGGCGGACTGGCGCGCCTACGGCTGGGCCAGCTTCGAACTCGCCGGTGGCAACGGCACGGTCGCGCACCAGACGCTGGCCCACCTGATGATCCCGCAACTGGAATTCCAGGTGAAGCAGGACGAGGTGCTGGTCCGAGCCCTCGATGACGACGCCCTCGACGCCGCACGCAAACTGCTGGGAGAACCGGCCGAACCGCCCCGCGCCGACGCCGTACCGGTCGACGTCCGTACCCACGACCGCTCCTATCGCAGCGGCGTCGCGCACGCCGTCGCGGAGATCGGACGGCACCGGCTGCAGAAGGTCATCCTGTCGCGCACGGTGCCCGTCCCCTTCACCGTCGATCTGTGTGCCACGTATGTCCTCGGCCGGCGCCACAACACCCCGGCCCGCTCCTTCCTGCTCGACCTCGGTGGCTGGCAGGCGGCCGGGTTCAGCCCGGAGACCGTGGTGGAGGTCGACGCGGCAGGCATGGCATCGACCCAGCCGCTCGCGGGCACCCGGGCGCTCACCGGCCAGACGGACACCGACGAGGCCCTGCGCACGGAACTGCTGAGCGACCCCAAGGAGGTCTTCGAGCACGCGACCTCGGTCAAACTCGCCTTCGAGGAGATGGCGTCGGTGGGCAGTCCCGGCACCACCCGGGTCGGTGAGTTCCTCACCGTCAAACCGCGCGGCAGCGTCCAGCATCTGGCCTCCCGCGTCGCCACCACACTGGCCGAGGGCCGCACGGCCTGGGACGCGCTCGGCGCGGTGTTCCCGCCGGTCACCGCCTCCGGCATCCCCAAGCCCGCGGCGTACCGGCTCATCGAGGAGCTGGAAGACCAGCCGCGCGGCCTGTACTCGGGCGCGGTGCTGATGGCCGGCTGCGACGGGTCGCTGGATGCCGCCCTGGTGCTGCGGGCGGTCTACCAGCGCGACGGACGTGCCTGGCTGCGCGCCGGCGCGGGCGTGGTCGGGGCGTCCCGGCCAGAGCGGGAGTCCGAGGAGACGTGCGAGAAGCTCGCCAGCATTGCCCCCTATCTCGTGCCAGCCGAAAACTGATGGAGCATCATCTTCAACTTCATTCCCAGAGAAAGGCAGTCATGCTGGACGAAGTCACCGGCTGGCCAGAGGAGTTCGCGACCCGCTACCGCGAGCGCGGCTACTGGCAGGGCCGGACACTCGGCTCGCTGCTGAAGGACCGGGCCCTGGCCCGTCCCGCCCACACCGCCGTCGTCGACGGCGACCGCCGCTGGACCTATCGCGAACTCGACGAGTGGGCCGACCGGCTGGCGGCGGGCCTGCACGGCCTGGGGATCGCCTCCGGTGACCGGGTGCTGGTCCACCTTCCGAACGTCGCCGAGTTCGTCGCCCTGTCCTTCGCGCTCTTCCGGCTCGGGGCGATCCCCGTGTTCGCCCTTCCCGCGCACCGGGAGACCGAGATCGTCCACCTGGCCCGGGTCTCCGAGGCCGTCGCCTACGTCATCCCGGACACCCACATCGGCTTCGACCACCGTCCCCTCGCCCGGATCGTCCGGGAACGGACACCGACCCTGCGCCACGTGCTGGTGGTCGGCACTGAGACATCAGCCGCTGACGCGGCGGGCGGCGAGTTCACCGCGCTGTCGTCGGTCGAGGCCGAACCGCAGCCGCTGCCCGCACCCCATCCCTCCGACGTCGCCCTGCTCCTGCTGTCCGGCGGCACCACCGGCGTCCCCAAACTGATCCCGCGGACACACGACGACTATGTCTACAACATCACGGCCAGCGCCGAGGTGACCGGCCTCGATGCCACCACCCGCTACCTGGCCGCCCTGCCCGTCGCCCACAACTTCCCACTGGCCTGCCCCGGTGTCCTGGGAACCCTGCACGCCGGCGGCATGGTCGTGCTCAGCCCGACCCCCAGTCCCGACGACGCCTTCCGGCTGATCGAACGCGAACGGGTCACCGTCACCGCGCTCGTACCGCCACTGGCGCTGCTCTGGCTGGAGGCCGCCGAGTGGGCGAAGACGGACCTCAGCAGCCTGCGGCTCCTCCAGGTCGGCGGGTCCAGGCTGAAGCCGGACACCGCCGAGCGCATCGGCCCGGTGCTGGGCTGTCGCCTGCAACAGGTCTTCGGCATGGCCGAGGGACTGCTCAACTTCACCCGCCTCGACGACCCTGACGACCTGGTGCTGCACACCCAGGGCCGCCCGCTCGCCGCCGATGACGAGCTGCGGATCGTGGACGCCGACGACCACGAGGTGGCGCCCGGCGAACTTGGCGAATTGCAGGTCCGCGGCCCGTACACGGTGCGCGGCTACTACGGGGCCGCCGACCACAACCGCACCGCGTTCACCCCCGACGGCTATTACCGCAGCGGTGACCTGGTGCGCCGGCTGCCCAGCGGAGACCTCGTGGTGGAAGGCCGGATCAAGGACGTGATCAACCGGGGCGGGGACAAGATCCCGGTCGAGGAGGTCGAGAACCACCTGCTCGGTCACCCGGCCGTGCACGACGTCGCCATCGTCGGCATCCCGGACGCGACGCTGGGTGAACGCAGTTGTGCCTGCGTCATCGCCCGCGGCACCCCGCCCAGCCGAGCGGAGCTCAACGCACACCTCTCCCGGCTCGGACTCGCCGCCTTCAAACTGCCGGACCGGGTCGAAGTGCTGGAATCCTTCCCCCGCACCGGACTCGGCAAGGTCAACAAGCGGGCGCTCGCCGATCGCATCGCAGGGAGCACCCGATGAACAAGGGCGGGCTGCGCAGCGTCATGGACCTGGTCGCGTACGCCCCCGCCGTGCGGACGCGCCTGGGCCGGGCGGCATTGCTCGCCGTGGTCGGCGGCGTCACGGCGGTGGCCGGATATGTCTGCGTGGCCTTCGCGGTGGGCGAACTGCTCTCCGGCGGCCGATCGGGCATCGCGTACTGGACAGCGGGCGCGCTGGTGGCGCTGGTGACCGCCTTCGCCGCCCGATGGCGGGCGGAGAACGTCGCCCACGAGGCCTCGTACGAACTCGAAGTGGTACTGCGCGGCGAACTCGCGGACGCCCTGGCCAGGATGCCCTTGGGCGAAGTGCAACGACTGGGTTCCGGCCCGATCAAGAAGATCGTGCAGGACGACGTCAAGTCGCTGCACAACGTGGTCGCCGACTCCCTGCCGTTCGCCGGTTCCGGCGTCGCCCAGCCGCTCGCGGCACTGATCGCGCTTGGCGTGGTGCAGTGGCGATTGCTGCTCGCCGTGCTGCTGATCATTCCCATCGCCGTCGTTTGCCTGTCCCTGCTCTCCCGCGACTACACCCAGCAGCGTGACCGCTACAACCGGGCGAACGAGAGTGTTACCGCGGCCGTGGTCGAGTTCGTCCAGGGCATGCCGGTGGTGCGGACGTTCGATGACGGGCGGGGTTCTTTCCGGCGGTTCTCCACTGCGGTGGAGGAGTTCACCGGGGCTGTCGCCGGATGGCTGGCCACCTCACGGGCCTCCGGACTGCTGACGAAGCTGTTCATCGTGCCGCTGCCCACGCTCCTGATGGTCGCGGCCACCGCGGTGCCGATGCGCGCGGCCGGCTGGATCTCCGACACCGATCTGCTGCTCGGCCTGTTGATCGGCGCGATGCCGATCGAAGCCGTCGCACCGCTGATGCACCTGACCAACTACATCAACGACTCCAAGGCCGGAGCCGTGCGGGTCACCGAACTGCTCGGCGCCCCCGCCCTGCCGGAACCCGAGTACCCCCGAGAGCCGGACGGCTCGTCGATCATCTTCACCGGCGTCTCCTTCAGCTATGCCTCCGACCGGGGCCGTCCGGCGCTCGACGGGGTCGACCTCGACATTCCCGCGGGCACGGTGTGCGCGCTGGTCGGCCCGTCCGGTTCCGGCAAGTCCACAGTGGCCAGGCTCATCCCGCGCTTTTACGACGTCGAGTCGGGGTCCGTGCGCATCGGCGGCGTCGATGTGCGGGAGATCCGCAGTGATGTCCTGCTCCGGCACATCGCCTTGGTGTTCCAGGAGCCGTTCCTGGTCGCCGGCACCGTTGCCGAGAACATCCGACTGGCCCGATCCGACGCGACCGATGACGAGGTACGCGCGGCAGCCGAAGCCGCCGCGGCCCACGACTTCATCACCACCGAGCTGCCGCAGGGCTACGACACCCAGGTCGGCGAACGGGGCACACGCCTGTCCGGCGGGCAGCGCCAGCGCATCACCATCGCCCGCGCGATCCTCTCCCAAGCGCCGATCGTGATCCTGGACGAGGCGACGGCCTTCGCCGACCCCGAGAACGAGGCCGCCATCCAGCAGGCCATAGCCCGGCTCACCGAAGGCCGGACCGTCCTGATCATCGCCCACCGGCTCAACACCATCATCGGCGTGGACCAGATCGTGGTCCTCGACGGGGGCAGGGTCGCCGAACGCGGCCGGCACGCCGAACTCGTCGCCGCCGGCGGCCGCTACGCAACACTGTGGGCCCGACACGAGCAGGCCGCCCGCTGGGGCCTGGCCGCCACCACCTCTGACCTGGAGACCACACCCTTGGAGACCGGCCGATGAGGCGCATCCTTCGCCTGATGCTCACCGCCGCGGGTCCGCACGCCCCGCAGTTCCGCGCCACTCTGCGGGTCTCGGCCGCGGCCTCCCTCGTCCAGGCCGCCGCCTACGCCACGTTCATTCCGCTGCTCGCCGAGCTGATCCACCAACCGGTGCGCACCGGCCGGGCCTGGCTCTGGGTCGGTGCACTGGCCACCCTGGTCGCCGTGGAAGCGGCCCTGCGCGTCCGCGAGATGGCGTTCACGTATGACTACTGGCACCTCGTCACCCAGAACACCAGGCTCCGCCTCGGCGCGAAACTGCGGTCCATGCCCCAGCAGGAGCTCGCCCGTCGGGCGGCCGGCGACCTCACGTCCGTCGTCGGCAACAACGCCACCACCGCCGCCGGCGCCATCTCCTCGCTGTCCACGCTCTTCATCCAGCTCGTCGCCGTACCGACCGTGCTCGGAGTGGTCGTCCTGGCCCTCGACTGGCGCCTCGGACTGGTACTGGCCGCCGCCACGCTGGCCGCTCTCCCGCTGGTGCGCCAGGTGCAGCGCCGATCCAACTCCGGCTTCCACGAGACCGACGAGGCCGACGCCGCCTTCTCCAGCCACATCGTGGAGTACGTCCAGGGACTGCCCGTACTGAAGGCCACCGGCCAGGCCGGTGCCGACTCCCCACGCCTGACCGCCGTCCTGGCCCACCAGCACCACGCCCAGGTCAGGGGCCACCGATCCGCCGCACTACCTGTCGCGGGCGCCCAACTCATCGTCCAACTCGCCCTCGTGGCGCTGGTCGGCCTCGGCACCGCGCTCGCCGTCGGCATGCGGCTCTCCCCGGCGGTCCTGGTCGCCGTGGTCGTCACCGCCGCCCGGTTCGCCGAACCGCTGAGCATGGCCGCCGTGATGACCAAACTCTTCGAGCTGTCCGAAGCAGCCCTGCGCCGGGTGGACGACGTCCTGGCGACCCAGCCACTCCCCGTCGCCCCTGGCGGACACCCGCCCACCGCCTTCGACCTCCACTTCGAGAACGTAACCTTCGCCTACGACGGCCAGGACCAACCGGCCCTGGACCGCATCGACTTCACCGTCCCCGAACGCAGCCTCACCGCCCTGGTCGGCCCCTCCGGCTCCGGCAAGACCACCATCACCAAACTCATCAGCCGCTACGCCGACCCGCAAACCGGCACCGTCCGCCTCGGCGGCACCGACCTGCGCACGTTGGAGCCGGACGAGCTGCTGCGCCACATCGCGATCGTGTTCCAGGACGTCTACCTCTTCGACGACACCATCCGCGCCAACATCGCCATGGGCCGCCCTGACGCCACCGACGCGGAGATCGAGGCCGCCGCCCGCGCGGCCAACGCCCACGACTTCGTCTCCCGCCTCCCGGACGGCTATCAGACACGTGTCGGCGAGATCGGCTCCGCCCTCTCCGGGGGCGAACGCCAACGGATCTCCATCGCCCGGGCCATCCTGAAGGACGCTCCCGTCATCCTGCTCGACGAACCGACCGCCGCCCTGGACACCGAATCGGAGGTCGTGGTGCAGCAGGCCATCGACCGCCTGGTGGCCGGCAAGACCGTCGTCGTTATCGCCCACCGCCTCTCCACCGTCGTCGGCGCCGACCAGATCCTCGTCCTCGACGCCGGCCGGGTCACCCAGTGCGGCACCCACACAGAACTGCTCGCCGACCGTGACGGCCGCTACGCCCGCATGTGGGCGGCGCAGCTGGCGGCGCGGGAGTGGCACGTGGGCCACTCCGGTGTAGCCAGTGCCGTACGCGAGTGACCCGGCAACGGCGCAGTTGACGTCCGCACCGGCGGAGCCGCCCGCGACCCCAACCGCCAACGTACCGACCACGTTCTCATCGACCCCGCCACCACCCCCTGGGCACTCGCGGCATCATGTATCTGCTGCAGGCGATCAACCTCAACCACGCCGACTTCCGGGGAGCTCGGCTGAAGGGAGCCGTGAAAGCTCACTCGTCGGACAACCTCAGTGGGGCCGATCTGTCGGATGCCTCCCTCGCCGGTGCCGATCTGCTT